>JAPLOL010000092.1 GCA_026400735.1 Alphaproteobacteria bacterium | reverse complement strand
CGCGAAGTGGCGCGCTGTGATCGATATCGCCGACGGCATCCCGACCTGGACCTGCATCAAGTCAAACGCGCACGCCCTCGCCCGCTACGCGCGCATCTGCCAGCAAGAGCAGATCGTGCCGATCGTCGAGCCGGAAGTGCTCATGGATGGCAATCACGACGCGGCCCGCTGCGATGAAGTCACGCGCTGGATGCTGCAGACGACGTTCAACGAACTCGCCGAACAGCGCGTCGCGCTCGAAGGCATCGTGCTGAAGCCGAACATGATCGTCGCCGGCAAGGGCAGCGTCCGCCAAGCCAGCGTCGATGAAGTCGCTGAGCGCACCATCGCCGCGCTGAAAGCCACGGTGCCGAGCTCGGTACCGGGCATCGCCTATCTTTCGGGCGGCCAATCGGACGAACTCGCCACCGCGCACCTTTCGCGCATGAACGAGATCGGCGGCTTCCCATGGAAGATGACGTTCTCTTACGGCCGCGCACTACAAGCCGCGCCGCAAAAGGCCTGGAGCGGCAAGAGCGAAAACACCGCCGCCGCGCAACGCGCCTTCCTGCACCGCGCCCGAATGAACGGCCTCGCGTCGCAAGGCCAGTGGACCGAGAAGCTGGAGCGCCAACAAGCGGCGTAACCGCGTTTCTCGACAAACGTTGAACGGCCTCGCTCCTCGAAGCGGGGCCGTTTCACTTTGTACAACAGCGTAAACAGAAGACTGCCTGCGCTTAACTACGAATAATCCAAATCTATCCGCGATATTAATCCCTCTCGGGCTACCGTCTCTCGAAATTGCGGGAGCGGCGGCTCGTGAATTTGGTTTCTCTGCTTTTCGGATTCAAAGGGCGCATCAACCGCGCTCAATTTTGGTACGGCAATCTTGGTGCGGGCTTTGCCGGCATCCTGCTCATGTTCGTGCTCGGTGTGATGTTCATACCGACAGAAGATATTGCAAAGACGCCCGCAGGGTTCTTGCACCTCGTATCGGTGATGGGCCTCGTCATTGGCCCTCCACTCTTCCTAATGTGCTGGGTTGGCTTGGCCCTGCAGACAAAGCGCTTTCACGACCGCGGACGCAGCGGATTGTGGACCATGCTGCCGATGCTGCCGGCGATGATGATCACGACCACGATCGTTACGTCGCTCGCGGGCGGTCAAACGCCAGAGCAAGCTGTAGCGTCTGTCGGCGTGTGGATGCTGGTCACGCAGGCGGTCAACATTTTCATGCTCGTCGATCTCGGCTGCATGCCGGGCAAAGAGGGCGCGAACAAGTATGGCCCGCCACCGGGAGGTGGCAGCGGCTCTCCCTCAGGCAGTCCGATTCCTGGCACACCGAGCAAAACCGCAAAGCCAATTCCGGGCATGGGCATGACCAGTGCCGAAAGCGCTATCGAGCGCGCCATCGCCGCGCGCGAGAAGCAAACGCAGGCGCCAACACAACAAACGCCGGTCCGCACAATGTCGGCATCGCAAGCGGCTCCTATGCGCCCCGCAATTGCCGGCTCCTTCGGCCGCAAAGCCTCGAACTAGCGAACTACCAGGACGCTCCCCAGCGGCCGCCCAGTTCGCTGCGCAACACGTTCATCTGATAGTTCAGACGCGGCACTTGCTCTTGCGCGACGCGGAGATCGTCGTTCACGTCACGCCGCTCGCGACGCATGCCTTCGATCACATCGCGAATGCGGTTGCGCTCGGGATCGGTCGTGGCGGCTTGCAGCAAGCCTTCTTGCCCGCGAATGTTGTCATCGATCTCGTTGCGACGCCGGATGGCAGTGTCGACAGCGCTCTGCGCCGCACTGATGCTCTGTTGCAAATCATAGACGCGGCGGCCGTCGCCGTACGCGTAGCGGAAATCCTGATCGAGGTCGGCGGGGCAATAGCCGTTGAACGACCCGCCGCGGCGCGCGAAATCAAAGCCACGCGGCGGCTGACAGAAAGCGCGTAGGCCGTCTTCAAAGCCGAGGTGATAGGCTTGGGCGTCTGCGCTGATGCCTTTTTCCGCGCAGCTCTCGGCGCGGTTCGCCAGATTGCCAGCACCGGTGCGATCCGCATCAGCATAGCCAAGCGAGCGCCAGTCAGCGGTGGCGCACTCTTCGGCGCTCATCGTCTCGCAACTCGCCAGCGCGGCCAACGCGAAAACGGCGCCTACCAGCGCCAAAGCTTGCAGTTTCATCCGTCTCCCCCTGGATCAGTCCCGCGCTGAACAGTATGGACGGCTACACATGAGCCGTCGAGCCCGCCTCTATCTGATCACGCCGCCAACGTTCGCGCTGGACGCCTTTTCGCGCGCGCTTGAAGATGCGCTGAGCGGCGGCGACGTCGCGTGTGTGCAGTTGCGTTTGAAGGATAAGCCGGACGCTGAGATTTTGCGCATTGGCGCTGCACTCAAGCCTGTCGTGCACGCCGCCGAAGCGGCCTTCATCTTGAACGATCGTCCTGACCTTGCGTCACGACTGGACGCTGACGGCGTCCATGTCGGTCAGAGTGATGCAAGCTACGCCGAAGCGCGCCGTCTCATGGGCAAGGACCGCATCGTCGGCGTCACCTGTCACGACTCTCGCGACCTCGCCTACGCAGCTGCGGAAGCCGGCGCTGACTACGTAGCTTTCGGCGCATTCCACCCAACCAGCACTAAAGATCCATCGCACTGGGCCGATCCAGAGCTTCTCGCCATCTGGCAAGAAACGATGGAAACGCCATGCGTCGCGATTGGCGGCATCACCACCGAGAACGCCGAGCCTTTGGTGCGCGCTGGAGCGGATTTCATCGCGGCGTCAGCAGGCGTTTGGACACATCCAGATGGCCCAGCTGCAGCGGTAGCCAGTTTCAATGCACTGTTTGACCGTATTGCGGATTAAGCTCACTGCTTGTTTGCCGGAGCGCATCCATGACCGACACCGCACAGGACCTGCTTGATCAATTGCGCGAGCGCGCACGGGAGCGCCCAACGCCGCCGGACATCTTGGCGCCCAAGGGCTTCGCCGAACGCGCGGCGGACACCGTGGCCAATGTCGTGGGGTCCTGGCGATTTATCCTCATCCAGAGCGCGCTACTGTTTTCATGGATCGCGTTCAATGCAGTGAGTTCGGCTCGCGTAGATCCCTACCCGTTCATCTTACTCAATCTGCTGCTTTCGTTTCAGGCGGCCTATACCGCACCTGTGATCATGATGAGCCAAAACCGGCAGGCTGAGATCGACCGCCGGCGCAGCATCGAGGACTACGACATCAACTGTAAAGCCGAGCTAGAAATCGAGACGCTGCACGAGAAGATCGATCTGTTACGCGAGCAGGAAATCGCACAGCTGACCGCGGCAGTGGATCGGCTTACAAAGATGCTTGAGGAAAAGCGCGCCTGACGTTCGCGTCAGCTTGCGAGCCGAGCATGCGAGGCGCAGGGTTCTTGAATGGCCGATGATCCACCGCCCCCGATCCTGCAGCTCACGCCGCTTAATCCGGCGTTCCGCGACGATCCGCATGCGCTCTACCGCAAGCTGCGCCAAAGCCACTCAGTGTATCGCGACGACATGGCCGGATCGCACGTCATCACGCGCTACAAGCTCGCGCGCGAGTTACTGAACGATCGCACTATGCTTCGCGGGCCGGACAAGGTCGATCCGCCAGGTCCGTTCAATCAGCGCCTCATGGAAAGCTTTGAAGCTGATCCCGAGACCGGCGAGAAGCGCTCCAACTCGATCCTGCTCATGGACGAGCCACATCATTCACGCGTCCGCCCGCCCATCGCTAAGGCGCTTTATGCGCGCGCCGCCAAATGCAAACCGCTCGTCGATGAAATCATCGATGAAAAGCTCGACGCCGTCGAACCGCGCGGCGGCTTTGACGTGCTCGGCGATTTTTCCATCCCGCTCCCGATCGACGTCATCGGCGCTATCCTTGGCGTCGACATCGAACGCCGCAGCGAGTTTCGTGACTGGTCCGAAGGCGTCATCCAGGTGTTGAACCCCTTCCGCACACCGGATCAGGAAGCGTACCTCTCGCGTTCCGGCGAAGCGATCAGCGCCTATTTCGAAGCTCAAATCGCCGACCGCCGCGCCAATCCGAAAGACGATCTCATCAGCGACGTCGTGAAGCTGCAGGCGGAAGGCGCGCAACTGAAGGACCGTGAGATCATTTCAAATCTGATCGGGCTTCTCGTCGGCGGCAACCTCACCACCAGCGATCTCATCGGCAACGGCGTCTACGCGCTGCTAACGCACCCTGCTGAGTTGGCGAAGCTGAAGGCCGATCCCGGCATCGTCGCTCCAGTCGTCGAGGAGATTTTGCGTTTCGATGGGCCGGTCGACATTACTGCGCGCGTCACGCCGCACGACATGGAAATTGGCGGTTGCCCCGTGAAGGGAAAACAATCGGTGATCTCGCTGCTTCGCTCCGCCAATCACGATCCGGACATCTTCGAAAACCCCGACGCCTTTGACGTCTCCCGCAAACCAGGCCCACACGTGGCCTTCGGCGGGGGATCGCACATCTGCATCGGTGCGCCTTTGGCGCGGATCGAAGCGCAGGCCGCGTTGGTGAAGCTGTTCCAGCGCTTCCCGCACCTGCGCTTGGCGCGGCCGGACGAGAGACCGGAGAAGCGAACGCTGCCGTTCTTCAACGGTCTGCAGCGTTTGGATGTCCTGATCTAAACGTCCCTGCTCCAATCCGAAGCGCGCACCGCTGCAAGGTGACGCTCGAAGACCTGCTTCTCCAACTCATCGCCATCGCCCGGCAGGAAAGCGTGCTTTTGCCAATACCCGCGACCTGGGCGGCCAGTGTCCTTGCTGACGACGAGCACATCGAGAGGCGGTTCGCGGCGACGGCGGCATTGCTCCGCGATCGCATCGAGTGCGCCCCAGAGTGAGTGTTGGTCGAACTCACCAATGTGCAAGTCTTCCTCGCGCGCGGCGGAACGAAGGGCCTCTTCGGCTTCTTTATAAGTAAGGGGCGTCCCGCCGGTAAGCGCTCGGTCGACGAGCAACGAGCGCATCAAATCGACCATCGCTTCCTTCTGACCACCGCCGCGCAAGCGTGCGTTGCGGGCGATGTTCTTTTTGCCGAGCAAAAGGCCAAGGCGTAGCAACACCTTCTGAATCTCTGCGTCGTCCGGCGTACCATCCCAGCGCGTGAGATCGGCCGATTGCAGCGCATCGAACGGCGATACCAGCGCGCAGGGATGGATCGTCACCGGCACCAGTATCCCACGATCCAATCCAATCTTCGCCTCGCGCGCCACCCAATGCGAGGACACCGCAGCAAAGCTCCAACACACGATCACAGCCTTGGCCGTCTCGATCTGTTCGAGAATACGGCTCTCCCACTCCACGCCCACTTCGATACCGGCGTCGAACCACACCGGCACGTCGAGGTCGAGCAGCAGCGTGTAGAGCGCCTCAACGCGAGCTTTGTCCTCGCGCTTATACGAGATGAAGACGTCGCTCATGCGTTACTTGGCGCGCGACTTCGTTTGCGCCCACACCCAGCGATAAAGCCCGAACGTAAGCACCACGAACATCACCACCGCGATGATCTCGGCAATCGGCGCAAAGCCTTCGCCGAAGAACGGCAGCCGGAACGGCGCGTCGTTCTCGGTGGCCGCCACCACTGCCGCGTTCAACACGCCCAGCATACTCTCGCCGACGATAAGCCCCGACGCCATCAGCACACCAAAGCGCTTCAGCATCTCCGCGTTGGGGCTCTTATTCGCCGCGCGTTCATAGAACCAGCCCGTGATCGCGCCGAACGTCACGGCAATGGTCGACGACATCGGCAGATAAATACCAATGCCAACCGCCAAAGGCGGCAGACGCATCAGCTTCAACGCACCGAGAATTTCATCCAGAACACAAAGCGCAACGCCAAGGCCAGCGCCGATGCCAATGGTGAACCAATCCAGGTTGGCGTTGAGGACGCCCAAAGCAATCGTCGAAATCAGCGTCGCTTGCGGCGCGTTCAGCGGCTCAGCCATCACCGCATCGCGATTAGGGTCGCCCGGAAATCCGTATGAATGGTTCAGCACATTCAGAATGAGCGGAATGACGATCGAGCCCGCCACCACGCCAACCAGCAAAGCCACCTGCTGCTTCCACGGCGAAGCGCCGACCAATTGCCCGGTCTTCAAATCCTGCAAGTTGTCATTCGAGATCGTCGCCACCGTGAACACGATCGACACCGAAAACAGCGCGAACGCCACCAGCGCCTGCGTCGCCCCAACACCAAGGCTTGGCGCAACAAAGAGCGAGAGCAAATACGCCCCGATCACGGTGGCAAGAATACCAATGCCTGAGACCGGACTGTTCGAAGCGCCAATCAGCGCCGCCATATAGCCCGCCACCGTCGCCACAAAAAATCCGACAACCACCACGTAGATCAAGCCGCCGCCGATCAGCACCGGCGACATCGCAGCCAGCGGCGTGCCTTGCATGAAATCCCACAGCAACCACCCGACGCCTGCGAGCGACAGCGCACTGATCCCCACAATCATAAGGCTCGGAATATCGCGATCTTCGTAAGCGCCACTGGCGCTGCCGCGCGCTTTGTTCGCTTGCGCGGTCGCGATCATGCCGTCGATCACCGGCTTCACCAGCTTGATCAAACTCCAGATCGCCGCAACGCCAATCGCGCCCGCGCCCACAAAGCGCACACGCCGCCATGTCTCGGTGACCACCGCCGCAACATCGCCGCCGGGGTCGACGTGCGTCCACATCGGCACAAACACCGCCCAGCAAATCAGCACGCCGATGAGCTGTGCAATGCCAACCGACAAACCAACCAAATGCCCCGCGCCGAGCAACGCCAGCGAGAAGCCAAAATCGACGCCAGTCGCTGCATAAACCCCAGTGCGAAATGTTTTCGTCAGCGTCGCCGCAGCAGCGCCCGTAAACGTCACGATCTGCATGAACGCCGCAACGAGCGCGGCCCACAGCACAATCAGCGGCCCCTTCTCGCGCTCCAGCGCATTGGGCGAAGCTTCATCGCCATGCGCGCCAACCTTCAGCACTTCCGCCGCAGCGACGCCTTCCGGAAACGGCAGCGGCGTGTTCACCACCAGCGCGCGGCGCAGCGGGATCGAGAACATCACGCCCAAAAAGCCGCCAAGTGTGCAAACCAGGAACGTCGCCCAGAACGGAAACCCGTTCCAATAGCCAAGCATCACCAAGCCCGGCAGCACGAACACGATCGAAGACAACGTGCCGCCGGCGGAGGCGACGGTTTGCACGATATTGTTCTCACGGATGTTGCCGGTCTTGAACGCGCGCAGAATGCCCATCGAGATGACGGCCGCCGGGATCGACGACGCGATCGTCAAGCCAACCTTCAGTCCCAGATAAACATTCGCCGCCGTGAAGACGGCGGCGATGATCGCGCCAAGGATGAGGCCGCGAAAGGTGAGCTCTTTGTCCAGCATTGGGTCGTGTCCCCCTTGGACGCGTTATAGCGCTGGTTTCACAGCGCGGGAGTGTTTGCGACAGACCGCTCCCGTACCCCATGCTGTGGAAAACCACCTGCTTTCCTTCGCTTGCCGCAACGATGTGCGCCCACTGCGCAGCGCCGCCAGGGAAGCGGTTGGAAAACCCCGCGAACCCGCCTACCTGTTCGTCCACAACAGGAGCCACGAAATGATCGGTTCGATCACCCGCCTCGACGACGAAGACGACAAAGACAAAAACCCGGCGGACGGCCGCAATGCCCCTGACGTCATTGAGAAGGCGCTGTTCGAAGCACGGGTCGTGATGCTGACCGGCGAAGTGAACGATATCCAAGCGCGCCGCGTGACCGAGCGCTTGTTCGCTCTCTCTGCGCAGAATGCAGAGCCGATCACATTCGTGATCTCTTCGCCCGGCGGTCACGTCGAGAGCGGTGACATGATCCACGACGTGATCAAGTTCATCAACGCGCCTGTCCGCATGCTTGGCACCGGCTGGGTCGCGAGCGCCGGCGCGCTCATCTATTGCGCCGCTGAACGCGAGAACCGCTATTGCCTGCCGAACACGCGCTTCCTGCTTCATGAACCGCGCGGCGGCGTCGGCGGCATGGCGTCAGACGTTGAAATCCAGGCGCGCGAAATCCTGCGTATGCGCGAGCGTCTGAACCAGATCTTCGCCAACGCGACGGGCCAGCCCGCCGACAAAATCAAGCGCGACGTCGATCGCGATTATTGGATGTTGGCCGAAGAAGCGAAAGCCTACGGTCTCGTCGGCAAAATCGTGAAGAGCCAAAACGAAATTCGTTGAGACCTTCGATTTGATCGAATTGAAAGCCCCGGCTCCGGCCGGGGCTTTTTTAATGCGTCAGTTCAGCGTGGCTGGTGCTGGAAATGCGCTCCGTGCCGTTGAGCGAGGCGCAGAGGAATACGCCGGCCCACAAGGCGATCGAGAGCACGCCGGCCAAGCGCGTGCGCGCTGACGGCGTTTCGGCGACATCCAGATTGTAGAGGCGGTGAAATGCGATTGCGTTGAGCAGGCCGAGCAGGATCAGCCCCATCTTCGGCAGGAAGTACGTGTGAACGCCAACGGCGATCGGATCGAACAGCAAGAGCACCGAGCCGCTGAGCAGCGCGATGATCGCGCCACCAATGGACCACGGCAAAGCGAGTCTAGCGAGCTTGCGAAGACTGATCTCCCGCATCACACCAATGATCCGCAGATCAACGATCAGGATTGAGCCCAGTAATACGGCAGCCGAAGCGACGTGAGCGAAAACGAAGAGCCAGTCGAAATCCTCGAAGCGATAGAAAAACTCCCGCAAGTCGGTTGCGCTCAGCCACAGTAAGAACGCATCGAACCACGGGACGCTAAAATCGCTGTACGGGTTCATTGCGCCGGCGCGGCTCCAACAAGCGCGCGGAGCGCTGCGGCCTTTTCTTCAAACTGTACGTCGGTTGCGCGCGGCGGGTTCGGCGGGTTCAGAGGCTCAACGAAGGCGCGGAGTTCAGCGACAATCGCAGCAGCCTGCGTAAGGCGCGGGTCGGTGCTCTGATGTGCATTGAGAATGTCGTTCAGGCGGAAGATGAAGCCGCGTGCGTCGTGATATTCGATCAAGCTATCAATGCGCCCGCCAACGAGCGCGTGGCGATATTCTTGGCTGGCGACGTTTGCAGTGTCGGCCACTAGACCAAGAACGAATTGATCATCGGCCCATTTCTCCGCCGGTATCAGATCGCGCGCCGCATGCACCTTTGCGAGCGCCGCATCGAACGCGGTGCGGAAGGTCTCTGAATTATTCTCGCGCGCAGCGAGGCCCTCAAGTTCGATCAGGTCACGGTCGAATTGTGCGCCGCCGCGGTGAACGATGACGGGGATCATGTCGCTATAGAGTTCCCGCACCGGGTGCCCGAAGTGCGGGAGCGAATTTTGCGTCTGCCCGGCCTCGATCAACTCTCGGCCGACCTGCAAATGGCCTTCGATCAGCACAAGGCGCATCGCGAAGTCAGCATCCTCGCTCGCGGCATTCGGTGTCGCGACGGGCGTCATGTTGTGTTCGGGCTCACGCTGTCCGCAGGCAGCGGCC
Organism: Alphaproteobacteria bacterium; assembly: GCA_026400735.1. Lineage (GTDB taxonomy): Bacteria > Pseudomonadota > Alphaproteobacteria > Caulobacterales > Aquidulcibacteraceae > Vitreimonas. The sequence goes on along the minus strand of JAPLOL010000092.1, from coordinate 36,927 downwards.
GTAAGCGTGAGCGCAAGCGCCAGAGGCAGAAGGATTTTCATGGAACCGGCCATACGCTTGTTGCGAACCACACGCAATTAGCTGCGCGATCGCGGCGCGTTCAACGCGCGCTAGGCGCGCATTTGGCGTGCTAGAAACGAGACTCTGACCGCAAGCAAAGACGCGCTTTCCTATACGTCTCGTAAGGAACAATGCTTGTCAGCCTATGTCGAACGGATAGTTCTGACAGAAAAGCAAGGAAAGTCGGGGCGTTTTGACTGTATTCGTCAGCGCTGCGCCCAATTCTCGCCTTGTGAGCACGTAGAACACGCCTTGTGTCCGCACGTGCTGCGAGCGGGTCCACACCAACTTGATTTTTTTCAACCACGGCGCGTTTGGCGCGCCGCGCGCTGTAGAGAGACCACGATGGCTGCTCGCTGGATCGGACTTACCCGTTCGAACAAGAAAAATGCTCGAGCCCGCGCGAAGGCGCACTCGATGAAACATTCGCTGCACGCACTCGGTGCGGGCGGCGTTCTCGTCCTCGCTGCCGCCATGAACTTCGCCCTTTATCCGGACGCGCTCGCGGCTGTTGTGAGCGGTGAACGGCCGATCATCGGTTTCGTTCCTGCGGAACCCTCAGGAACTACACTGTCCACGGAAGAGCCTCGCGTGCTCAACGAAGATGAAGTGCGCTTGCTAGCCGCCACCGTTTGGGGCGAAGCACGCAGCGAAGGTGAAGGCGGCATGCGCGCCGTTGCGCACGTCATGGTCAACCGCATCGGTCCGCGGTTTGGCGAAGATCTCTCGACAGTGATCCTCTCGCCGAAGCAGTTCTCCGTATGGAATCGCAATGACCCGAACCGCCGCATTGTGCAAAATCTGGCGCGCGACCCTTCGAGCATCGCCACCGATCCAGAATGGATCGTTGCAGAGCGTGTCTCGCGCGAAGTTCTAAGCGGCCAATCCATTGATCCCACAGGCGGCGCCCTCTTTTATCACACGCGCGGCGTGCGACCGCGCTGGGCGCGCATCGGCCAAGGCCGCCAAACGTTGGGCCAGCACATCTTTTACGCCGATGTGCCGGATCCGGGCGTTCGCGACACGCCGGCGTTGATCAACGTGACGCAATTCCTGGCGCAAGCATTGCCGGGAAATGAGCGCCGCCAAACCGCTTCGCAACGGCGCGGCCCCCGCGCTGGGCGCGTGAATGGCGTGATCCAATACGCGCCGGCAAGCGCCGCCCGTCAGGAGCTCCCGAGCGAAACGGCGAGCACTGTCGATGTAAACGCAGCCGCCACGCCAACGATCAACGGCGGCCCGGTCGCACGGCCATTGCCGGTGGATACGGTGACGCCGACCGGTGTGAGCGCGAGCGCACCGTAGCCAGCATCTACGGACGAACTCGAAAGAGGCGCGACGCAAGTCGCGCCTCTTTTCGTTGCGCGCTTATCTCCAGGTTTGAACAAATTCAGCGAGGCTCGGCAGCACGTCGACCAAGCCGTGCAGCAGAATGACCAATAGCAGCGATTTGGTGCGCGCGTAGATCAGACCGAAGGTGAGCCCGATCGGCGAGAGCACCGCAATGGTGTGTGCGATCACCTGAAGCGGATCAGTGCTCCAACCGTCGACGTCAGGGCCGCCGCGCATGAAGAGACCTGGTGCGTGAGCTAGTCCAAAGATCAGCGACGTCACGATGACGCCCGCCCAAGCAGAGTTGCACCATGACGTGAGCCGCGTTTGCAGAATTCCACGAAAGAGAAATTCTTCGCACGCGCCTGCTTCAAGCGTGATCCAGATGAAGCCGAGCGGTACGGCCCAGATCATGGTGTCGAATGTCGGCGGAATGCCTGAGATTTGCTTCAGGCTCGGCGTGATCACGCAGACAAGCGCCAAGATGACGAGGCCGAGCACGATGAACGTGCGCCAGAACTTGCGGCCGCTCAGCCCAAGCTGCGTGATAGGTCCAAGTTTGGCGCCGAGCAGCATGAGCAGAAGCGCGGGCAATACGATGTGCACGCCGAGCTTCAAGCCCATCACCAGCAACTCTTGCTGCTGACCTGCGGGCAGCACTTGGCGCGCCCATGTCATGCCAAAGCCGAGGAACAGCACGGCGTAGAGCGCGAGGTAAACGATGATCGCGCCGCTCTCGACCGCAGGGCGTTTGACCTCAATGCGTGGCGCATCGGCGCCGCGCGTCAACAGCCAAGCGACGCCGCCCAGGCCCAATCCGAAGATCGCGATGACAGCAACGCCGGTGCTCCAGTCGCCGCCGGTTGCATAGAGATAAGCGGTCGCGCCACCCCAAAGCAGTACGTATGCGAGCGCAGCAGCAATCGCTGCGCCCTTCCCCTTAGTTGCCGCAGACATGACCCGAATTCTCCTGTCGTTGGGCAGGAGATGCCGGTGATGGTGTGTGCGGATGCATGATGCAGAGACGTGGCGCGGCGTAAAAAACAAAAACGCCGGCTCAAGGCCGGCGTTTCCGTTTAGTGTTGCTGAGCCTTAGTGGCTCTCGCCGCGCCAGACCTGCTTGTACGAGAGGTAGAGCAGGACCGCGAGAACGAACAAGAATGCGAGCACAACAAAGCCGAGGCGCTTGCGTTGCTCCATGTGCGGATCGGCCGACCATTGCAGGAACGTCGCGACGTCAGTCGCGTATTGCTCGACAGTTTGCGGCGTTTCCGGATCGGCGTACGGCACAGCGCCATCGGCGAGCGGCGGCGCCATGGCGAGGCGTCCGCCTGGGAAATACGGATTGTCGTGCAGCGTACCTTCGCTTTCGCCCGTGAACCCCATCAACAGCGAGCGCACATATTGCGCCCCGCCATGGCGAGCCGACGTAATCACTGAGAGATCAGGCGGCGCCGCGCCACCGTTCGAGGCGCGCGCAGCGATCTCGTTCGGGAACGGACGACGGAAGTGATCCGAGATGCGGCCCGGACGATCGGTCGGTTGGCCTGACGTCGGATCAATGTCGCTGATCATGTGGCTCGACGCGATCGCGCGGACGTACGGATTGTCCGTGACTTCGACGAATGTGCCACCGTGCTCAGGCTTGCCGACATGCGGCTCCATCGCGCCCGTTTCATGGTTGCGGACCATGTAGAGCGCGAACGGACCACCTTCTTCGCCAAGATGGCGATACGCGAGGTGGTTCATCGAGTGACAGTTCGAGCAGACCTGATTGTAGACCTGGAAGCCGCGTTGAACGGCAGCCATGTCGTATGACCCAAGCGGGCTATCGAACGAGAAGGCGTACTTCTCTGGATGCCGAGCTTCGGCCGAAGCCCAAGCGACGCCGAAGCCGGCGACGATAAGCGCCGCAGCGGCGGAAAGTGCGCGCAACATTACGATGCCCCCTGCGTGACGGGCTTTGCGATCGTGTCGGGCACGCGGTCAGGCCGCTCGCGCAGGCCCAGCACCGGCAGGATCACAAGGAAGAAGAGGAAGTAGTAAATCGTCAGTAGCAACGAGAAGTTCGTCACCGTGAAGCGCGCCGGCGAGGTGCGTTCGATCGTGAAGAACGGCGTGGCTTGACCAACCTCTTCCTTCACTTCGGTGATGTGCTCTTCGAGCAGTTCTGATGACTCAGCACTGAGCGGACGTGACTCTTCGCTGCCGCCGCTCACGCTGGTGATCGTGCCGGTCATCGCACCTGTGCGGGTGACGGCGGTCATCGAGGCGCCGCCAGAGCGGGCCGCAGCGATTGCCGCGTCCGCAGCCTGCTGCCACTCGGACTCGCTTGCCGCGGTGATCGGTTGTTCTGTGACTTGGCCGCCTTGGACCCAGTTCAAGTTCGCCGTGAACTGGCCCGCCTTCAGCAGAATTTTGCCGGGGTTCTGGCCACCGCACCAGCCGAGCGCAAAGCACACGACCGCAAAGATGACGAAGAACTGACGCGCGATCGGGCGATAGCGCATCGAGCGCACGCGGGACGTATCGAGCCACGGCAGGATGAACATCACGCCGATTGAAGCGAACATGGCGAGCACGCCAGCGAGCTTGGAGTCGATCGGGCCAATATTGAAGTCGAATGCGCGCAAGATCGCGTAGAACGGCAACAAGTACCATTCAGGGACGATCTCTGGCGGCGTCTGCAGCGGGTTGGCCGGAATGAAGTTGTCGGCGTGACCGAGCGAGTCCGGCATGTAGAACACGAACACGGCGAACAGGATCACGAACAAAGTCGTCGCGAAGAGGTCTTTGATCGTCGCGTGCGGCGTGAACGGCACCGTATCGGCCTTGGACTTCACTTCCACGCCAACCGGGTTGTTCTGTCCTGCTTCATGCAGCGCCCAAACGTGAAGGCCGACAACGCCGGCGATGACGAACGGCAGCAAGTAATGCAGCGAGAAGAAGCGGTTGATCGTCGGTTGATCGATCGAGAAGCCACCCGACAGCCAATTCTTGATGCTCTCGCCGATAAGCGGCAGCGCGCCAAGCAGGTTGGTGATGACCGTCGCGCCCCAGAAGGACATCTGACCCCATGGCAGCGTATAGCCAAGGAAACCCGTGGCCACCATGAGCAGGTAAATCACGCAGCCCAAGATCCAGAGCAGTTCGCGCGGGGCTTTGTATGAGCCGTAGTACAGGCCGCGGAACATATGGATGTAAACGGCGAGGAAGAACATCGAGGCGCCGACGGCGTGAATGTTCTGAATGAGCCAGCCGAACGGCACGTCGCGCTCGAGGCGCTGCACTGAAGCAAACGCGTGATCGATGTGCGGCACGTAGTGCATGGCGAGCACAATGCCGGTGACGATCTGCACGATGAGGCAGAGGCTCAGCATCGCGCCGAACGTCCACCAATAGTTGAGGTTACGCGGCGTCGGATACGCGACAAAGCTGTCGTGCGCGAGCCGAAGGATCGGAAGACGCCGGTCGAGCCAGCGTGTGATGCCGGATTTCGGCTCGTAGGTGGAAGGTCCGCTCACTTAGCGCTCCAAACTTAGCCGATGCGAATGGTGGTATCGTTGGTGAAGACGTACGGCGCCACCAACAAGTTCTTCGGCGCGGGGCCGCTGCGAATGCGTCCTGACGTGTCGTAGACCGAGCCGTGGCACGGGCAGAACCAGCCGTGGTACGCGCCTTCAGCAAATGTCGGGATGCAACCCAAGTGCGTGCAGCTCGCTTGCAGGATCAGCCATTGAGCTTTGCCCGGCGCGCCGTCTTCTTGAACGAGGCGATCGGCGTCGTGCTGGGGGTCTTTGAGGTTGGCGTAATCGTCGCGCTGCGCGGACGAAATTTCCTCGGCGGTGCGGTGACGCACGAACACTGGCTTTCCCTGCCACATCGCCTTGATTTGCTGGCCTTCGACGATGGCGCTGAGATCGACTTCCGTCGTCGATAGCGCGCGGGTGTCAGCGGCGGGATTCATCTGATCGATGAAAGGCCACACAGTCGCTGCGACGCCGACGGCGGCGACAGACGCGCCCGCGATGTAGATGAAGTCGCGCCGGGTGGTGTCACCGTCGTGCGCGCTATGAGCTGCTTCAGCCACTGCTGATGATCTCCCGGCCTTGGTTCGCCGGTGAAGCTAGGCTAGTCCGGGGTCGACAGCGCGCGGCGGGACGCCGCAGCCGCTCGTTCGAACTCCCCGATTCATCCTCGATTCCCCGGCGTTGGAGGCCATAACGTGCGGCTCGCTCTCTATCAACCTGACATCCCGCAAAATCTCGGCGCGGCACTTCGCCTCTCTGCCTGCCTCGGGGTGGCGCTGGACGTGATCGAGCCGTGTGGGTTTCCGCTTACCGATACCTCTATGAAACGAGCGGCGCTCGACTATGGGGATAAGGCGCGGGTGACGCGGCACGCGAGCCTAAGCGCCTTTCAATTGATGCCAGAGCGCAACGATGGGCGTTTGGTATTGGTGGAGACGGACGGCGCGGTGAATTTCCAGAGCTTCGCGTTTTCCACAGGCGACACTTTAGTACTCGGGCGCGAGAGCGCCGGGTCCTCCGGGGAACTTTACGCCGCGGCGCAGGCCAGCGTGCGGGTGCCGATGGTGCTGGGGTTGCGCTCGCTCAATGTGATCACTGCCGCAACTGTGGTGTTGACTGAGGCCATGCGGCAGACCGGGACTTGGGAGAAGTTGACGTGAGCGAAGAGCGCAAAGCGCGGGCAAAGGCGTGGTTCGAGGCCTTGCGCGATCAGATCTGCACGGCGTTCGAGGCGCTGGAGAACGAGGCGCCGGCGGCGCTCTATCCGGGCGAGCCGGGCCGGTTCGTGAAAACGCCGTGGCGGCGTGGCGATGGCGCGGCCGATCAGGGCGGCGGCGTTGCTGGGTTGATGCGCGGGCGGTTCTTCGAAAAGGTCGGCGTGCATGTGAGCACGGTGCATGGCGAGTTCTCGCCGGAGTTCGCGAAGAACGTCCGCGGCGCGGCTGACGACCCTCGCTTCTGGGCGAGCGGCATTTCGTTGATCGCGCATATGCGCAACCCGCACTGCCCTGCTGCGCACATGAACACGCGTCACATCACGACGACGCAATGGTGGTTCGGCGGCGGCGGTGATCTCAATCCAACGCAGAAGCGCGATCGCGACGAAAGCGCGCCCGATGCGGTGGCGTTTCATGGCGCGTATCGCGCCGCGTGCGACAAGCATGGCGACGATCTTTATCCGACGTACAAGAAATGGGCAGACGAGTATTTCTGGCTGCCGCATCGCAACGAGGCGCGCGGCGTCGGCGGCATTTTCTACGACCACCACAATAGCGGCGGCGCCAGCGGCGACACATGGGACGAGGATTTCGCGTTTACGCAAGATATCGGTCGCGCGTTCCTAGAAGGCTATCTGCCGATCCTGAAGGCGCGCATGCATCAGCCGTGGAGCGAGGCGGATCGCGAAGAACAACTGGTGCAACGCGGACGCTATGTGGAGTTCAATCTGCTCTACGATCGCGGGACTACGTTCGGCCTTAAGACCGGCGGGAATGTTGAGAGCATTCTGAGCTCGATGCCGCCGGTGGCGAAGTGGCCTTAGCGCCAGACGCAAGTAAGGCTTGACGACTGCCCTACTCCGGTGCCGACATCGGCCGCGGAGCGAGCATGGCTGAAACGTACACCGAAGGTGCGAGCAAACACAGATGGCGCGATCCGAAGCTGCTGTGGCGGTTCATGCTCGTGGCTTATGTAGCGGCAATCATCACATATCTGGCGATCGCGCTGAACGAAACCCTGGTGTGGTTTATCTACGCGGGCCTGATCTCCATCGAGCAGCAACCGGCGCAAATGATCGACACGGTCGCGGCCGTCTTCAACGCATCGATCCTGCCGGTGTATGTGGTCTGCGCCATCGCCACGCTGCTTCTGCTCTATCGTCTAGTGGAAAACGTTCACGCGTTAGGCGCGCCGGAAGGCATGACGGGTTCGGGGATGGCGGTCGCCAGCTTTTTCATTCCGATCCTCAGTTTGTTCATGCCGCCGAACGTTATGGGCAAGCTTTGGCGCGCGCGGTTTCAGAGGACTGGGCGCCAACCCAACGGCGTCATCGCCTTGTGGTGGACCACCTTTATGATCAGCAACGTTCTGGGCGTAATCATTTCGCGAGCGCCTGCTGATGAGTCAGCCGAAGCAATGCAGCCGCTCCTGGTGATCAGCGCGATTACATTCTTTTGTCGCGCGCTTGCCGCGGGTACGCTGCTCTCGATCTTTGGCGCGTTGATCAAACCGGACGACCAAGACGCTGCGGAAGTTTTTGCTTGAACGCTTCAGCAGAAATCGCCCGGCTGCGCGCGCCGTCGGCGCTCCTATTTGCGGCGATCGTGAAGCGCCAACACGAGGCGCGACTTTGAGGTTCAATCGAAGACATAACGTCACTGGACGGAGACGGCGCTCACCTCACGCTGACGACGAAGCGACAACCGACAACAACGATCGCACCATTGGCTTGCTTTGGTTCGCGGGCGGCGCCGCGATTACGCTCTTCACCTACGCAGCCGCGGGACCGGGTGGGACATATGTCGTCACTTGGGGCGCAATGCTGTTTGGCGCAGTGAAGTTCTTTGGCTCGTTCGCCAACGTGACCGGCGAGGATGGCGAGGCGCTACCCTACCGTGATCGCATCGTGCTGGGCCAGGAAATGGCGCTGCGCGCGATGTATTACGTGGCGCGCGAAGCTGGCGGCGTGGACGCGGCGCGTGCCGTGACGATCAACAAGGTGCTTTGGCGGATTACCGACACCCAATTTCCCGCCGAGCGCCAGGCAGCCTTGTTCGAAGAATCCGAGATTGCGGGCGACGGTGTCCTGACGATGTTGCGTACCGAGCGGACGCGCATGGCCGCGAGCTTTATCAATATCGTGCTCGAAGCTGCGGCCGAAGTGGTGCGGTCTGAAGATACGGCCAACGTGAAGGCGGAGGCAGCGTTGCAGGCGGTTGGGCAATCGCTTGGACTGGACGACGCGGCGGTTAAGGCTGCGCTGGCGGCCGACCTGTAGACGGCCTTTTTCTTGCGTGGGGCGAGTGGTTATGACCTCACTCGCCTATCCTCACGAGCTTAAACCACTGACTTCGCTGCGATTTATTGCGGCGTTCTGGGTGCTTTTGTACCATTTCAAGGACCATCTGGGGCTTGGGATGGGTCAGTTTGGGCTGGTCGCGGATGGTTACCTTGGGGTCGACCTCTTTTTCACGCTCTCCGGCTTCATCCTGGCGCACGTCTATCTGACGAGCTTTGAGGACGGCCGGTTTGGCTATGGCGGCTTTCTGAAGAACCGGATCGCGCGCGTTTACCCAATGCACCTCGCGGCGCTCGGCGCGATGTTGGTGCTGTTCGCGGGCGCGGCGATCCTCGGCGTCGGCGAGAGCAATCCGGACGCTTTCCGCCTCTCCGATCTGCCGGCGCATCTCTTCATGGTTCACGCCTGGGGCACGACGCCGACTGTTGGTTGGAATTTCCCGAGCTGGTCGATCAGCGCTGAATGGTTGGCATATCTCCTCTTCCCGTTGGTGGCTGGCCTTGTGCTGAAGGCGAAGCGTTGGTCCGGCGCGTTTGCGGCTAGTGCTTTGGCGCTTTGCTTGTTTTCGTTTTGGGCGCTCGACAATCTTAGCGCCGTCTTCCCGGGTGTAGGACAGAATTTCTCGCAGATGACGGCGCAGATCGGCGCGCTGCGGATTCTGCCGAGCTTCTTGCTGGGCGTGGCGCTCTACGCGTTCGGGCGTGAGCACGCGGCGCCGAAGAGCTGGGCTTGGCCGATCGTCGCGGTGAGCGCTGGTTGGGTTGTCGCGGTGACGACGCTTGGCTGGTGGGAAGGCCTGACGTGGTTTGGGCTTGCTGGTTTGCTTTATGGTTTGGCGGAGACGTCACGCCACGGCGTCGATGCGCCGATGTCTGGCCGCGTGTTCGTGTTCTTGGGCGCGGCGAGCTACGCGATGTACATGATCCATCTGCCGATCGACATCGTGTGGTTTCATGCGCTGGAGAAGTTTGGCGTGACGGAGACCAGCGATCTGGCGCTGCGTGTTGGCGCGATGGTTGGCGTGTTCGTGGTGTGTATCGTCGCTTCGATGGTGGCGTATCTCGTGATCGAAGAGCCGGCGCGGAAATGGGTGCGGAAGCTTGAGCTGCCGCGGTTTCGTAAAGCTCGCGTGGCTGAGGCTTGAGGAAGAGGGAGCGCGCGGCCTCCGGCCGCGCATGCGCCGCCGGAGGCGACGCGCTCCAACTTTCAAAGGCTACGCCATTCCCTGGGCGACAGCCTTCAAGCGTTCGATCACTGACAGTTTGTCGTCGGGAAAATCGGCGTCGATCCACCAGTCTTCGACTTCGCGCATGATGAGGCCGACTTTTGGGCCGGCGGGGATGCCGGCGGCCATGATCTCGTCGCCGGTGAGCGGGAGCTTTGGCGGGGTCCACATCATCGCGTGGGCGACGAGTGCGCGCCAGGCTTGGGCTTTGTCGTTGCCAGCAGCGGCCCAGGCCAGCATCACGCGATCGCGGAAGGCTTCGTTGCCGAGTTTGTAGATCGCACGGCGCATTTCGCGGAGCGACATGTAGCTCGTGATCTTCACGTCATCGCCGAGCGCGGCGACGAGGCGATCGCGTTCTTCGTTTGAGAGCTTGAGGCGACGTGAGAGCGCTTTGGCGCTTTCTTGATCTTCTATCGCGGCAGCGATGCGGGTCATTGCGTCGACCGGCAGCATCAGATCGGCTTCGAGATCCATCAACGCGCGGAGGCGCGGCGTGTTGTTGAGTTCCGGCAGTGCGCGGGCGCGGACTTCGATGGCGCTCATGCCTTCCCAGGCGGCGCGTGGATCGCGGGCGCCGAGGAGCTTTTTCACTTCTTTCCAGATGCGTTCGACAGAAAGCGTGTCGAGGCCGGCGACGTGATCGGCGCAGGCTTGCAGGCCTTGCGGGTCGAGCACCGTGCGCGCGTACCAGGCGTTGAAGCGGAAGAAGCGCAGGATGCGGAGGTAGTCTTCTTTGATACGCGTTGCAGCGTCACCGATGAAGATGACGCGGCCGGCGCGCGCGTCATCGAGGCCGCCGCCGGTGGGATCGTGGATCTGGCCGGAAGCGTCGGCGTAGAGCGCGTTCATTCGGAAGTCGCGGCGCTGGGCGTCCTCCTCCCAGCTCTCGGTGAACGCGACGGTGGCGCGGCGGCCATCGGTGGTGACGTCGCGGCGAAGCGTGGTGACTTCGAACGGCTCGTGATTGACGACGACGGTGATGGTGCCGTGCTCGATGCCCGTCGGGTGCGCGGCGAAGCCGGCTTTGGTGGCGACGGCGATGGTTTCTTGCGGCGTGAGTTGGGTGGCGATGTCGAGATCATCGACCGGCGCGCCGATAAGCGTGTTGCGCACGCAGCCGCCGACAAAACGCGAACCGCCGGCGCGCGCAGCTTCAAGCGCCGCGAGCAGCTTTTGTGTTTCTGGCGCTTTCAGCCAATCGGCGTGGGTGATGGCGGCGGTCATTCGTATCCTTCGGGGACGAAAACGCCTTCTAACTGCCTGATGGCAGCAACGAAATCCTTAAGCCGCCCGTAGATGTCATCCTGCGGGAAAGTTCTGTTGTCGAGAAATATTGCCGTGAACGATCCCGGCGCCATCTGTGGTTCGCGGTAGAACTCGAACCTAGACAATCTGCTTGCGTAATAGAGTCCGTTGGGATCGCCGCCCATGACCGGTACGAGAATATAATTGTGGGACGCCGCGAATGATCGAACCGTCTCTCTCACGCGCTCAAGCGCATGCGGTTCGACGGTAAACGAAACGGTCGCCGCCGGGCGTGAGCAAGACGAAATCGTAACCGCTGCGGCTAGCGCGAAGAACATACGTCGATCAATGCGCACGATCATGGGGCTAACTTGTAACGCATCCAGATGCGCTCGACGAGCAGGATGACCAAGGCGCCCGCACCGTAGGCGATGAGGTCGGACCAGTCGAAGACGCCGCCTAGGACTGTACGGGCGATGGTGTTGTTGCGCAGGCCGATGGCGTCGAGGAAGTTGAGCGCTTGCGCGATCTCGATGGTGAAGGCGATGGCGAGTGTGGCTGTGAGCGCTGGGATGAGTTGAAGCGGCGTTGCGGCGCGGAGTGCGGTGTAGACGAATGCGACGGCGAGCACGTCGCCGATGTAGGGGCGGATGAAGTTATCGCGGACGAAGAGCGCGATCAGGACTTCGATTGCGAAGAGGATGAGCGCGGCGATGAGGTAGGTGCGGCGCGACATCTCAGAGGTAGAGACGCTCGTACAGCGCGCGCACCATGCCCGCAGTTGCGCCCCAGATGTTGTGGCCTTGCCAGGGCATCACGTAATAGCGGCGCAAGTGGCCGCGAAATTCAGTTTCGCGGACTTCGTGGTTGGCGGGGTTCATCAGGAAATCGAGCGGCGCTTCAAAGGCGCTCGCGACTTCGCGTGGATCGAGTTTCAATTCGAAGCCGGGTTCGACGAGCCCGACGATCGGCGTGACGCGAAAGCCGGTGATGGTGTCGTAGCGATCCCAAGCGCCGATGGGTTCGATGAAGCTTCGATCGAGCCCCACCTCTTCGAAGGTTTCGCGCAATGCAGTCTCGACGGCGTTCGCGTCGCTGGCTTGCACGCGTCCACCGGGGAATGAGATTTGACCTGGATGCGCGGGTGTTTCGACCGAGCGCGCGGTGAAGAGCATGGTCCAACCGCCGGCGCGCTTGATGATCGGCGCGAGCACGGCAGCGGGGCGTTGCTCGGGATGATTGTCGAAGCCGGGATTGAGATCGTTGTCGCTGCGCGTGCGCTCGGAAGCGATGGCGTCGAGCGGATCGAGGCGGGTGCGGAGGCGTTGTTCAAAATCGGCGGACACGCCGATGACCTAGGCGGGGATCGGCGCCGGTTCAATCGGCGCATGCGGCGGCGCCCGCGCCTTGGCAGGCGCGGCGGCGATTTTACTTGGGACAGAGTGCGCTTAGCTTGAATTGAACGCGGGGACCGCGAACTGCGCAGCGTATTCGGCGCGCTCGTTGAGGAGCGGATCAAGCTGACGTTGCGGCGGCTTCGCGTGTGCGATGCGACGCGCGGCGGCGAAGGCGCGGTGTTTCAGCGCTTGCAGCTTTTGCTTGAGGCGGCGCGCGCGCGGCAACGGGTTAGCGAACACGCGGCGCAGCGCTTCGAAGCGGCGCGCTAGTTTCGTTGCTTTCGCGCGGAGGCTGTCTTCGGCGCTTGTGTTGAAATGCGCTGCGACCAGGCGCTCAAGCTTTTCCAGCATCTGGGCGCCGACGACTTTGGCGCGAATGAAGCCCGATGGGCCGAGATAGCGGACGCGTGGTCCTGGAGCGCCTTTGGGTTCGGGTGGGATTTGGAGTTGGAATGCGACGCGCCATGTCTCTGGATGCGCGGGATCGTCGGCGGCGCGTGTGATGCGCTCCTTCCCGCTTGGCGCGGTGCGTGTGCGTGGTGTTTGTGCGGGCAAGTTAGCGGCTTCGATGAGCAGCAGCTTCATCACCAAAGTTTCGAGCGCTTGCAGCTGACGCTTGATGGCGCGACGGGCGATGAGGTCGAGCGTTTGGCGAATGGTTTGCGGGCCGCCGAGAGCGTTGAGCGCGTCTGTGAGAAATGCGCGCGCGATGCGCCAGAGGTCAGAGATCGGTGTGGGGGCGGAGAAATTGTTCAAGGCGCGCGATTGTGCGGGCGCTTTGGAGGTGTGGGATAGATTTTCGCGCGGGCGTTGAGAATTCAGGGATTTAGTGCGGAGATGTGGGGGATAGACACGCTGGAAGCGCCATTACAAACTCGCGCTATGCGAGCACTCTTTCTCCTAGCGGTTTGCATTGTCGTTGGCTGCGCCACGGTTTCAGCCACGGATGTAGAGGATCGCGGCCACGGATATTATCGTATTGTCGCGAGCGTGCCTGAGGACGAGGCAAACGGCCTCGCGCTGCGCACGCGCCAAAGAGCGCAAGCGTATTGTAGTGCGGCAGGCGGTTCATATGTCGAGATGGCTTACAGCGACGTTGAACCAACTCTCATCGATTTCAGCGGACGGGACTCGGTGACGATTTGCTTTCGGTGCAATCCCGCGCCGGAAACGCCGCAGCGCAATTGGCAATTGTCCCACGAAGCGTGCGGCATCGATGGCTGGCCGCTCATCGGATATCGCTGAGACCTAAACCAGCTTCTCGCCCATCTGCTCCAAGATCCAGCGCAGCGCTTCGGCGTTGCCGCGGGCGTCGTCGACGGGATTGTGCGTGTGGGCGGTTTCTCGGCGCTTCTTGAAGGCGCTGGTGTTGAGCGGTTCGCCGCGACGGCCGGCGTCGAGATCGCCGATGCGGCGCGCGCTGAAGCCGGCGGGATTGGCGCCGAGATATTTGTGGCAATACCAATTCCAGAATTGCCAATCGAAGGCGGGATTGTCGGACCAGAAGATTGGCCGCTTACCGGCGCCGGCGATGGTGTCGAGCCAGGCTTTGGCGTCGGCCATGACGAGTTCGGCGGCGCGATAGGCTTTCTGCGTTTCGAATGAGACGCCGCTCACCTCGCGCGCGGCGGCGATGCCGGGATCGTCGATGATCGGCGCGACTTCGCCGAGAAAGCTCTGCGCCGGATCACCCAGGCTGACGAGGCCGAAGGAGATCAAGTTGTAGAGGCCGGGGCATGGGCCGTCGGACTCTACGTCGAGGACGATGTGGTGGAGCCATTTGGACATGGGTGGATGATCGCGGGTGCGGGAGGTGGCGTCTACCACTTCCACCGGTGAATGCTCTCGCCGTCCCAGCCAATCTTATGCAGAATTGCCGAAAGATAGAGGTCCACGAAGAGTTCATTCTTGAGACCGTGTCCCTCACAAAGCAGGCCCTCGTCCGCAAAGAAGCGGCTCGTTTTGCGCTTGAGCCAATTGGCTTCCGCTTCCGCGACAAGTGCATCAACCGGCACGCCCACTGAGTGGGCTTCAAGTAGATTGAGGTACGTGCGCATCGTGCGATCGGCCAACTCGTCGCCTTCGCCCAAATACGTATCGAGCAATTGATCGCGATACGAGTCCAACGGTTGATCATGCAAGGCGTGCACAATGCAGGACAGATAGCACGGCCAACGGCTCTCCTTGAAGAAGGCTGAATCTTCGAACTCAATCGAGGTCCTGCGCCCCGAGAGCGATAGCATCGCATACAGGATCGGAAATTCATGATTTGCTTTTGGAAGTCCATGATCCGACACCAGCTCGCCGAGCGCGTCGAACGCTGACGTCGCACGTTCGAAATCGGGACGCGGATCGAGGCCTCCTCGCCAACGTAGCACCCCAAGTTCCACGTGCGCGTCCGCCATCATCGCGTAGTTCTTCGCAGCCCACTCGTAGTTGGCAGCGTCTAAGAGGCTCGGGATTGTTTGAAGAGTTGTATCAATCTTACCGCGGTAGAGATTCTCGAGAATTGCGTACTCTTCCGCCGCAGTGCGCTGCGGTTCACTTGCTGGGCTTTTGCGTTTCCAAAAAATCATAGCGCGCCCAATTCCCACCACACGCCACCGCTCCAAACGCCAGGCCTTCCCTCTTTCGACTCGGCCCATTCCACCAGTTCGTAGAACGGTGCGCGGAGGATGCGTGCTTCTAGACGGCCGCGTACGTGTACGTAGGGGCGTGGTTCGTCGCCTCTTCGGTCGACACGCAGCGGATGATCCGGGCCGGCGGTGATGATGTCGCCGGTGTTGGTGGTGAAGACGATGGTTTGGTTTTCGCCTGCGCCGACGCGGTCGGCGCGGATGGCGACGAAGGGGGCGTCTTCGACTTTAACGATGATCTTCTCGACTGGGGTGACGAGGTAGGTCACGCCGTCTTCGTCTTTTCTCAGGATCGAGGCGAAAAGCTTGACTAGGGGTTCGCGCGTGATGCGCGTTCCCTCGTGCTTCCATGTTCCGTCGGCCAGGATTTCCATGCCGATCTTGCCGCAATGGGCGGGGTTCCATTTGTCGACCGGAGGCAGGCCTTTGTCGCCCGTACCCGCTTCGCGCTTGAGCGCGGCGATCAATTGCTCCAGGGACGAGGTGTTTTCAGGCATGTCGCCTCAGAGCATAGTTCCAAGGATGGCGCGTCGGCGACCTTCATTTCGTCTGTTTGTAGGTTGGAGCGCGACGCTTCCAGCGGCGCATGCGCGGCCGGAGGCCGCGCGCTCCCACCTTCAGCAGCCGATGCGCCTTACTTCCGCCCCTGCAAAACGATTGAGCTTTAAGGCATGAGCAAGTCCAACGATCCGCAAGCCTTGGTGGCCGAGGCCGAGGCGGCCGGCGAAGCATTGACGCGCGTGCGCGCGGAAATTGGCAAAGCGGTGTTCGGCCAGGAACGCGTGATCGAGCTGACGCTGGCGGCGGTGCTGGCGGGCGGCCACGTGCTGCTGGTGGGCGCGCCGGGTTTGGCGAAGACGCGGTTGGTGGAAGCGACGGCGCGGGTGTTGGGGCTGGATTGGGGCCGCGTGCAGTTCACGCCGGATCTGATGCCGGCGGATATTCTTGGCTCGGAAGTTCTGGATCAGGATGAGAGCGGGCGGCGCCACTTCCGGTTCGTGAAGGGGCCGATCTTCACGCAGCTCCTGATGGCGGATGAAATCAACCGTGCGTCGCCGCGTACGCAGTCGGCGTTGCTGCAGGCGATGCAGGAGCATCACGTGACGATTGGCGGCGCGGCATACGATGTGCCGATGCCGTTCCACGTTTTGGCGACGCAGAACCCGATCGAGCATGAAGGCGCGTATCCGTTGCCGGAAGCGCAGCTGGATCGCTTCTTGTTGCAGGTCGATGTGCCCTACCCGGATGCGGAGATCGAACGGAAGATTTTGATCGAGACGACAGGCTTGGGCGATCAGCAGCCGCAAGCGGTGTTGAATGCGGAGACGCTTATTCGCTTGCAGCGTTTGGTGCGGGCGATGCCGGTTGGTGAGAAAGTGCTGGCGAGCATTTTGGAGCTGGTGCGTTCGGCGCGGCCGGGCTCGAGCCATGATCCGCGCGTGAACCAGCACGTGGCGTGGGGGCCTGGTCCGCGTGCGGGTCAAGCGTTGATGCTTGCCGTTCGCGCACGCGCATTGTTGCGCGGGCGCTTGGCGCCGGCGGTGGATGATGTGGCGGCGCTGGCGCGGCCGGCTTTGGTGCACCGTATGTCGCTCTCCTTCGGCGCGCGCGCTGAGGGCTTGGATATCGATACGTTGGTGGATGAGCTCGCGGAACGCGCGGCCTAACAAGGAGAAGCGCGTATGGCGTACGTCGATGGCTTTCTCATTCCGGTGCCGACGAAGAACCTGACTGCGTATCGAAAGATGTCGCAGAAGGCCGGCGCCATTTGGATGGGGTACGGCGCGCTCGATTACAAAGAGTGCGCGGGCGACGACATGACATCCGAAGGCATGAAGCGGACGTTCCCGCGTGCGGCGCGGGCGCGGAGTAGCGAAACTGTCGTGTTCTCCTGGATCGCTTACGCGTCGAAGGCGGAGCGCAACCGCATTCTGAAAGAAGTGATGGCCGATCCGCGGTTGAAGATGGATGCGGCGGCGGAGATCTTTGATCCGAAGCGAATGATATATGCCGGGTTCAATGTGATCGTTGACATGTTGGCGGACCCGGCGCCTGCGAAGAAAGCTGCGCCGAAGAAGAAGAGCGCGGCGGTGAAGAAGAAAAGCGTCGCGAAGAAGAAAGCTAAGCGTTGAACGATCCGGCGCGCCTCGACGCGCTCGCACTGGCGGGCGATTTGCCGGGTGTGCTGCTCGATGCGCGCAGACTTGCGGCGAGTGCGCCGGGATTGCACGGGCGCCGGCGCGCGGGGCAAGGCGAAGCGTTCTGGCAGTATCGTGATCACCGCGCGGAAGACGGCGCGCGGCTGGTGGATTGGCGGCGCTCGGCGCGCGGCGATCGGTATTTTGTGCGCGAGCGCGAGCGCGAGGCGGCGCAGACAGCGTGGATCTGGATGGATCCGGATGTTGGGTTCAATTGGACGAGCGATGTAGCGCGGACAACGAAGCTGCGGCGTGCGCAAACGATTGCGCTGGCGCTGGCGACATTGTTGAACCGTGGCGGTGAGCGTGTCGGCATGCTGGGGCGCGCGCCGCGGACGGGACCGCGTGCGGTGGATCGGATCGCGCATGATTTTCTGACGCCGCAGAAAGATGCGGACGCGCCGGCGCGGAGCTGCGTGATTTTCTTCTCGGACTTTTATGCGCCGGTTGAGACGTGGCGCGCGCGGCTGAGTGCGGCGGCGGATGCGGGCGCGAGTGGCGCGCTGGTGATGGTGGCTGATCCGGCGGAGGAAGATTTTCCGTTTCGTGGGCGGACGCTGTTTCTGGAGCCTGGGCGTCGTAGTGAGACGCTGATCGGGCGGCCTGAGAACGTGCGCGAGCTTTATGCGGAGCGGCTGGAGACGCATCGGCGTGCGATCCGGCAAGCGGGCGCGAACTTTGGCTTCCCTGCTCTTCTGCATCGCACCGATCATGGCGCGGCGCCGGCGCTGGCGTTGCTGATCGCGCTGGTCTCGGAGCGGTTCGCTTGAGCTTCGGGCCGTTCCTGTTTGGGGCGCCAGGTGCGTTGCTGGCTTTGCTGGCGCTGCCGGTGCTGTTCTTCATTATGCGCGCGACGCCGCCACCGCCGCAGCGCGAACAATTTCCGCCGGCGCGTTTGCTCGAAGGCTTGCGCACAGACGATCAGAGCCGCGAGCGCGCGCCGTGGTGGCTGGTGCTGTTTCGGATGCTGGCGGCGGCGCTGCTGATCCTGGCGTTCGCGCGGCCGAGCTTGGCGCCGCAAGCGAGCGACAGTCCGCTCGGTGGGCGGACGCTGATCGTCATTGATGATGGTTGGACCTCAGCGCCGGCGTGGAGCGAGGTGCGGAACGCAGCGAATGCAGCGATCGCGCAAGCTGAGCGCGCGCGCGCGCCGATCTTTATGTTGCAGACGGCGCCGAGCACGCGACCGCGCGATCCTGGCGAAGCGCTGACGGCGGCGGATGCGAAGTCGCGCGTGCAACGTTTGGAGCCGCAGCCTTGGCGGCCGGATCGTGCGGATGCGGCGGCGCGGTTGGCGCGCACCGAAGGCAATTTCGATCGCATCGTTTGGATCACAGATGGGTTGAACGATGCAGGCGCGGAAACGCTTGCGGCGGAGTTGCAAAGCCGCGGGACGGTGACGGCGCGGATTCCAGCGCAGACGGCGCGCGGGATTGTGTCGGGTTCGGTGACGCCGCAGGGCGTTGTTGTCGAGGCGCGGCGCGCGGCGAATGGGTCTGCTGTTGGCGCAGTGACGGCGGAGACGGCCGAAGGCCGCTCGCTCGGCGCAGCGGAGTTGCAGTTTCAGGGCGATGCGCTGACGGCGAGCGCGCGGATCGAGTTGCCGCCGGAGATTGCGGCGCGCGCGGCGCGGGTGCGGATTGTTGGCGAGCAAAGCGCGGGCGCGGTGCGGTTGTTGCCGGCGGGCGCGGGGCGGCCGTTTGTTGGCTTGGTTGATCCGGGCGGCGCGGGACAGCCGCTGTTGTCGGAATTGTTTTACGTCGATCGCGCGTTGCAGCCGTATGCGAGCTTGCAGCGTGGGAGCATCACGCAACTTATCGATGCGCGCGCGCAAGCTTTGATCTTGCCGGACGCGGGACGGATTGCGCCGACGGACAGTGCGGCGCTGCAGCGTTGGCTTGAGAACGGTGGGTTGCTGGTGCGGTTCGCGGGGCCGCGTTTGGCGAACGATGCGGATGAATTTGTGCCGGTGCGGTTGCGGCCTGGATCGCGGACGCTCGGCAGCGCGCTGGCGTGGGAGACGCCGCTGAGCATTGGCGCGTTTCCGGCGGACTCTCCGTATGCAGGGATTTCTCCGCCAGCGGATGTGCAAGTGCGGCGGCAAGTTTTGGCGGAGCCTGCTTCGCTGGAAGAAGCGCGTGTGTGGGCGACGTTGTCGGACAATTCGCCGTTGGTGACGGCGCAGGCGCGTGGGCGCGGGTTGGTTGTGCTCTTTCATGTGAGCGCGACGCCGGATTGGTCTGATGTGCCGCTGTCCGGTTTGTTTGTCGAAGTGTTGCGGCGGACGTTGGCGTTTGCGGCGCGTGCGGACGGTGCCGGTGAGCGCGAAATTTCGGGCGGGCCGTTTGTGGCGCAGCGTTTGTTGGATGGATACGGCTCGCTCGCGCCAGCTCCGCAGGACATGCAACCTGTTGCGCCCGAGGCGTTTGCGATTGCGCAACCTTCGCCAGCGACGCCGCCTGGTTTGTATGAGCGCGCGGGCGTTTCGGCCGCGATCGATGCGGTGCGGGCGGATGATTCATTTCAGCCACTGCAATTGCCGAACGGGATTTCGCGCGCGGGCTTGGGTACGGTGATTGAGCGGCCGTTGGCTGGTTGGTTGTTCGGGCTAGCGGGCTTGATGCTGGCGGCGGATTTGCTGATCGCGTTGCTGCTGGTTGGAAAACTGCCGCGTTTGCCAAGACGGCGCGCCGCATCGGCGGCGGTGATGGTGCTCGCGGGACTGTTCGTGTTTGGCGGCGATGCGCATGCGCAGAACGCCAATGATCCGACGCAGACTTTGCGGCTTGCGTATGTGCGGACGGGGGACTCGCGGATTGATCGTGCGTCCGAGCAAGGCTTGCGGGCGCTATCTGACGTGTTGACGACGCGCACGTCGGTCGAGCCTGGGCCGCCGATGGCCGTCGATCTCGCACGCGACGATCTCTCGACGTACTCCTTTATCTATTGGCCTGCGCCGCCCTCGCCCCGGCGTTTGCCGGATGCGGCGCTGAGCAATGTCGATCGGTATTTGGCTATTGGCGGATTGTTGTTGGTCGATACGCGTGATGCGGGCTTGCAGCAGCAAGGGCGGCCGGCGCAGGCGATGTTGTCGGGCATTGATATTCCGCCGTTAGAGCAAGTCACGCCGGAGCACGTGCTGACGCGGTCGTTCTATTTGCTGCGCAGTTTTCCGGGGCGAGCGCAATCGGCTCAGTTGTGGGCGGAGAGCGCGTCGGCGGCTTCGTCGCGCGATGGTGTCGCGGCGATCTTTATCGGTGATGGCGATTGGGCGAGCGCCTGGTCGGGTCAGGCTGGCATTAGCGATCGTCAGCGTGAGTTGTCGCTGCGGTTCGGCGTCAACATGGTGATGGTGGCGCTGACCGGGAATTACAAAGCCGACCAGGTGCACGTGCCGGCGCTGCTCGAACGTATGGGCGGCGAGCGGCGATGATTGCGGGCGCGCGCATCGGCTTTGATCCGGCGCTGCCGTGGAGCGTGATGATCGCGCTTGCGGTGATCGCTGTGATTGCGCTTGGCGTTTATCTCTTGCGCGGCGGTGGTGCGCCGGTAACGCGCGCCGCGGGCTTAGCGTTTTTGTTTCTGGGATTGATGCAGCCGCAATGGGTACGCGAGACGCGTGAGCCTGCGGACGATGTGGCGTTGATCGTTGTCGATCAGAGCGAGAGCTTGGCATTGGCTGGGCGGCGCGATGCGGCGCGCGCGGCGGCGGACGCTATGGCGCAACGTTTGGCCGAGCAGCCAGGGCTTGATGTGCGCGTGCGTGAAGCACGCGGCGGGCCGGATGGGACGATGATCACCGGCGTGATCGAAGATGCGCTGAGCGAGGTGGCGCGCGATCGCATTGGCGGCGTGGTGGTGATCACGGATGGGCAAGCGGCTGATCCGCCGGACGAGCCGAACCGGTTGCGCGAGCTTGGGCCGGCGCATGTGTTGATCGTCGGCGATCCGGAGCGTGGGGATCGGCGGCTGGAGCTGATCTCGGCGCCGACGTTTGGGATTGTCGGCGAAGCGATGCGGATCACTGGCCGCGTGCTCGATGAGGGCGGCGATGCGCCGGTGGCGTTGAGCGTCTCGATTGATGGCCAGCGCGCTGTGAATACGACGGTGCGCGCGAACCGCGAGTTCTCCGTCGATATCCGGCTGACGCATCGCGGGCGGAACATGGTGATCGTGGAAGCGGCTGAAGGGCCGCAGGAGATCACGCTCTCAAACAATCGCGCGGCGTTTGCGGCGAATGGTGTGCGTGATCGGTTGCGCGTGTTGCTGATTACGGGCGAGCCGCATGCGGGTGCGCGCGTGTGGCGCAATTTGCTGAAGTCCGATCCGGCGGTGGATCTGGTGCACTTCTCGATTCTGCGGCCGCCGGACAAGCAAGATTTCACGCCGCTCAATGAACTGGCGCTGATCCCCTTCCCGACGGAAGAATTGTTCGAGCGGCGCTTGGATGAGTTCGACCTCATCATCTTCGATCGCGCGCCGCAGCGCGGGATTTTGCAGGCATACTATTTCTCGTCGATCGCGCGGCGGATTGAGCAAGGCGGCGCCTTGCTGATTACGGCAGGCGATCAAGAGGCTGGCCTTGATGGGCTTTATCGCACGGCGCTTGCTGGCATTTTGCCGTCGCAACCAACGGGACAGATCATCTCGCGACCTTATCGGCCGACGCCAACAGCGTTGGGACAACGTCACCCAGTTGTGCGCGGACTGCCTGATCCGTCGCGTTGGGGGCATTGGACACGTCAGATCGATGCGCGGGCGACGGGTGGACAAACTGTGTTGTCAGGCGCGGATGGACGTCCGTTGTTGGTGCTTGATCGCGCGGGGCGCGGTCGGGTCGCGCAGCTTTGGTCGGATCAGCCGTGGTTGTGGGCGCGCGGTTATGATGGCGGCGGGCCGCATGGCGAGTTGCTGCGGCGGCTGATGCATTGGCTGATGCAAGAGCCGGAGCTGGAGGACGATAGTCTGACGCTTGATCCGGGCCCGCGTGGTTTGGAGATCGAACGCTCGACACTCGGCAATGCGCCGGGAACGGTTGAGATCATCTCGCCGAGCGGTCAGCGTTCGGAAGCTGGACTCGATGAAAGTGCGCCGGGACTTTATCGCGGCGTGGCGCCGGCGACGGAGCAAGGTTTGTATGAAGCGCGTAGCGGAAACCTACGGGCGTTTGCTGCTGTGGGGCCGCTTAATCCGCGCGAAGCTGGCGCGCTCGCTGCCAATCCAGCAATCCTGCGTCCGTTTGCGAATGCGACGGGCGGCAGCGTGTTCATGACTGGTGAGGACGGCCGCCGCTTGCCTGAGGTGCGTCGCGTGGATCGCGGCGCCAATGCTGGCGGCAGCGATTGGATCGGGATTGAGCGCAACGGCGCGTACACGGTGCGCTCGGCTGTTGCGTCGCCGTTTGGTCCGGGTTGGGCTTGGGCGTTGCTTGGATTGGCGCTGCTGATGTGGGGCTGGCGGCGCGAGAACGGCTAGCGCTTTGGCGCGCGGAATGCGCCGTGCGCTTTGTCCAACCCTCCAGGGCGGAGTTCGAGCCAGAGGAAGCGCGCGGGATCCACTGGGCCGGGCATGCTGAGCTTGCCCAGCGGCACGCGCGTAAAGCCGACAGCGCGGAAAAAGCGTTCGGCGCCGACGAGAACGATGCCATTGCCACCGCTTGCGCGGCATGCAGCGACAGCGTCGCGCACAAGAGCGAGACCCAGACCTGCGGCTTGCTCGGACGGATCGACCGCGAGTGGGCCAAGAAAGAAGAGCGAAGCGTCTCCGGCTTCGACGCGCCAGATGCGGCAGACACCGACGACGTCACCGCCATCGTTGATCGCGACGCGCGTCAGCATTGGCTCCAGCACGGCCCCGCGTTCGCGGACACGCTCGCTCGTCTTGGCGTAGCGGCCCGGGCCGAAGGCGCGCGCGAGTACGCGCTCGATCGCGTCGGCGTGCTCGGGCTTTTCGGCGGTGAGCTTCGTGGCCATGGGAGCGCGCGATTAGGGCTGTGGGGCCGCCGCGTCAATCGCGCCATGTTCATATTGCGCCACGCGGGCGAGCGGAGCATGGTCCGCGCCGCTTGGCGTCCCTCCGCATCCCCTCTCTCGACATCTTCCGGCACCGGCAGTTCACGCTCTTTTGGGCGGGACGCTGGTTCGGCACGCTCGCGATACAGATGCAGCTCGCGGCGATGTTCTGGCAGGTTTACGACACGGCGCGCGTTCACGGGCAGGACATCCGCGAAGGCGCGCTGACGCTTGGGCTTGTGGGACTTGCACAGTTTTTGCCGTTGCTGGCGCTCTCGTTGTTCGGCGGCCAGGCGGCGGATCGGTACAATCGCAAGCTCATCCTGCTGATCTGCTTCGGCATGAAGACGCTGATCGCGTTGGGGCTGTGCGTTGCGACGCAGTTTGGGCCTGAGGTGGTTGTGCCTTCGATTTTCGCGGCGGCGATTTTGGCTGGCGCGACGAATGCGTTCATGCCGCCGGCTGCCTCGGCGCTACTGCCGATGCTGCTGCCGCGTGAGGACTTGCCGCAGGGCATCGCGATGTCGTCGCTGGCGTTTCAGTCGGCGCTGATTATCGGGCCGTCAGTTGGCGGCTTGCTGTGCGGGATCAGCCCACTGCTGGCGTACGGCACCGTTCTGGTTTTGCTGTTGGTGAGCACAGCGATGGTGTTTGCGCTGCAACCACCGAAGCAGGAGCAAGTGAAAGACGCGCGCACGATTGGCATGATCGTCGATGGCCTGCGCTATGTGTGGTCGAACAAGATCGTGCTGGGCGCGATTTCGTTGGATCTCGTTGTGGTGTTGCTCGCGGGCGCGGTAGCGCTGCTGCCGGTGTTCGCGCGTGATATTTTACACGGCTCGGCGAGTGAGAGCGGACTGCTGCGTTCCGCGATGGGCGCTGGCGCGGCCACCGTCGCGCTGATGCTGGCGGTGTCGCCGTTGCGGCGGCGTGTCGGCCTGTGGATGTTTGGTGCGACGGTGGTGTTTGGCTTGGCGACGATCGTGTTCGCACAAGCGACGTCGATCTGGCTGGCGGCGGCGGCGATGGCAGTTGCGGGCGGGGTCGACATGATCTCGGTCTATGTGCGCTCCAGCCTCATTCAGCTGGCGACGCCGGATTCGATGCGCGGACGCGTTTCGGCGGTGAGCTTCGTCTTCATCTCCGCATCGAACGAGCTCGGCGATTTTGAAGCTGGCTTGATGGCGCGGATATTTGGGCCTGTCATGGCGGTGACGATCGGTGGAACCGCGGCGGTGGCCGCATCGCTGGGATGGATGAAGCTTTTCCCCGTGCTGGCGCAGGCCGATGGATTTGAGTCCAAGTCCCTCTCGCCAGAGGCTCAAAGCGCAGTAAACTTGGATCAAGAAGTGGAGAAGTCGTGATGGGCGTGCTGAGCGGCAAAGTCGTGGTCGTCACCGGGGCGGGCAACGGCATCGGCAAAGAGTGTGCGCTGCTTGCAGGCCGCGAAGGCGCGAGCGTTGTGGTCAACGATCTTGGCGGCGGGCTGAAGGGCACAGACGCGGGCTCGGCTGGACCTGCCGAAGAAGTGGCGAAGGAAATCCGCGCCGCTGGCGGCAAAGCGGTTTCGAACTCCGATAGCGTTTCGGATTACGATGCGGTCGCGGCGATGTTCGAGCAGGCCAAGAAAGAATTTGGCGGGTTACACGCGGTGATCAATCCGGCAGGGATTTTGCGCGACGGCATGTTTCACAAAATGCCGATCGAGGATTGGAAGGCTGTCATCGACGTGCACCTCCATGGCGCGTTCAATGTCACGCGCGCTTCGATCGAGCATTTCCGTGAGCAACAGGATGGGTCGTACGTTCTGTTCACCTCCACCTCAGGTCTGATAGGCAACATTGGGCAAGCGAACTACGCGGCGGCGAAGCTTGGCGTCATGGGCTTGTCTCGGATTGTTGCGATGGAAGGTTTGGCCAAAAATGTGCGCTCAAACATCATCGCGCCATTTGCTTGGACGCGCATGATTGCGTCGATCCCGGTGAAGGATGAAGCGAGCGCGGCGCGGGTTGAGCGGATGAAAAACGGCATGCGCGCCGATCAGGTGGCGCAGCTGGCTGTTGCGCTTTGCGCCGATGGCGCGAAGGATACGACGGGGCAGATTTTCGCGGTGCGGGGGAACGAGGTGTTCCTATTCAACCAACCACGACCGGTACGTACGCTCGGCCGGCTTGAAGGCTGGACACCTCAGACTTTGATCGACCAGGCTCTGCCGGCGATGAAGGCAAGCTACACCGACGTAGGCGCTAGCGCGTCGGTGTTCCCGTACGATCCGGTTTGATGGAGGCGAATATGCGATCTGCTCTTTTGGCGGCCCTGTTACTGCTTGGCGCCTGCGGCACATCGCAAACGCAACAAGAGCCGACGCACTATCTTTCGGGCACGAAGTGGCTCCGCATGGATGATCTCGATGCGAACCCGCATGGCGCGACAATGGATTTCATCGGCAATCGCGCAGCGGGCTACACCGGTTGCAATCGCTGGACGGCCGACGTGACCGAACAAGGCGAGGAGCTGCGTTTCGGTATGGTTGCGACGACGGAGATGGCGTGCACATCACCAATGCAACGCGACACCGAGCGCAACTTCCTGCGCGTACTTGAGCGCACGCGCTACGCGCACTTCGATCAGGAATCGCTGGTGCTGATGGACTCGCGGCAACGTCAGATCGCGCAGTTCAACAGCAACTTGCCGACGCCGGAGTGAACCGCATGAAGCACGCCGCCCTCGCCGCTTTCATTCTGCTTGGCGCATGCGCGACGGCGCCTGCTGGCGGCGGCGGCAATGCACGGCTGGGCGCACTGGCGGGCAGTGAGTGGATGATGCTGAACGAAACGCGCAGCTCAGCGCCGCCAACGATCGCGTTCACGCAGGATCGCGCGTCTGGCTATGCTGGATGTAATCGGTGGTTCGCCTCGGCTGGCGTGACAGATCAGGCGATTGACTTCGGCGATGTCGGCACGACGCGGATGATGTGCTCACCGCCATCAATGGCAGCCGAGCGTGCGTTCGTGACGACGTTGAACGACACGCGCGGCTATCGCATCGAAAATGGCGAGCTGGTGCTTTATGATATCGGCGGAGCGGACCTCGCCCGCTTCCGCCGTACCAATTAGCGCCTCGCTTTACGGCGTTGGCGCAGCAGCTGCAGTCGGCACCGTGCGTGGGCACAGATCCAGTCCGCGCTCACCCTGGCAGTGCTGAACCGTCGCTTCCGAGGCGCCCGGCGCGAACGACACGAGCCACTTTTCGTTGAAGTCCATACGTGTCGCGCTGATCAGCGCGCCGCATTGAACCGTGAACACCACTTGGCCGTGGAGCGGCGCGTAGATGCTGTCGGCGGCGACATTTTCCGGCACAGTGATGCGATCCGTGCCGCGCACAGCCGTACATGGCGGGACGACTGCTTCTGGATGGGCGGTTTGGTAGGCCGTGAACGCTTGATACGCGAGCACAGTTTGTTGCTCGGGGCCCTCGGCTTGAATTTGCTCAAGCAGACCTTGCGGAGCGGCAGGCGCCTCTTCTGTGGTTGGAGCGGTCGACTGGCCGCAGGCGGCGAGCAACAAGGCCGCGGCGGCGGCAAGATAAGTGCGGATCATGGAAGTCCTCCCTGGCGCCGTTGCACTCCGCCAGGGCGCTTTCGTCAAGCCGCTCAAGGTGTCAGGTTTGTGCCTTGAGAACGAAATACGACGGGCCACCTTGAGGGACGAAGAGGTTTTCCATGATTGAGAAACGTCCGTTCGACAGTTTGGGCCGTCACGACGCCGATTGGCTCGCGGCCCGCTACCATTTCAGTTTTTCCGGCTACCACGACCCTGAGCGCGTGCACTGGGGCGCCCTGCGCGTGTGGAATGACGACACGATCCAGGCCAAGACCGGATTTCCGCCACACCCGCACTCGGACATGGAGATCATCACTTATGTTCGCAGCGGCGCGATCACGCACCAGGATTCCATGGGCAATAAAGGCCGCACCGAAGCCGGCGATGTGCAAGTGATGAGCGCCGGCTCGGGCGTGACGCACGCAGAGTTCAATCTCGAAGACGAAGCGACGACGCTCTACCAGATCTGGATCGTTCCAAAGGAGCGCGGCGGCAAACCGTATTGGGGCGCAGCGAAGTTTCCGAAGGACGAGCGCGCTGGTTCGCTGGTGACGCTGGCTTCGGGCTTTGCGGACGACCAAGAAGCAGGCGCGCTGCCGATACGGCAGGATGCAAGGCTTCTGGCGGCAACGCTGAAGAGCGGTCAGAGCGTTGCTTACCAGCTGGGCGAAGGACGCTTTGCGTACTTGGCGCTGGCTAAGGGCAAAGCGCGCGTGAACGGAGTCGATCTTGGTCCGCGTGATGGCGCGGCGATACGTGATGAAGGTGAGCTTCGCATTGAAGCGGGTGACGACACGGAGATCGTGTTGGTCGACGCGCCATAGAAGTTGAACCGCCCGTCACGTTTGTCGGTCCGCTTGTAAAATCTTGATCGCCGCCGCTGACTACTGATCGGCGGCGGCTTTCGTTTGCTGAGACCTTCGAAATTTACCAACCGTTTGCACTTTTCCGCGCTTGTAACTGCAGGGCGGTTCAAGCGGGGCGGTCATTGACGACCCTCAACGACATTCACGTGCTTGTTGTCGATGACAACAAACAGATGCGCTTTCTCGTGCGCTGTCTGTTGCGCGCTGGCGGCATCTCAAAGGTCACCGAGGCTGCGACCGGCACGGAAGCATTTGAAGTTATGCGCGGACGCCCCGTCGATCTCATCATCGTCGATTGGAAGATGGCGCCGGTGGATGGACTTGCGTTCACGCAGATGGTTCGCCGTAATCACGACAGCCCAAATCCTTACATTCCGATCTTGATGCTGACGGCGCACACAGAGGCGTCTCGCGTGACGGCTGCGCGCGATGCGGGCGTTAGCGGATTTGTGCGCAAACCGATCAGTGCGCGGTTGTTGTTCGACCGCATCTCCAATGTGCTGACCGATACGCGCATGTTCGTGAGCACCGCCGGTTTCTTCGGCCCCGATCGCCGGTTTGGGCAAGACCCGCACTACGCGGGGCCCCCGCGGCGCGAGTCTGATAAGGGCGAAAGCGCGGGCGACGACGCGCTCGACGTGGATGATCTACGCTGGAGCGCGTGAGGCTGCGCCGCGCGCTTGCTAAGTATTGAACACACGAGCACGGTTCCCGCGCTTTGTCGGCGGGACTTCATCATGATCCGATCTCTAATAGTTCTGCTGTTGGCGGCGCCTTTGCTCGCCTCATGCCTTGTTGGCGCGGCCGTTGGCGCAACCGGTGCGGTGGTCGGCGCCGCAGTCGGCGTTACGGGCGCGGTGGTTGGCGCAACCGTTGATGTTACAGGCGCGGTCATCGACGCGGCCACACCGGGCGATGATGATGATGACGACGACCACAAGGATGATCGCCATCATCATTGATGTTGGCCGCGTCGTTTGACGCGAACGTGAGTAGTCAAACGGCGCGACACGCTGGCATAGTCGTAGCGACCAACGCTGTGGGAGCCGCCAATGCGTATCCGATACTTTCTCGCTAGCGCCGCCGTGCTTGCATTCGCAGCACCGGCCTGGGCGCAATCGACGCCCGTTTCATTCTCACCGGAATTTCAAAGCTCACTCGAGGAGACCTACGGGGTGCGCGAGGGCGAGGTCCTGCGCGCGGCTGTCACCGACGCGATTTCCCGCGAACTCACACGTCGCGGCGTGTCGGCCGAATCTGCAAGCATC
This sequence comes from Alphaproteobacteria bacterium, assembly GCA_026400735.1. GTDB lineage: Bacteria > Pseudomonadota > Alphaproteobacteria > Caulobacterales > Aquidulcibacteraceae > Vitreimonas. The sequence continues at coordinate 8,037 of JAPLOL010000092.1, read as the reverse complement.
GACGTTACAATCGTTGATGCAGAGCCTAACCGGCCGACCATGCAGCAATTGCTTGATCGGCCTTCGCTCGATTTCAGCAGCATTTCGATTGGTGGCGCAGAGCTTCGCGCAACGGTGCGCGGCGCCAATGGCGCGACCACGGAAGTCACGCATCGCGGCTACAATCATTCGCTTTCGGATGTTGTGGGCCCAGCTACGACTTGGACAGAGGCGCGCCGCGCCATTCGCCAATTCGCCGTGAAAGTCGCCGACGCATACGTCGCTACCCCGCGATAAGTCGGCACGCGCTAGGGCGGGTCTTAGGGCCCCTTTCCCCGTTCGCTCGCCCGCCCTGGCGTTTCTCGCCTCTCAAAAAGCCTTGAGGGCGGACCACTCGCGCCAGCCGTTGGCGCGCAGCTCACATGCTGGGCAAACACCACATCCATAGCCCCAGTCATGGCGTTTCGAGCGATCACCTTCGTAGCAGGTGTGGCTGTGCTCCAGGATCGCTTCCACGAGCGCGTTGGCGCCGAGATCGTGCGCGAGCGCCCAGGTCTGCGCCTTTGTTAGGTGCATGAGCGGGGTCGCGATTTTGAGCGGTGCTGCAAGGCCCAACGAAAGCGTCTGCTCCATCGCGTCGATGGTCTCACGCCGGCAGTCGGGGTAGCCGGAATAGTCTGTCTCGCACATGCCGCCGACGAGGGTTGAAGCGCTCCGGCGATAAGCGTGCGCGGCGGCGACCGAGAGAAACACGAGGTTGCGGCCAGGCACGAACGTGCTGGGCAGGCCGCTCTCCAGCATCTCGATCGCTCGATCGGCCGTGAGCGCGCTTTCGGCTAGCGCGCCGTAACCGGAGAGGTCGACAACGGTGTCCTCACCGAGCCGTGCCGCCCATTCAGGGCGCAGCGCTGCTATGGCGTCCCGGAGGATTGGCCGCTGGTCCAACTCGACGGCGTGACGCTGGCCGTAGGCGAACCCGATCGTCTCTACGCGGTCGAAGGCGTTGAGCGCCCACGCCAAACAGGTCGCCGAATCTTGGCCGGCAGAAAATAGGACAAGCGCGGTCGACATTGATTCCGCTTATAGCGGCGCGAGGCAGCGCGGATAGGCGGGCGTCCGACACGCCAAGGTAGCATTCCCTAACGTAAACAGACACCTCTGAGCGCATGACCCTGTGAGGCAAATCTTGCCTCTAGGCCAAACGAACTAGGCGCAGCTGACACTGACCTCAGGTGAGTGTGACCGCGCCGCCTCATGCGCAGGTCGGCATGACGCTGGCGTCAAGTTATACCGTGCCCATATGTTGACACACATAGGGTTAGCCCCTGCTATAGCGCCCACGGACAGGTAGGGCGCGGGGGGAGTACCCGCTCGTCAGCCCGACTACGCCATTGGTCTGCCGCGGACGCCCACAAGAAGGCGCTCCGGGCACTGGGAGGACGGCGATGAGCAAAAAGTCAAATTGGGGTCGGATTCTGCTTTCGGGCGCGTCGCTCGCGGCAATGGGTGCGCTTGCGTCGCCCGCTCTGGCCCAAGATTCAGATGAAGTAACCGACGAAATCGTCGTTACCGCGACGGGTCGCGCGGCTGCGATCCAAGACGTCCCGTTGGCCGTTACGGCCGTTAGCGGCGAACAACTCGAAAACTCGGGCGTGCAAGATCTGCGCGACGTGACGCAAGTCGCGCCGTCGCTGCAAATGGGCACGGGCCAATCGAATTCCTCCGGCACGATCGCCCGTATTCGCGGCATCGGCACTGGTTCGGACAACCCAGGCTTCGAAGGCGCCGTCGGCATCTTCATCGACGGTGTGTATCGCGCTCGCGCTGGTGCAGCCCTCGCCGATCTTCCTGAACTTGAGCGCGTCGAAATCCTGCGCGGCCCACAAGGCACGCTGTTCGGCCGCAACACCTCGGCCGGCGCCATCAGCGTCGTGTCGGCGGGTCCGCGCTTCGAGCCGGGCATGTACATCCAAGGCGATTACGGCCTCGACGACCTCGAAGAAGTCGGCCTCGAAGCCGGCGTGAACATGCCGGTCAGCGACAGTCTCGCGCTTCGCTTTGACGGCGTTGTTCGTGATCGCGGCGGCTACATCACCGACACGACAACCGGCGACGACATCAACAGCTCGAGCCGCTGGTCAGCCCGTGGCCAAGCGCTTTGGGACATCAGCCCGGATGCTTCGCTCCGCCTGATCCTCGACGCCGCTGAAAGCGATTCAGTTTGCTGCGGCGCGGTCTATGTCAGCTACGGCACGACCACCGCGATCATCTCTGCCCTCACCGGCGGCGGTGGCGCCACGCCAAGTGCGAACGGCGGCGTGCCGCCGATCAACCCGGAAGCGCGCCTCATGAGCGTGACCTCGGGTCGCGGCTACGGCGAAACGACGGAAGAAATCGGCTTCTCAGGCCAACTCGATTGGGACCTCGGCGGCATCAACCTGACGTCGATCACCGCGGTGCGCGACTGGAAGGCCGTGCGTGACCAAGACATCGACTTCACCCGGGCTGACATCGCCTATCGCGATGGCCTCGAAGTCGGCATCGAGAACTTCACCCAAGAAATCCGTTTGCAAGGCGAAGTTGGCCGCGTGAACTGGTTGGTTGGCGCGTTCTACGCCGACGAGTCGATCGATCAGACGGACACGATCCGCGTTGGCGCTCAAGCTTCAGCGTTCAGCAACGCTGCGGTCTCGGGCCTCTGCGCCGCGTCGCCGTCGACGGTTGAACTGTTCAACATCTGCGGCGGCGGCGTGCCGTCGATCTTCCAAGGCGTGCTGAACAATCCGGCGGGCCCGTTTGCTGGCGTTGCGCCAGGCCGCATGAGCCCGGCTCAACTGTTGGCCGCGAACCTCGCGATCCTCAGCGTGAACCCTGGCCCGAACGCGGGCAGCCTCGTTCAGACAGTCGCCGGCAACGGCCAACAAGCTGACGTTTGGAACGTTCAGACGCAAAGTCTCTCGGTGTTCACGCACAACGAGATCAGCCTGACGGACAACTTGATCCTCACGCTGGGCGCTCGCTACAGCGACGAAACCAAGGATCTCGACGCCAACCTGAACGCCGTGAACCCAACCTGCGCCTCGCTCCAACAAATGGAATTGGCGACGACTGGTCTGCTCGGCACCAACACTGCCGCTCCTGGCTTCCCGCTCGGCATCGTGCGCTTCATCGAAGGTACGGCGTCAGGCGCAACGGCAATGGCGCTGGCTTGCAACCCAGCCGTCAACCCGATCGCAAACGGCCACTGGACTGGCAGCCGTCAAGAGAACGAGTTCAGCGGCACGGCCTCGCTGGCCTACCACCTGAACGACGACGTGATGATCTACGGCGGCTACTCGCGCGGCTACAAAGCGGGCGGTTTCAACATCGACCGTTCGGGCTTCTCGATCCGTCCGTCGACCACAAGCGCCTCAGCGCTCAATGTCGGCCAACTGGCCTTCGAGCCTGAGTTCACGGACTCCTACGAAGCTGGCATCAAGACGACGCTGTTCGGCGGCACGACGACGTTCAACGTCACGGGCTTCTATCAGCAGATCCACGACTACCAGTCGAACAACTTCAACGGCTTCAACTTCATCACGCGCAACGTGCCGGAAGTGATCAGCCAAGGTGTCGAACTGGAAATGGCCGCCAACCCGTTTGAAGGCCTGAACATCAATGCCGGCGTCACCTACACCGACGCCTATTACGACAGCACGGTCACGTTCAACGCACTCGACCCGATCCCGAACACGATCAACGCTGGCGACCCGCTCTCGTTCGCGCCGGAATGGGTTGCGACGGGCGCGATCGCTTACCGCGTGCCGATCAGCGCCAACCTCGGTGCGCTGTTCTATCTCGACGGTCGCTGGAACAGCGAATACCGGACGCAAACGTTGAACCGCACCGCGAACACCGACCAAGGATCGTTCGCAGTGTTCAACGGCCGCGTCGGCATCGGCCCGCAAAACGAGCGTTGGTCGGTGGAGCTGTTCGGTCAGAACCTGACGGACGAGTTTTACTTCGTCGGCGCCTTCGCGCCGCCGCTGCAAAACTCACGCGTCGTGTTCCCGAACGAGCCACGCACCTACGGCGTCTCGGTTCGCCTGCAGTACTAATCAGTTCACTAGAACTGAGGCTGACGGCCGGAGCGAAAGCTCCGGCCGTTTTGTTTTGGGCGCGACGCAAGCTAAGGCGAACGGATGGAGCTTGCGGATCTAGACGTGCTGATCGTGGACGATCACGAGGCGATGCGTGCGCTGCTAACCCGCGTGTTCACGAAGGTTGGCGTCGCGAAGCTGCGCGCTGCTGCGAGCGCCAACGAGGCTTTGACGGCTTTAAGAGCGCGGCCAGCGAGCTTGATACTCGCCGACAAGAACATGCCGGGCATGGATGGGCTCGCGTTCCTCGCTGAGGTGCGCGGCGAGAGCGCGTTCGGCGCGCCGAAGATCATCATGCTCAGCGGTGACGCCAGCAGTGCTCACGCGGACGCGGCGCGCGCGGCTGGCGCGGATGCGGTGCTGGTGAAGCCTGTGCCGCCGAGCGCCCTGCTCGCGGCGATCAACGAGCTATTCGCGGTTTAGGACCGGCAGCGTTCCGCGCAGCATTTGCAGGACGATGGAGAAGTCCTTGCCGCCGTAACCCGCAGCGACGAGGTCATCGAAGATAACCATGGCGTTGGTTCCGAGGGGCGTTGGCGCGCCCGAGATGCCAGCCGCGTCGTAGGCGAGCTTCAGATCCTTCAGCATCATCGCCGCGGCAAAGCCGCCCTCGTAGTCGCGATTTGACGGCGCGGCCGGCACCGGGCCCGGCCACGGGCAATACGAAGTCATCGACCAATTTTGGCCGGAGGCCTTGGACGAGATGTCGAAGAACTTTTGCGCATCGAGTCCAAGCGATTCAGCCAGTGCGAAGGCCTCGCTGGTCGCGATCATCGAAATGCCGAGCAGCATGTTGTTGCAGATCTTCGCCGCCTGACCGGTGCCACTATCGCCAGCGCGGATAATCGCCTTGGCCATCGGCTTCAGCGCTTCTTCGACATCGGCGAAGTCCTGCTCGCGGCAGCCGACCATGAAGGTGAGCGTGCCGCCAGTAGCGGCTGCAGTTCCACCAGACACTGGAGCGTCAGCGGTGCGGAAGCCTTGCATCGAAGCATCGCGCGCGACGGTCCGGGCGCCGTCGACGTCGATGGTGGAGCAATCGATGAGCAGCGCGTCTCGCGGCGCGTTGGGCAGGATCGCTTCGAGGTAGATGTCGCGCACGTGCTGGCCGGCCGGCAGCATGGTGATGACGATGTCAGCGTCTTTGCAGGCTTCGCCAGCGCTCGACGCGGGCGTCATGCCCTGCTCTTTAGCGCGTGCAAGTGCATCGGCGGAGAGATCGAAGGCGACGACTTCGCGTCCGGCCTTGGCCTGATTGGCGGCCATGCCCGAGCCCATATTGCCGAGGCCGATGAATGCGACGCGGGTCATGAGAGTGCGCTCCTTGTTTGGTTTGTCTTAGCGCGCGGGCGCGTCGGGACAAGCGGCGGACGCGCGAATGCAGCGCGCGCCTGGGTTTGAGCCTGATGCACGCCGTTAGTTGTGGGGCAGATTCGTTAATGCGCGGCGGCGCTGACGCGGCCGGCGATCTCGCCGTCACCGAAAGCCTCGGTGTGGACGTTGAGATAGATCGGGTCTGTGCCGAGTGCGGCGATGAATTGATCGAACGAGAGATCCGAGCGCACGGCTTGGGCGGCGTCGGCGTAAGGGTAGTCGACGATGGCGACGGTGAAGCCGTCGGCGGTTTCAGTGTAGGTCGCGCCGAATGGGAACGGCATGATGAGCGTGACGTCGTCGCCCTGGTAACGATGGAGATGCATTGGGCCCATACGGCTGTGCGCTAAGTGTTGCGCGAGTTGATCCACTCGGATTCCGGTGATCGTGACGTTGGCGTCGATGGTTTGGGTGGCGGTGTCGACGACGATCATGGCTTGGCCGGTGGCGGCTGAACCGGTTTCGGTGGGGTACTGATTGCCAGCGAGCGTCGCGGTGTAGTGCAACTCGGCGGCATGGGCCGTGCCGAAAAGCGCCGCGGCAGCAGCAAGCATCGCGATCAGTTTTTGCATGTGTCCCCTCATCTGACGCGGCTTTGTCGAGGGCGTAGGCGCGGCGCGCCAATCACGTGGCGGTGAGGTCGATCAATCTGCGACGAGCGGTGTCCATTCGTCGGCGGATGGCAGTGGCGCGAAGAGTTCGTCGAGCAATGCATCGCTGACGCCATCCAGTGTGGCGGGATTCCAGACTGGCTTGTTGTCTTTGTCGACGATCAGCGCGCGCACGCCTTCTTGGAAATCGTGGCGCGAGGCGACGCGGAACGCGAGGCGATATTCGCTGCGCATTTCGTCGGCGAAGCTCGCCATCTTCGCGCCTTCACGCATTTGACGGAAGCTGACCTTCATCGCTTGCGGCGATTTGGTTTTGAGCGTCGTGAGCTGCGCGCGCGCCCAGTCGCTGTTATCGGACTCAAGCGCGGCGAAAATGGCTTCAACGGAGTCCAGAGCGAAGACGCGGTTGATGCGCTCGACGTTCTCGGACGTCAGCTCCTTCGGGCGACCGGCGGATTCGCTTAGGGCGTCGAGGCCACTCTCCAAAGCGCGGCCAGCGTCGTGCGTTTGCGCCGCGCCGGCGATTTGCGCGCGGGCGGCGGCGAGAATTTCGGTCGGCATGAAATGCGTGGCGATGCCGGCGATGAGACAGTCAGCGGCTTTCAATCGCGCGCCGGTAAGCGCCAGCCACATGCCAATCTGACCAGGCTTGCGCGGCAGATACCAGCCGCCGCCGACGTCGGGAAAAAGGCCGATGCCGGTTTCGGGCATGGCGTAGGTCGTATTCTCGGTGGCGATGCGAAAACGCGCGGGCATTGAGATGCCGACGCCGCCGCCCATGGTGACGCCGTCGATCAGCGCGACGATGGGCTTGGGGTACGTGAACAAGAGATGATTGAGGCGATATTCGGTGAAGAAGAACTCGCGCGCTTCTTTGCTGTCCTTCGCGCCGCTTTCGGCGATCATGCGAATGTCGCCGCCGGCGCAGAAGCCGCGCGTGCCTTGCGCATGATCGAGAAGGATGGCGTGAATATCCGGATCGTCGCGCCAGGTGACGAGCGCGTCGATCATCGCGGCGCACATGCCGGTGTTGAGCGCGTGTAGCGCGGCGGGACGGTTCAGCGTGATGTGGCCGAGGCCGTTGGCGGCGGCGGTCAAAACGTCAGCGGTCATGATTTCTTAACGGACTCCGTGGCGATCTTGGACTCTGTTCGTTCTCATTCTGGATTTTTGACAATGATCGGTAACTTAGTCCACGGCCAATCCGCTGAGAAAGGTACGCTCATGCTGGGCGAAATCGAAATCGGCGGAATCACGCAGCGCGTCTTTTCAGCGCCCGTTCGCATAGAAGGCAACGCGCACTGCCTGGTTGTACCAATCAGCGGCCGTGCGTTTTGTCCATCATCCGCATGGATTCGTCAGACGATGTGGGATGTCACTTCAGCGGTCGAGTTTGCAGTAGAGCTGCAGAACTTCAGCATCTCAAGCGCCCCGCCACGCCACGGCGAGATTGCCTATCTCAACGGCGATTGGTTGATCGCGGCGACGATCGATGAACACAAGGCTGATCGACCGGAATGGATCGATGTGGCGGCCGGCGAGCCAGTGCGTCCGCGCGCTGACCTTCTTCGCTTCACTGGCTGGCAACTTCGCATTCGCGGTGCCGCCCCTCAAACCCAGCCGCTGTTCCAGGCGTTTCCGCCCCCGCAGGAGCCATTCCTTATGGTGGCAGGATGATGCTCAAGGACGACGCGCGCGACGCCGTAGTGCGCGAGTGGCTCGCGCTACCAAGAGCGTCGCGCGCGACGGAACACCAAGCGTTTCTCTTCGCGATCGCCGCCAAGGAACGATTCCGCTTTAGATGCAGCGGCGATCCATACCAGCACATCAAGGGTTGGCTGATGGAGCACGTTGGGCGCGACTGCTAGCGAAGATCACCGCATCGTTGGAATGACGAAGCTAGAGTCTTCTTGCGCGCCTTCCGGCCAACGCGC
>JAPLOL010000168.1 GCA_026400735.1 Alphaproteobacteria bacterium | reverse complement strand
TCCAGCATTTGGCTGAAATCGGTCGGCGGAACGGCGTCGTAGACCTCGTCCTTCGTGATCTGGCGGATAGGGGCGGCGGAGTCGGCCATCGCGTCGTCTCTCCCGATATGTGGCCGCTGCCTGGAGCGCGGACCTTCTTCTGATGATCCCACACTAGCTGAAGGGACTGGCCCCCGCAACAAAAATGACGGGGGCGTCAACTTGGCTCATCAGCCGCATCGCGGAGCCTCATCCAGCGCCTATGTTTATCCCATGACCAAAGTCCCTCCCTCGCTCGACGATCTGGACCGCATGGCCCGCGCCGCGTGGGCCGAACTGCCGGCTGAGTTCCGCGCCAGCGCCGGTGACGTGCTAATCAGGGTCGAGGATTTTGCCGACCAAGAGGTGCTCGCAGATCTCGGCATCGAGGACCCGTTCGAGCTGACCGGACTCTATTCAGGCGTCGATCTCACGCAGCAATCGATCATGGACGCAGCGCCCAGCCAGCCCATGGTCTTCCTCTATCGTCGCGCCATTCTCGATGAGTGGATCGAGCGCGGCGACGTCGATCTCGCCGAGCTCGTCGCACACGTGCTCGTGCACGAAGTCGGTCACCATTTCGGCCTCAGCGACGATCACATGGATCAGCTGCTCGAAGAGACAGACTAAGCGCACTCACCCAACAGGGGCATGACAAGCACTCACGCCTGGCTGACTTCTGCGGCACACGTGGGAGAATGGCATGAGAAAGTTTGTTGTCGCGGGCGCCGTTGCGCTGACGATTGGCGCAACTGTTGCGGGCGCCGTTTGGCGCGGCGAGTCCGCGCAAGCTCAACCCAACAATTGCAGCTCCGTGATTCAGTACGACACGACGGTTCTGCAAACGAACTACGCGGCAATGCTGACGGTCCTGAACACCGTGACGCAATCCAACTACCAGCAGTCCAAACAAGATCTCGGCGCCAGCATCCCCGGCTATTTTGACGGAAGCTTTTCCGACTTCGAACAACGGCGCAGCGAGCTGCGCTCGTCGTTCAGCCAACAACAACTAACGACCTTCTCGCAAAACCTCTATCAGCGCCTCGTCTCGCCGCAGAGCGCGCGCATGTACGAATACTGCATGCGCGGCACACAGAATTTCAGCGCCTGGGTCTCATCCACCGGGATTACCAACAACCGCGTCGCGGTCACGGTGAGAAACAACATTCCGGGCACAGGCCGCATCACCTACTCGGTCACCGGCGCGTCGCCGATGAACCAACCGACAGCACTCACGTCCGGCTCAGAGGAAACGCTCTATTTCAATGCGCCAAAGAATCAGGACTTCTTCCTCGTCATCAACGCGCGTAATGGCGATGCTAGCTTTTCGGTCCCGCCGATCGAATTGCCTGCCTACATCGAGTACCGCCGCGTAGCAGAAACCCGAACCGTCACTGGCACCGGGCGATGCGGCGCGGGCTGCCAAGGCAACACTTCTGGCTGTCAGCTCCACCGCGACGCCGTTCTTGCCGCGCCCTCGGGTTATACGTTGTCGCCAAGCACGCGTTATCTCAGCTCACGCACCACAGTTGGCGGCCCCGGCATCAACATCGATCCGCAATGGACTTGGGTAAGCACGCCCGCCGGCCCGACACCAAACAACATGGTCGGCACGCCAGGCGTCTGCGACGGCATGAGCCCGCATACGCAAGGCATCACCGATTATCAGTTCTCGATCGAAGCCGTTCGCTATCGAATGGAGCAGGTCAACTGAACCCTAACGCCGCTGCCGGCGCGAAACCGGCACGGCGCCACGGTCCGCCATCCCGAGCGATTGCGAGCAATACTCTTCTGCCGTCGTGAGTTGCGGGCGCATCGGATCGCTGTCGAACGCGCTTTGCACTTGCGTCACGCACTGGTCCCAAGAACGGACGTCAGCACGGCGCTCCTCATTGGAGCGCGGATCGCCAGCCGGCGGCGGCACCTGGGTTTGCACCTGGCCGGGGACAACGATGTCTTCGTCAGCGCGTTGTGTCACGGGCGCGTTCGGTGACGGACCTGCGGACGGCGGCGCAGTTACTTGCGGCGCAACGTTTGGCGCAGGCGTAGTGCGTTGCGGCGCAGCCGCAGGCGGCGGCGCTTGCGTACGCTGCGGAGCGGGCGTCGGTGCGGCCTGCTGTTGAGGCGCAGGCGGCACGACCAGCGGCTGTCGCTGCGGCGCCGGCGTCGTCGTTGGCGCGGGGGCAGGCGTCGTCCGCGTTGGCGGCGGCAAAGTCGGCGCGGTTTGGCGTGTCGGAGGCGGCGCGCTCACGGTCGGCGCCGGGCCGGACGAACGGGCGTTGCGGCCCGCGGGTTCAAGTCCCGCGCAGCTCGCCAGCCCTACGGCCAGCGCAACAATCGCCAAACGTCCACTCATCCGCCTGCTCCTCGTGTCCCCAGCAAGTACATTAGAACTAAAACAGTTCTCGCCTAGTCCGCCAGGGCCACCATCTCCGTAACCCAGGCCGGTACTTGCTCACTTGCTTTTCCGTAACGCCCCATATCGAAGAGATGTGCGTTTTCCGAGGCTTCCAGATTAATTTCCATAGTCGGCATGCCGGCCGCGCGCGCCGCTGCGACAAAGCCCGCTGCCGGATACACATTCCCTGACGTGCCGATCGAAACGAAGAGATCAGCTGCCGACAGCGCCTCGTAAATCTCATCCATCAGCAACGGCGTTTCGCCGAACCAAACAACGTGCGGACGCATGCCGCCGGTCCGGCCGCACGCAGCGCAGCCGAGATTGACCGAAAGGTCACCGTCGTACGGCGCAAGCGCACCGCAATCGTGACACCGCGCCTTCGCGATCTCACCGTGCATATGCAGCACGCGCTTTGAGCCGCCACGCTCGTGAAGGTTGTCGACGTTTTGTGTACAAAGAGTCACCGAGCCGCCCCGTGCGCTCCACGCCTCTTCCAACTGCGCCAACGCAACGTGCGCGGCGTTCGGTTCGATGCCGCCATGCGTGTTGCGGCGCATGTTGTAAAAGTCGAGCACGAAGCTCGGATTGCGCTCATACCCTTGAATCGATGCGACTTCTTCGAGCCTGTATTGGCTCCAGATCCCGCCCTTATCGCGGAATGTCGAAAGCCCGGACTCCGCCGAAACGCCCGCGCCCGTCAGAATGAAGATGTTCTTCGCGAGCATTGGAACCTCCGGGCATAAAAATGGCAGCCACACATAGGATTCCCCGAAACCGCGACAAGTGTTGATGCGTTTTCCCCGATCTGCTTTGGGAGCCGCGGGGGAATCTTAAGAGGGAAAGGCGCCAGAATGCGCATCGCAGCAATTTTCGCCGTGTTGGCGTTGGCAACCATGGCTACGGCCTGCGCCAACCGCACTGGCGATCAGACCATCGCCGAATGGTGTTCGCAGGACGCCTCGCGCGGCGACACCGACATCTGCAAACAACACCGTGACACTGAAGAAGTCCGCGCCAGCCTCGGCTCGCGCATCGCTGAAGTCTTCGGCGTCGCCAACCGCGCTCAATCAACCGCAGATCAAGCCATGGCGCGCAACGTCGTTTGCGTCACCCGCACCATGAACAGCACGCGCGCTGGCACCTGCGATCCGGGCTACACGCTGACGGGCTGCACGCAGACCCGCTACACCCGCCGCGCCGGCGGCATGGCGATCCTCCGTTCGGTCAACGACACCGAGTGCAGGTTCAACAGCAACGTACTTGAAGTTCAGGTGCGCTGCTGCGCGATGGGCCCGAACCCACCGCCTGCAACCATGGTGCGCGACACCGCGCCACCAGCACCGCAAACGCCGAACCCAACGCCGGTTTCGTAACCTAACGCGCAAGCCTTTCCAGGTCGGAACGCGAGCCATCACGGCTCGCGTTCCTGCGCGTCTTTCGAAATGGGGAGCGCGCGACCTCCGGTCAGCGACGCGCTCCAACCCGCAAAACCCCGACCTATCCCAGCAACGGATACTCTGCCTCCAGCCGATAAAGGCTAGGCGCTCCCTTCCGCGTCACGCTGGAATAGAGCCCAAAGCTCTCCACGCGAAACGCCGGCGCTTCAAAGAGCGCCAGCTCTTGCTCAAAGCGTTGCACCCGATCGAGCGCCGTATGATTCAAGTACGCCACCGTCACGTGCGGCGTGAACTTGTGCGGCTCCGGCTTCAGCTTCACCCGCCGCGCCGCTTTTTCACATGCAGCCGCCAGTTGTGTCAGCGACGGGTTCTCCGCCGCGCCAATCCACAATGCATGCGGATCAGCGCCGCCGAATGACCCCGCACCCTTTAAGCGCACGTCGAACGGCTTGTAGTGGCTCGTCGCAGCTTCCAGCTCCGAGTCGAGATCTTCCGCGACGGGCTCGGCTAGCTCGCCGAAGAACCGCAATGTCAGATGCAAGTTCTCACGCGGCCGCCAATTCGCGCCGCCAACGCCCTTCATCAGCGGCAGCAAAAGCTCCGCGACGTGATCTGGAATTGAAAGCGCAGCAAACAAACGAAGCGACATCGCGATCTAAAATAGGAGCGATGCGCTCGTGTTCAAAATTCCGATGCGCTGCATGCAAAAAAGCGGCAACCCAGTTGCCGTTTTGTTCGAGCAAACATCACCATTCGCTGAAACGTCGCCTGACGCCGGCCGAGATAAAATGGTCCGCGTCGATTGCGGCACCATTGCCGCGCGCGGTGGCTTTCATCGGACGGGAAGACTCTTTTAGCGCGCGCCGTGGCCCTGGTGTGTTGTGCTGCATGAGCAATGCGAGCGGGAACCGGCGGACGGCGCCAATGTCTTCCGACACACGAATGGAATACCCATCGCGCGTGAGCGTCAAGCATGGAACAGAAAATGTGATCGCATTGAAATGTGCGCGCGCATCAACACGCACATTTCATCGTGTGCTTATGGTTGCGGCGTCTCACCCGGCAGCGTTGCGATGTACGCAGCAACAGCACGCGCATCTTCTTCGTTGAAACGAAATGCTGGCATCGGCGGCAACGGATGCGAACCGTCCGGACGCACACCGGTTTGCAAGAACGCGACGAATTGTTCGTCCGTATATCCAGCCGGCCCGCCGGCAATCGCAGGCGCGACAGGCGCCCACGGAATTTGAACGGTCGGCGCAAACATCAAAGGCGAGCCCTGCAGCGCATGAGTCATATCTGGCCCCTGCGGCGTCATCGGCGTGTGGCAGTCATTGCAGCCACCAATATTGTTCACGAGATAATCGCCGCGCGCGACCAAAGCTTCACCCTGCAGCGGCGCAGGCGCTTGTTGTGCACATGCAGCAAGTCCAAGCGCGAAAACAGCAAGCACGAACGTTTTCATTCGATCCCCCAACGCGTCAGCCAACGCGCATGTGTAGGCCCTGACACGCTCCCACTCAATTGTCTCGTGGCGATCGAGCTCGGTGTCCTGGGAGATTGATGCGGCCGGCGATCCGTTTGGATGCGACGCGGCTAGAGGGCGTCGATTGGCAGCTTTAGATAGCGCACGCCATTGGCCTCGGGGGGCGGCAGCTCACCAGCCTGAATGTTCACCTGGATTGACGGCAAAATCAGCGCCGGCATCGAGAGGGTTTTATCGCGCGCCTCTCGCATGACGACGAACTCATCCTCGCTCACGCCCACGAGATGGACGTTCTTGGCTTTCTGTTCGCCGATCGTGGACTGCCAAGCATAAGCATCGCGCCCCGGCGCCTTGTAATCGTGACACAAGAACACCCGCGTCTCTTCCGGCAGCGCCAGCATTTTTTGGATCGACCGATAGAGCGTGCGAGCGTCGCCACCCGGAAAGTCCGTCCGCGCCGTTCCATAGTCGGGCATGAACACGGTGTCACCGACGAACAGAGCATCGCCGATGAGATAGGAAACGCAGGCCGGCGTGTGGCCAGGCGTGTGCAGCACTTTGACGCTGAGCTCGCCGAGCGAAAGCGCCTCACCATCTGTCACCAGCCGATCAAAGGGTCGACCATCTGCGGTCACGTAGTTCAGATTGAAGACATCCCTGAACACACGCTGCACCGCCTTGATGTGCTCGCCAATCACGATCGGTGCGCCCGTAGCCTTCTTCAGAAACGGCGCGCCAGAAATGTGATCGGCGTGAGCGTGCGTTTCGAGCAGCCAATCGATGGTCACGCCTTCGCGTTCGGCCGCCTTGAAAATGGCTTCAGCGGAGTGCGTACCCGTGCGCCCGGATTTTGGATCAAAGTCCAACACGCTATCGATCACGGCGCCGCGCTGGGTCGCCGGGTCCCAGACCAGATAGCTTACGGTGAAGGTCGGCTCGTCGAAAAACGCGCGCACTTGGGGTACTGTCATACGAACTCCCGATCGCCCTGCTTCAGCACTTTTATATTAGTGCTTGCTAATTTAGTTTCCAGTGATATATGTGCGACACGATGGCCGTCGCCGAACTCTCCCCGACACAGTTTGCCGCCAAGGCCGGCGAGGCCGCGGCGCTTCTGAAAGCGCTCGCCCACGAGGCGCGCCTGATGGTGCTCTGCCAGTTGCTCGACGGCGAACACTCTGCCGGCGCGCTACAGGAAAGCTCGGGTCTCTCGCAATCGGCTCTGTCCCAACACTTGGCGCGTCTGCGCGAGGAGGGACTCGTAGACACCCGCCGCGATGCGCAAACCATCTACTACCGCCTCGCCGATCCAAACGTTGCGCGCGTGCTCGATACGCTCGCGCAGATTTATTGCCCCCCGAAACGGAAACGGAAATGACCTCGCTCAATCCCATCACTGCGCCAGACCTCAAGCGGAAGCTCGACACTGGCGAAGCCATACTGATCGACATTCGCGAAACCGATGAGCACGCGCGCGAACACATCCTCGGCGCCCGCCTCGCACCTCTGTCAGCAATCGACTCGCACGACTTCGATCGCAACCACGGCAGAGCGGCCGTGTTTCACTGCAAGTCTGGCATGCGCACCCAATCCAACGCGGCGAAGCTGCTCGCGCGCGGTTTCGCTGAGGCCTACTACCTTGAGGGCGGCATCGAGGCTTGGAAGCAAGCCGGCCTTCCGGTGCACGCCAATCGCAAGTTGCCGATCGAGATCATGCGGCAAGTTCAGATCATGGCCGGCCTCATCATTCTGACTGGCGTCACACTCGGCGCGTTCGTCCATCCGGCGTTTTATGGCCTTTCCGCCTTCATCGGTGTCGGGCTCACCTTCGCAGGCGCAACCGGTTGGTGCGGCATGGCGCTTCTATTGAAGACCATGCCTTGGAATCGCGGCAGCCTCACAGCGTGACGCTTCCAGATTTCCTCGCAATCCTCAGTGGCAGCGCCGTTGGCCTCGTGCTCGCGCTGATCGGCGGCGGCGGCTCGGTCCTGGCGACGCCGGCGCTGCTCTACGTCGTTGGCGTCGCCAATCCGCACATGGCGATTGGAACCAGCGCGCTTGCGGTTTCGGTCAACGCCTTCGCCAACCTCATCAACCACGCCCGCCGCGGCAACGTGAAGTGGCGCTGCGCCATGGTGTTCGCGGCAGCGGGCGTCATTGGCGCAGCCGTCGGCGCGGCGCTCGGCAAGATGACGGATGCGCAAGTGCTGCTGCCACTGTTTGCGCTGCTCATGATCGTCGTCGGCATCGCCATGCTCCGCCCGCGCAAGGATGACGGCAACGGCGACGTCGTCTTGAACGCACAGAACGCACCCAAGCTCATCGGCTTTGGCTTGGGCGCCGGCGCGCTTTCGGGCTTCTTCGGCATTGGCGGCGGCTTCCTCATCGTGCCCGGACTCATCGGGGCCACCGGCATGACGATGATCCAAGCCGTCGGCTCCTCGCTCTTCAGCGTCGGCAGCTTCGGCGCCACCACCGCTGCTTCGTACGCGCTCGACGGCCTCGTCGACTGGCGCGTCGCCGCGCTTTTCATCGGCGGCGGCCTCGTCGGTGGCCTCATCGGCGCGAGCTTTGCCACGCATCTCTCGAAGCAACGCGGCGCGCTGCAACGCGTCTTCGCCGGCGTGGTGTTCCTCGTCGCCGCCTACATGCTCTACCGCAGCCTCATCGCGCATTGACGCGCGCGCCCGCGACTCCGCATAAATCGCACCATGAAAACCTGGCTCTTCGCCCTCGCCGCCGCGTTCGCGCTTTTCTCCGCCGACGCCGCGCAAGCGTGCATGCCAATGCCGCCGCCACCGCAGGAGCAAGGCGAGAGCAACGAGGCCTACGCCGCCCGCGCCGCCGCCTGGCAAGCCCAACGCGACGCTGAAGACGCCCAGTGGCGCGCTGATCGCCAATCACGCAACTGGGAGGAAGCCGACAGCGTCTTCCTCGCCCGCATCGTCCGCGTACAGCCCAACGCAAACGCTTACGGCCAGCGCGTCACGCTCCGCGCCATCCGCGCCCTCAAAGGCCGCGCCTACACCAATCGCTTCACGCTGAACTACACCGAGCCCACCAGCTGTGGCCCGCTCCCCGGCTTTGCCGCGATCACCGGCGCCGTTGGCGATACGTACGTCGTCTTCGTAAAAGGCGGGCGCCCCGGTCAACGCACTGTGCAAGACACCGTCGCGCCCGCCAATATCACTGACGAGCGCATCCGCGCGCTCCTCGCCGCTGGCCAATAGGGCGGCAATCAAGTCGGGCACAAGAAACGTCAAGAAGCCACACGCGCGCTATGCGATAAAGCGCCATGGGCAATGACGCCGCCCTCGAACGTATAAAGCCGCTGCTGGTGAGCCTGCAAACGTCGCCCGAGCGCGACACGAGCCTTGCCGCGCTCGCCGCTGACTACGGCTGCTCGCCGTTTGCGTTTCATCGTCTGTTCAAGAACGCCACCGGCGAGACACCGCACGAGCACGTCAATCGCATGCGATTAGAGCGCGCCGCGCACAAACTCGCGATCACCGATGACAGCGTCCTAGATGTGGCGCTCGCCGTGGGCTTCAAAAACCACGAGACCTTCACTCGCGCATTCCGCCGCCACTATGGCGACAGCCCAGCCGCCTGGCGCCGCGCCAGCGCCATAACTTCAAGCAACGGCATCAAGCGACAAGGCGCACCGGAAGGCTGCGCCATCTCCGACGTCGATGTCGTCACGCTCAAACCAATGGACCTGCTCGCATGGCGCCGCATCGGTCCATACGGCGCGTTCGGGCCACCACGCTTCGACGGCGCGTCCTCCGACTGGTCCCCGCTGCTTGACGAAGCCGCGCGCCAAAACATCCGCCATCGCCCGCTCGCGCTGGTGATATCCTACGACAACCCCTTCGCCACACCGCCGCACCTCCAACAACTCGACGCATGTGTGCCAGTCACGGACGATGCTACCGAACCCACCGGGACAGCGATCCGCAAAATCCGTTTCGACGGCGGACGCTTCTGCGCCATTGAACATCGCGGCCCGCCCGACACGCTGATCCAGGCGTATCTAAAATTGGTAGACGCCATCATGGCCTCTAAGCGCCACCGCGTGCGCGACGGACCGCCCCTCGAAATTCTGCGCGAGCTATCTGACGACCCAATGCAACGCGTCACCGAAATCTACATTCCAACAGCAAACGTTTGAGGAGCAATCATGCGGCCGTGGGACTATCTCAAAGCCTTCGCCACCGGCGCCGCTGCGCTCGCGCTCAATCTGCTGACACTGGTGCTGCTCGTGTTGGCCTACAGCCAGCTCATCGCGCCGGGCCACGCGCCTGAATTCTACACCGAAGCCGCACCGCGCATCGGCTCTTACTCCGCGCCCATCGCCGGCGCGCTCATCATCTTCGCGCTCGTCTGGTTGCTCAGCCATCGCAGACCACAACGCAACGCCTACGCCTTCGCCACCGCCACCTTCGTCAGCTACTTCGCGATCGACACTGCGATGGGCTTAGCCGCGACCCCCGCCTCCGAACTCTTCCGCGCACCCTTCCTCTTCGGCATGGGCGGCGCCTGCATTGCAGCGCTCGCCGCCGCCTTCATCGCAACCCAGCGCAAAGCCTAACCCGACAGCCCACTGCGCCGCGGCTCGCCACCAAGCAAGCGTATCCGCGGCCCCTCACCGCCGCCACTCATCAGCGCCGTCAGCGCCCACACCAACGCGTCCGCGCGATCGAGCAGCCCTTCACTCTCACTCACGCCCAGCGCCAACAACTCCTCCTCCAGCAAAACAAACGCACCGCAATGCGTCACCCGCCCCTGCTCATACAAAGCCGCAATCGGCTCCGCCCGCGCCCGCTTGCCGCGCGACGCATGCACGAGCCGCACAGCACACGGCGCATTCGCCTGCGCGAGCACTGCACGCACCATGTCGCCGCCCTGGTTCGCCTCCGCGACAATCTCCACCGCCCCAAACTCCTGCGCCGCCTCAGCCACACGCATCGCCCACCCAAGCGGCGACAACCCCAGCGCACTCCGATCCGCCAACACAAAAGCCTGACGCCCCACCCGCCCCGCCACGACGATCCCGCACGCAGATCCACCCGCACCCGCCGGCGGATCGACACCCACAACCACGCGCTCACACCGCACCGGCGCAGCGCCACCACCACGCGCCCGCTCCAAATCGCTCAACCGCCACAACGCGCCATCGCCCTCAAGCAAGCGCCCTTCCAGCTCCTGCTCGGCCAGCCTTGTGCCGCCATACAAAGCCGCCAGCCCATCCAGAAACGACGGCGTCAAATTCGCAGCATTGATCTCACTCGCCGCCTGCGTCAGCACGCAGCTCGACTCCGCGCGCAACGCCCGCAAAGCCGGGATCGGCTTCGGCGTCGTCGTCACCACCAGCTGCGGCGCATCGCCTAAGCGCAACGCCATGCGCAAAATCGCCAGCGTCTCACTCGGCCGCGGCCAAATACAAAATTCATCCGCCCACGCCGCCTCGAATTGCGGCCCACGCAGACGCTCCGGCTCCTCCGCCGAAAACGCGTACGCAATCGACCCATTCGGCCACACCAAGCGCCGCCGCGAGCGCTCATAATCCGGCATCGCGCGCCCCGGCAGATTGCGCAAACCCGACGGCCCATCGACCATCACTTCGCGCACGTCATGCTGCGTCGGCCCGATCATCGCATAGAGCCCGCGCTTGGCTTCCGCGCGCTGCGCCAACCATTCCGCGCCCGCGCGCGTTTTCCCCGCGCCACGACCACCCTGAAACAGCCACGTCGACCACTCACCCCCATCCGGCAATGAGGGCGGCGCGCGCTGCGCATCATGCGCGATGTCGTCCCACAGACTCGCAAACTGCGAATCCCCAATCTTCACCGCCTCCTTCTCACTCGGAAACGGATGCAAAGGCGGCGGGATCTCTTGATCCGCAACGTGATGCGCCTTGCACCATCCATGCAGCGACGCGCGCTTACGAATAGTGTCGACACTCATGCCATAGCGCGCCGACACCGCCGACGCCGTATAGCCCGACAAATAATCCCGCCGCGCCTGCGCCCACTGCGCGGGGCTATGGTGCATGCGACGCGTCACGGTGCGCTTAGGTTTCTCAGCCAACCTGCAGCGCCTCGACCGCCTTGGCGAACTCCTCAAGCGTGCCCGCGATCACGACATGGTCGCGCCCGATCGAGCCTTCAGTGTAATTGACCCGCACGCCGCCTTCGACTTCGACAGCGTGAAAGATGTTGCACGTATTGATAACTCGCCCACGCCCTTGGCTAACGTCGCGCAGTAGAATGAGTGCCATGTCTGTCTCCTCGTTGTGATTGAGGAGCTCAGTCTACGGCCGCTGCGGAGCGGTCGGATTGATTTCGCGTCGGAGCTTGGTTCTTAAGGGCGATCGGGCAGATCGAGCATGGATAGTCCCACTCTCAATCCCCGCTTCGCTAGCCTTTCCGAACCGGGCGCATCGAACTCTCCCTACGCGCCAACGCCATTACGCGTGCTGATGAACGCAGAGGCGCACAGATAAACGCTCATCATGATCGCAACCGCGCTCCAGGCGTCGATCGCTGGCAGCAGCGCCAGCCGCTCACCTGCCGCCCAGAGAAACAGCGCCGCTTGCAATACCCAAAAGCAAACCGAGCTCGTTTCCGCGATCAGCCTGCGCATGAATTCATCGGCGCGCCGCCACACAATCACGTTCAAAATCGTCTGCAGCACGAACGCAACGACGATCCCGGCCATGACCCCCATCGCCATCTCCCGCGACGGCGCGCTTCCGCCAAAAAGCGTGAGCGCCACAGGCGCCGCAAGCATCACGCCCGCGAGCAGCACAACGCCGCCTTGCTGGCGATAAAAGCTAATCTGCCCGTCGCTGGCGGGCTTCGCGCCCGGTCCGCCGAAAACTGCGCCCGCCGCGCGGCGGTTCAGGCTCAACAATAAGACGAAAACGCCTTGCGCCGTCAGCGTCACAGCCAAGAACAACGCGACGACATCGGCCCACGCCAACGTTGCGTTCTCAACAAGCCCGATCGTTGTGCGCGCCAGAAAGAAACCAACGACCGCACCCACTGCGGCCATGGCGCCAATCATCAGCCAGCGCCTGTTAGGCTGCGCTTCCGCCGTCATTTCAAATTCTCCGTCTTTAAGTTCGGTTCGAAAATCGCTTCGATCGGATGGCCGAAGGCGAGCGCAAGCTTGAACGCGAGCAACAAACTCGGATCGTGCTTTTCGGTCTCGATCGCGTTTACGGCCTGCCGCGACACGCCGATGCGTTCACCAAGCTCAGCCTGACTCCAACCCCGCTCCGCGCGCAGCACGCGTAGTCGGTTATGCATTGCGCGTTGGGTCCGAACGCTTTGGCCCAATCGCAGTGATGCCGGTGGCGAACACCAGCAACAACAAGCCGTAGATCGCGTCGGTTTTGTCCGGCGACATCAGCCCACCGCCGATCATGGCCAGACCCGCGACCGCCATGCCGCCCTGGCATAACCTCAAGCCAAGCCGCCGGCGCGGCTCTGCCTTCCCCGTCACCCCGTAGAGAAGACCGCCAAAGCCAACCAACGCGGCCACCGCCGCAACAATGAGAACCGGATTGAGCATCGTACCCTCCATGTCAGGTCAACCTGACATATCGGAAGCAGCCTGTCAAGTATACCTGACTAATTGTCAGGAGATGCATGCGCGACTGCGCGGGTTCGCTGGCCCCAGGGCTGATCGGCCGAGCGGGGCACACGGCGCCCATTTCTGTTCCTTTTGTACAACATCGCACGGACGCCTCGGTGCCTGGATACGTGCCTAAAGGATAGCGTCGACACTCATCCAATAGCGCTTGGAAACAGCCGACGCCGCCAAATAATCCCGCCGCGCCTGCGCCCAGAACTCCGGACTATGATGCAGACGCTTGGTGATGGTGCGCTTGGGTTTTGATTCTGACGTCACGCCGCCATTCTACGCCCGCGCGCGATCGGCCCGGATTGAACGCGATCTATCCCTGCTTCGACCACGCGTGCGCCATTGGTTGCATCACGCCCTCGAATGCGCAGAATCGCCGTGATTTCAGAGCCGCTTAAACGATGAAACCCGGTAGGAACGATCCTTGCCCGTGTGGCAGCGGCAAGAAGTACAAGAAATGCCACTTGAACGCGTCTCCGCGGACTGCGTCGCTGGCGCTCATGAGTGAGTGGGACCGCCATGAATTCGAGCAGCAGGCGCAGCAGCAGCTGCGCCTGCATCAGGCCGCCGAGAACGTGCGTCGGCAGCAGCAAGGCCACGGAAAACCAATCATCTCCTGGATGGACAACGCGCATGGCTTCCGCCTGGTGGTCGTGCGCAACACGGTCCATTGGTCGAAGAACTGGGTGATCTTCCCAAATTTCTTGCTCGACTTCATGAAGAAGACACTCGGGTTAGAATGGGGTGCGCGGGAAAAGGACAAGGGCGAACATCCTTTGTTTCGCTGGTTGGCGAAATTCGAACGACACAGCCCGCACAATCCGAATGACCGGAGCGTGAAAACTATCGCCATGATGGGCTTCTTGGCCTGTTGGCTCCACCTAGCTTATGCGCTGTACTTGATCGCACATCACGACACGCTTCCAAAACTCTTGTTAAAGCGCCTTCGCGATCCCAAGACGCTCATGCCAGCATACTACGAAGCCATCGTCGGTGCGGCTTTGGCAGTGGCGGGCATGGAGATTTCCTGCGCTGAGACCAAGGCCGGGTCCACTCCGACCCCCGAGTTTCGGGCGGCAAGTAAGACATCGGGAAAGGTCTACGAGGTCGAGGCCAAGCGAAAGGAGCGTTGGAAGAATCCAACAGACGATTTGTCCGGCTCAGATTTTCAGAAAGAGTTGGAATCGTATGTCCGTGATCAGTTGCACAGCGCGTCACGAAAGAAGCTGAAAAACCCAATCTACTGGTTTGAACTGAGTATACCGACACTGAGCGACGAAGCCGGCTGGCGCATTGTTGCAGCGAGAGTCGAAGCCGTGGTTCGCGCCGCAGAAGGCACAATGACCGTGGATGGTGCCCCGATCGAGCCGGCATTCGTCATCATTACCAATCACACCTTTCTCGCCAACGAAGACATCAACGGCCAACCGTCGTTCGGCGTGCTTTTGCCACTCAAGATCGCTGATTTTCCTTTCGGTCGACTCGTTGAGACGGAGGCGGCGCCCGAAGCGTACGACAAGTATCGTGATATCTTCTGGCTGATGGAAGCATGGAAGCTGGCACGTGCCGTACCAACGAGTTTCGATGGCACGCCAGGCGAGTTGCTCGCCTCAGACGGAACAGCGCATCGTACGTTGCGTGTCGGCGATGTCGTGGAAGCCGATGGGCCCGATGGCGGCTCAGTCAAAGCCACGATCAGGGACGTGGTCGCGATGAATGGCAAAGCAATGGTGGTGCTAACCGCCAATGGCCGAGATTGGATCGCCGAATATCCGCTCAGCGACGCCGAAGTCCAGGCCGCCGCGCGATACACCGATGCGGTGTTTGGTAAGGACAACGCTTCACGCGCGCTGCGAGACGACGATCCATTCGATCTTTACGACTGGCTCCTGAAAGCACGTGCCAACATGACAGCGGAAAACGTCGCCAAGTGGTTCGAGAATAACCCTCAGCTTCAGCGCTATAAAGATTTGCCGCTCCATGAAGCTCGCGTGCGCATCGCACGCGAGGAAACGAAATTGATTTGGGCGGGAAAGATGGCCTCGGACGAAAAGAAGAAAGCACAGGGTGCCGAATCGGCTCCAACAACTGCGCCGCCCCTCACCCTGCCCTCTCCCCCTCTCGGGGGCGAGGGTTGAACATCACGCGTCCGGGTTCTGATTTGCGTCTCGAACGGCTGCCTTCAATGCCCGATAAGCCTTCCGCTCCTGATCGCGTCTGTGCAAAATACGCTTCTTCGCTTCGATCAACGCCTCTTCGATGCGTGTCTTCGCTTCGGCCAAATCGTCCTCAAGCTCCGCGCACTCACGTCGCAACTCATCCGCGCTATAAGATAAAGCCCTGTCCGCTATTTGTGCACAGCGCATAAGCTCCAAGGAGAGAATCGGCTTTTTGACATGCGCCACCGCCGCACCACGCAGCGCGGGAGCAAGCACAGACAATTCCTGATGCGCCCGATACGAATTGGTTATGCTGGCGCCCTCAATGGCTTCCTCAAGATCTTCAACCAAAGTGATAGCGTCTTCAATTTCGCGCTCATTCTCGCGAAGTTGTTGGGTGTTCGCTCGGTATTGTTCAATCAGAAAGGCAACAAGCGCAAGAATAAGCGCGACGATAGAAATCGCACCTTGATTTGCCTCCAACATGGGAAGCCACGGCGTTGGCGCCATTTCCGACTTCCCTAGGCGTCCACGTCCGCTTCCAGCGCGAACTCTTCAATAAATGCGCGGCGCGGTTCGACGACGTCGCCCATCAGCTTCGAGAACATCTCGTCAGCATCGTCGGCGTGATCGACCTTCACTTGCAGCAAAGTGCGCACGTCGGCGTCGAGCGTGGTTTCCCAGAGCTGCTCGGCGTTCATTTCGCCAAGACCCTTGTAGCGCTGGATCGAAACGCCCTTCTGCCCCGCCGCTTGGATGGCGTGCAGCATCGAGAGCGGGCCGTCGACGTCGGTGACATCGGGCCCACGCTTCAGCGTCCCGCGCGTCAGATACGTCTCGCGCAAAGCGGCGCTGCGCTCTGCAAGGCGGCGCGCATCGGCTGAACTCAAGAACAATTTATCGAACGTCGCCCGTTCGGCGACGCCGCGCACGGTGCGCTCGAGCACCAAAGCGCCATCGGGATCGAAGCGCCCGGTCCAATTGCCTTCGCCGTCTTCAGCGACGGCGTTGAGGCGTGTTGCGGCCTCGCTCGCTTCCTTATCGGTCGCGCCCGGCGCAAACGCGCCGGCGATCGCGGCTTGTTCGAGCACACTATCGGGCACGCGTGCGTGCAAGCGCTTGATCAAGGTTTCGGCGGCGGCGGCTTCGCGCGCGAGACGCTTAAGATCGTCGCCGGCATATTGCGCGCCGCCCGCTTCAAGCACCGCGCCGGCCGAGCCTTCTTCGATCAGGAAAGCTTCGAACTCGGCTTGATCCTTCAGATAGCGGCCGCTCTTGCCCTTGGTGGCTTTGTAGAGCGGCGGCTGGGCGATGTAGAGATAGCCGCCATCGATGACTTCCGGCATCTGCCGATAGAAGAACGTCAACAGCAACGTGCGGATGTGGGCGCCGTCGACGTCGGCGTCCGTCATGATGATGATCTTGTGGTAGCGCAATTTCTCGATGTTGAAATCGTCGCGCCCGATGCCGGTGCCGAGCGCGGTGATGAGCGTGCCGACCTGTTCGCTCGACAGCATCTTATCGAAGCGCGCGCGTTCGACGTTCAAGATCTTGCCGCGCAATGGCAGCACGGCTTGGGTCTCGCGGCTGCGGCCTTGCTTTGCAGAGCCGCCTGCCGAGTCACCCTCGACGATGAAGATTTCTGACTTGGCCGGATCTTTCTCCTGGCAGTCGGCGAGTTTGCCGGGGAGCGAGGAGATATCGAGCGTCGACTTGCGGCGCATTTCGCGCGCCTTGCGTGCTGCTTCACGCGCGGCGGCGGCTTGCACGATTTTCGCCATCACGGTTTTCGCCGCGCCGGGATTTTCTTCAAACCATTGCGTCAGCGTGTCGGCGACGAGGTTTTCAACCACCGGGCGCACTTCCGAGGAAACCAGTTTTTCCTTGGTTTGCGACGAGAATTTCGGATCGGGCACTTTGACCGAGAGCACGCAGGTGAGGCCTTCGCGCGCGTCATCGCCGGTGATTTCCACCTTCTCTTTTTTAGCGATGCCGGAGCTCTGCATGTAATTGTTCACCACGCGCGTCAGCGCGCCGCGGAAGCCGGCCAAGTGCGTGCCGCCATCCTTTTGCGGGATGTTGTTGGTGAAGCAGAGCGTGTTCTCGTGATAGCCGTCGTTCCATTGCATCGAGGCTTCGACGGTCATGCCGTCGCGTTCGCCGATGACGTAGATGGCTTCGGGGATGACGGCTGAGCGGCTGCGATCGAGGTGCGCGACATAGGCTTTGACGCCGCCTTCGTAAAAGAGCGTTTCCTCGAACGGCTCGGGTCCGCGCAGATCTCTGAAGATGATGCGCACGCCGGAATTGAGGAACGCCAGCTCGCGCAGGCGGTGCTCGATCGTTTTGCGATCGTACTCGACCATCGTGAAAGTCGCGGGCGAGGCGAGGAAGCGCACGGCGGTGCCGTTCTTGACCTTGCCTTCGTCCTGCGGCGCCGGGCCAACTTCCTTCAGCGGCGCAACTGCATCGCCCATCGCAAAGCGCATGTAGTGCTCTTTGCCCTCGCGCCAGATGCGCAGATCGAGCCACTCGCTGAGCGCGTTGACGACCGAGACGCCGACGCCGTGGAGGCCGCCCGAAACTTTGTAGCTGTTCTGGTCAAACTTCCCGCCCGCGTGCAGCTGAGTCATGATCACCTCAGCCGCCGAGACACCCTCTTCCGTGTGAATGTCCGTCGGAATCCCGCGCCCGTTGTCCGTGACTTCCGCCGAGCCATCCGGATGCAAAATCACCTCAACCCGCGTCGCGTGCCCCGCCAACGCCTCGTCGATCGCGTTATCGACGACCTCATACACCATATGGTGCAACCCAGACCCATCGTCCGTATCCCCAATATACATCCCCGGCCGTTTTCTTACCGCATCTAAGCCTTTGAGAACTTTGATGGAATCGGCGCCATAATCGGGTGCGCTCGCCGGTGCTGGTTGGGGCGGGTTCATGGGTCTCGAATCGAGCTGAAAAATACCTCGTGAATATAGTGATGAATGGGGGAAAAGTCGCGGTTTTGGCGCCACTTTGGGCGGAAAAAGCTGCGCCAAAAATCGCTAGAAAATCAGCGACTTCGCGAGCCACAAAGTGCCAGCCATAACGCCTGCGCCGAGCGCCAGCCAGAGGCCGTCGCGGGCGACCATTCCGAGGCCGAAAAACACGACCGCGAGGCCGGGCGCGAGTGGCGCGAACGGGATGAGCCCGAGCGGGAAGGTGATGAGCGCGGCGGCGATCACCATCAGCGCGACGAGGTTCACGAACGGCGGCTTCGAGAGGAACGTCAGGCGCGGCTTTAGGAGCTTGTCGATGAACTTGGCGGCGCCTCGCCCCTTTTCGATGCCGGAGCGCACTGCATCGCGCGGCAATTGCGCTTGCAGCGCCTTCTTGGGCAGCCAGATGCGCGGAAGCCCAAGCGCCATCTGCCCGGCCACAATCAGCGTCAAGGCGGCGGCGAGCCAGGTCATGCCAGGGATAATGGTGGCGGGCGAGATAGCGAAGAGACCGATGACGAGAAGCAGCGGCCCGTAGGAGCGGCGGCCGACAGAGTCGAGGACCTCATCGAGCGTCAACGTGTCAGGCGTGGGATCGTTATCGCATTTGGCGGCGATCTCATCGAGCACGCCTTCGAGATTTGCGGTCGCGCTCAAAGGATCATCGGGACGGCGAGCCAAAGCGCCGCTGCCGTGAGTGCGATGCCGATCGCAAGCCAGACGCCATCGCGCGCTGTCATGCCAAGGCCGAACAATACAATCGCGAGCCCAGGGGCAAACGGCGCGAATGGGATCAGCGACAATGGAAACGTAATGAGCGCAGCAGCGCAGACGCAGAGCGCCACGAGATTGACGAAGATCGGCACGGTCATGAAGGACCAGCGTTGCCGCAGCACATCGCCCTCAAGACGCTCCACCACAGGGCGTGCGCGATCAAGGAACGCAAAGAACGCTTTTCGCGGCACGCGGATATCGAGCACGCGCTTCGGCAGCCACGGACGCTTCAGACCAAGTGCCATCTGAGCGGCGATCAACAGCGTGATCGCCGCGACGATTGACGTCGTGAACGGCAGAATCGTCAACGGTGAGATCGCGATCAAGCCGGTTAGCAACAAGAGCGGCCCGTAAGAGCGCCGGCCAACGGCACTGAGCAGCACGCCAAGACGAATGCCGTTCAGGCTGCTGTCGCGGTTCACGTTGTAGGACAGCTCATCCAGCACGTCCGCTAGCCCATCAGGATGGGCTGCGTTCCGCTCTGGCGGAGACGTGATGGAGGCGAATGCGCTGGCCATGTGGGCAGCCAACGCGACCTGTGGAGGCGAGTTCCAGGTTAACGCGCACAAGCGTGCCAAGTGTTGCAGCGGCGCCTACGAGACGCGCACAGGCAAGCTCTCGTAGCCCTTAACGAACGACGAATACACGCGCTTGGGTTCCCCCATCACTTCGATCTTGTCGAAGCGCTTTAGGATCTCTTCCCAGACGATACGCAATTGCATTTCGCCCAAGCGATTGCCGACGCAGCGGTGAATACCGAAGCCGAAGGACAAGTGTCGGCGCACGTTCTCGCGCTCGATGTCAAACGCGTCAGCGTTCGGGATCACTTCTTCATCGCGATTGCCGGAGACGTACCACATCACGACTTTGTCGTGCTTCTTAATCAGCTTGCCGCCGAGTTCGACATCTTCGAGCGCGGTACGGCGCATGAAGGCGAGCGGTGTCTGCCAGCGGATGGTTTCCGACACCAAGTTCGGGATCAGCGCCGGATTGGCGCGGAGCTTTGCGAACTGCTCCGGAAATTTGTTCAGCGCGTAGACGCTGCCTGTGATCGAATTGCGGGTCGTGTCGTTGCCGCCGACGATCAACAGCACGAGGTTTCCGAGGAATTCCTGGCGCGGCATGTCCTTAGTGCTGGGGCCATGAGCGAGCATTGAGATGAGATCGGCCTTCGGAGGCGCAGCGGCGCGCGCTTCCCACAGCCCGTTGAAGTACTGCAAGCACTCCATCAGCTCCATGCGGCGCTGCTCGTCACTCTCGACAATGCCCTGCCCCGGCGCCGCCGTCGCGACATCGGACCAGCGCGTCAGCTTGCGGCGATCTTCCCATGGAAAGTCGAACAGCGTCGCCAGCATCTGCGTCGTCAGCTCGATCGAGATTTTGTCGACCCAGTTGAACACCTCGCCGCGCGGCACCTCATCGAGCAGCTTACCTGCGCGTTCGCGGATGATCGGCTCGAGGTTGGCGAGATGGTTCGGCGCGACGATGGGCGACACGGTCTTGCGTTGCACATCGTGCTTCGGCGGGTCCATCGCGATGAACATTGGCAGCGGGAAGTCTTCTTCCGGATCGAACAGCACGATCGACGGTTCGGACGAGAATTGTTGGTGGTTCGTGTCCACCGCCATGATGTCGTTGTACTTGGTGACCGACCAATACGGGCCGTTCTGGCTATCCGGGCAGTAATGGACTGGATCCTCTTTGCGCAGGCGCTCAAAGAACGGCCAGAACTTGTTGTCGCGGAAGCGCTCACTGCGGCTGATGTCGAGCGTCTTGAGGTCCGTCTTCCAGGCATCCTCGTTCGGATCGTAGTCGAAGACGTACTCTTCGTTGCGTTTCGGGATGTAGTCGGAGATTGCCATGGCGCGCCTCTTCGTCAGGCGCGCACGCTACTCAAATTTCGAGGCAATTGTCACGTTGCCGTAGCGGGCGCCTTGGTTCGGCACTGCGCACGTGGTGCAGCACGACGTGACGCTCAAAACCGCACATCGAGGTCCGCTCGCACAAGTGCCTTGCAATCCATAGTACTATGCTATAGGCATTTGTCATGGATTTGGACGCCTGGAAAACTCAGTTGCGTAAGGGCGCCGCCGAACTGGCCGTGCTCAGCCTCCTGGCTGAAGGCGAAAAGTACGGCATCGAGATGCTCGACGCATTTCGCGCGCGGCCGGAAATCGGAATTGCCGACAGCACGATCTATCCATTGCTGAACCGGATGGAGAAGGAAGGCCGGCTGAAATCACGCTGGGCGCCTGACCTCGGCGCAGGCCCTCCGCGCAAATATTATCAGCTCACAAAGGATGGCGTGCGCGCGCTCGCGGCGATGCGCCCGATCTGGAGTGCGTTTCAAGCACAGCTCAACGAGTTGGTGGAAGAATGACAAACCCTGCTTCAACTGGCAGCGACATCGAAGCGTATATAGCGCGGTTCGCACGTGCACTCGGCGGCGTTCCGCGCGAAGACCGCGACGACTTTGCTGCCGAAATCCGATCGCACCTCACTTTACGCGCAGCCTCCATCGGCGCGAGCGCCGCTATTGCAGAACTTGGAAGTCCCGAGCACTGCGCGGCTGGCTTTCTAGATGAGTTGCGATTGCAAGCGGCCATTGCGGATGGCGCGCCTGCGACATCCTTTGCCGCACTAACATCCGTTGCAGGACGCAAGGTGCTCGGCGCTGCGGGAGTCTTGATTGCCGCCTGCTTCTATCTTTTCGCTTTGGGCTTCTTTCTCACCGCGTGTGTCGAGGTAATCGCGCCTGATCTCGCGGGCGCGTGGTACAATCCCACTAACGGTGACTTTGAAGTTGGCATCATGTTTGGCGACCACTCTGGGGCCCGCGAACTAGCAGGTTGGGCGCTGGCGCCGCTATCGCTCGCTGCCGCAGTTGGGCTCTATCTGGTTGGCGCGATCGTTTCGCGAAACATGGTCCGCCTGTTGTTGAGTCACACGCGACAAGACCGGCGCCTGCTTTCGCCCTGAGGCGACACGCCCTCCGCCATCGCTTCACTCTTCTCATCAAACATTCAGTTCCTGCCACGGAGGTACGGACGTGCGTACTGTCGCCATTTCGATCCTGAAGATTCTAGCTTTTCTCGGTATCTGGGCTGCGCTTACATCCGGCGCGGTGCTGGCGACGGTGTCGTTGGGCGGCGACAGCTTCTACACCCAGACGCGCTTTCGCGTCGGCCTTGAGGTGGTGCTGACAATCGTGGTTGTCGCGGCGCTTATGTTCATGGCGCGCGCCGTCGATAAACGGTCGCTTCGAACGATCGGTTTTGCGTCGGGACATTTGCATGAATTGCTGGTGGGCACGGTCGTTGGCGCCGCGATCTTCGCGATCCCGCTCGCCGCGCTGTTGCTGATGGGCGCCGCACGCCTCACGCCGGATCTCGAAGGTTTCTCCGCGCAAGCGCTTGGGATCGGTGTCTTCGTCTGCTTCTTCAACGTCGTGACACAAGAAGTTCTAGTGCGCGGATACTTCTTCCAGGAGCTTTGGGGAAAGTATGGCGCGTGGGTCGCAACGTTGGTCACCACCGTATTTTTCGTAGCGCTGCACGCGGCGGCGATTCAGCACGGTGTTCAGGGACTAATCGCCGGCGCCAATATCTTGTTCGCGAGCTTGCTGCTGAGCTTGGCCTACGTGCGGACCGGATCGCTGTGGTTGCCGATCGGCATTCACCTTGGCTGGAATGGGCTGCAGGGTCCGGTTTTGGGCATCAACGTCACCGGTTTGGATCTAGGGTTCGGCCATTGGAGTTTGTTCACGTTTCCAGGGGACGCGCTCCTTACGGGCGGCGAGATGGGCATCGAAGGCGGACTGGCCGGTTTGATCGGACCGCTTGTAGGCATCGCGGTCATCGCACTCACGACGAGACAACAGCCAAAGCCGAACTTTGGCGCGGACGAGAAGTACCGGAGCGCCGCGCCTATCACGTCGCCTTCACCGAGCGTCTAAAATGCTTCCGCTAGGGCGCCGGAAATGCAGACAAATCAAGCCTGGGTTAAGCCGTCCTTAGCGACGAACGTGGCCTAACCAGCGCGCGCGGGGGACGCGCGACTTACTTACGGCCTTCTGACTATGCTGCGCGTCATTTCCTGCATCACTCAGGAACACAATCTCTGGCTTTTGCTCATGGCGGCGCTGATTTGCGCTGTCACATGTGTTTCCGCTTTCTTGATGCTGGGGCGCGCGCAAGCGCGCGGCCACACCCTTGGTAAGCTTTGGTCAATAGCTGCGGGCCTGACGGCGGGCCTCGGCGTGTGGGCCACGCACTTCGTGGCGATGACGGCTTACGACATCGGTATCCCGCTCAGCTTTGCTCTGCTGCCGCTGTTTGGCTCGCTTGCAATCTCGCTTTGTGCGCAGACCGGAACTGTCTGGCTCGCCTACAGCGCCCAAGACCTACGCGTAAAACTGATCGCCGGCGTGCTGGCGGGCGGTGGCATCATCGCGATGCACTATGTCGGCATGCTCGGCTTGATGACATCGGCTCTGCGGCAATGGAATGGCGAGCTTGTCGGCGCTTCGGTGTTCATGGCGATGATCTTCGCCGCAGCGGCTATTGGCGTGTTCTTCACCTCGACCCATCGGCTGCGCGCGCTCGTCGCTGGTGGTATCCTCGTTGTTGCAATCTGCTCGCTGCACTTCACGGCGATGGGCGCATTGACGCTGACGCCTCTTGGCAATGCCGAGGCGCAGGTCGGCGGCTTCTCGCAATCCATGCTTGGTGTCGTGGTTGGCTTTGCTGCTTTGATCGTCCTGATCGCCGCCCTCGCCGCGGCGCTCGCCGATATGTATCTCTCCGATCGGCAGCGGCTTGAGAACATCCGCTTGCGCGACATGGTTTCGGAGCGCACGGCTGAGCTTGAAACGCTGGCCCGCGAACAGGCCGCGCTGACAGCAAAGGCCGAAGCCGCAAACGAAGCCAAGTCGCAATTTCTTGCGAACATGAGCCATGAGCTGCGGACACCGCTCAATGCAATCATCGGCTACGGCGAGATGATCCAGGAAGATTCCATCGACGCCAATCCCCAGACGGCGGACGACGCGCAGCGCGTGATCTCCGCTGCGAACCACCTGCTGGGCCTGATCACCGACATCCTCGATCTCTCAAAGATCGATGCGGGGCACGTCGAGCTTGAGACGATCGAGTATCAGGCGCTCGATACGGTGCGCGAGGTGTTGGATACACTTATGCCGGTCGCGGCCAACAAGGACACGAAGCTGCGCGCTGTCGTGTCGCGCGATCTCGGCGGCGGGTTTGGAGATGCATTTAAGATCAAGCAGTGCTTGCTGAATCTCGCGTCCAATGCGGTGAAGTTTAGTCCGAGCGGCGAAGTCGTGGTCTATGCGCGGCGCAAGGTGCACGCGGGCCAAACATGGTTTGTGTTTGATGTCGTCGACAACGGTGTCGGCATGACCCCAACCCAAGTGAGCCGCCTCTTCCAAGCATTCGTGCAGGCGGACGCCTCAGTAACGCGCCGTTTTGGCGGCACCGGGCTTGGACTCACGATAACACAGCGCTTCGCAAGGCTGATGGGCGGCGATGTCACGGTGAAGAGCACCGAAGGCAAAGGTTCGACATTCACGCTGTGCGTCCCGGCTGGCGTCGCTTCGCCGATGCAGGTTGCCGCCTAAGCTCGGTGCACTTGCCCGTCGCGCACTTCGAACATTTGCGCGCGAGCGCCGAAAGCTTCAAACAAGTTTTGATCCGTGCCGGTGAGCCAGGCCTGCCCTTCGTTGGCGAGCAGCTCGTCGAAGAGCGCGGCGCGGCGGACGGAATCTAAGTGCGCGGCGGCCTCATCAATGAGGATGAGCGATGGACCAGCGCCCGGGTCACCAGCAAGCGCGCGCGCCTGAGCTAGCGTCAGGCCAACGAGCAGCGCTTTTTGCTCACCGGTGGAGCACTGGTCGGCGTCCATATTCTTGGCGGCGTGACGTGCTTTGAGGTCGCTGCGGTGCGGGCCATCGAGGGCGCGCCCTGCTCCGGCGTCACGGCCGCGAACATCGCGCAGGAGTTCGGCGAAGTCTTCTTCAACATCGGCGCTCTTTGAGCCGTTCTCGAAGCGAGCTTCGAGCAGGCCTTCGAGTGAGAGAATAGCTTTCGGAAACGCGCCATCGGGACGCGTGTCTATGGCTTCTTGCAAGCGATGCAGTGTTTCAACTCGAGCGGCGGCGATCGCAGCGCCGTGCGCCGACATCTCGCGCTCAAGGCCGCCGAGCCACGCATC
Organism: Alphaproteobacteria bacterium; assembly: GCA_026400735.1. Taxonomy (GTDB): domain Bacteria; phylum Pseudomonadota; class Alphaproteobacteria; order Caulobacterales; family Aquidulcibacteraceae; genus Vitreimonas. The sequence continues at coordinate 1,875 of JAPLOL010000168.1, read as the reverse complement.
ATCGAACACGCGATCGCCAAGCAGGCGCTGGCGCTCGCGCATGGCGCGTTCGTACGCAGCCGCGGCGGCGCCATGTTGTGAAGCGCGCGCTAGCGTGAGGCGATCAAAGAAGCGTCGGCGATCACCAGCGGCGCCGGACCACAAGCGATCCATCGCCGGTGTGAGCCACGTCATGCGCGCGGTTTCGGCGAGATCTGACGCGGTTGCGGGTTGACCGTCGCGGCGCGTCACGCGCTTCACGCCGCCTTCGGGTGTGCGCTCGGCGCCGGCGCCGATCGTGGTCTCTTCGCTGTCGTCCACGATCTTGGCTGATACGGCCCAAGGCTGTGCACGGAATTCATCGCTCTCGCCGGCGCGCGCGACATCGGTCAGTGATGCACTGCGCAAGCCGCGGCCCGGCGCGAGCATGGTCAGCGCTTCGAGGATGTTGGTTTTGCCAGCGCCGTTTGGACCGAACAAACACACAGGACGCGCATCGAGCGCGAGGTCGAGCGCAGCGTGATTGCGGAAGTCCGTGAGCGTGAGCCGCGAGACGTGAAGTGAGTGCATTACACTCTGAGCGGCATCAGCACGTAGATGGCTGCGTCGTCCGCTTCATCGCGCACCAAAGTCGGTGAACCGGAATCGGCCAGCTCAAACACCGCACTCTCGCCTTCGATCTGCTGAGCGACGTCGAGCAAATAACGCGCATTGAAGCCGATTTCGAGCGCATCATCGCTGTACTCGGCCGCAAGATCTTCCGTGGCGACGCCCGCGTCGGGGTTGTTCACGGTGAGCGTAATCTTGTCCTTATCGAGCGCCAGACGCACCGAACGCGAACGTTCAGCAGACACGGTGGCGACGCGATCGACGGCTTCAGCGAAGGCCTTGTTCGGGATTTTCAGCTTCTTCGAATTGTTCTTCGGAATGACGCGCGCGTATTCTGGGAACGAGCCATCGATCAGCTTTGAAGTGAGAACGGCATCACCAAGGGCGAAGCGGATTTTCTGCGGCGATACGGAAATCTCGACGAGATCAGCGGCGTCATCGAGCAGACGCTTCAGCTCATTGATGGTTTTGCGTGGCACGATCACGCCTGGCATGCCGACTGACCCCTTCGGCGCCGGATGGTCGGCGAGCGCCAGACGATGCCCGTCGGTGGCGACGGCGCGCAGCTTTTGCCCATCGGAATCGATTGTGTGCAGGAAGATGCCGTTGAGATAATAGCGCGTCTCTTCGGTGGAGATTGCGAAGCGCGTCTTGTCGATGAGGCGGCCGAGTTCTGTCGGTTCGATTTCAAACTTGGTCTCGAAGCCATCGGACGGCATCGACGGAAAATCGCCAGCCGGCAAAATCGGCAGATGCAAACGCGACTTGCCTGCGGAGATGAAGAGGCGCGGATCGTCGCCGTTCACTTCGAGCTTCACGGCTGAGCCATCAGGCAGCTTGCGCACGAAGTCGTAGAGATAATTCGCCGGCGCTGTCGTTTGACCACCGCGCTCAACTTCAGCGGACGCGCTTTCGGCGATCTCGATGTCGAGATCAGTCGCGGTGAGCTTCAGGCTATCGCCTTGAGCGGACAGCAAAACGTTAGAGAGAATTGGAATCGTGTTGCGGCGTTCGACGACGCTCTGCACGTGATTAAGTGCTTTCAGGAGCGCCGAGCGCTCAATCGACAACTTCATTCCGCGACCCCTCGCCCCGCGAGCCGCTCCAGCCGGGGGCACATAAAAACACCCCCTGCAGAGCCTGAGTCGGCTACCGCAGGGGGTGCGAAATTAGCAGAAGCCACGCGAACCCCAAGCCCCAAGTGCAAGACTTAGGGGGCGCGCGACAAATGAAGGGCCAGGATTAGGGCTCGCGGCGGACGGCGCGCGCAATGCCTTCAAGCTCAGC
>JAPLOL010000152.1 GCA_026400735.1 Alphaproteobacteria bacterium | reverse complement strand
CAAGCTCAGGGCTCTGTTATTGGCGCTTGGCGGAAAACGAGGCTTCTTTGACATTTCGGCCAAAGCCTTGTCGCGTCATTGTGGGATTGTCAACGGAGGTCTCCCAGCCATGGCTAAAACCCGCATCGTCTTCATTCTCTATCCGCGCCTGACGCAGCTCGATTTCACCGGCCCCTACGAAGTGCTGGCGCGCGTGCCCAACACTGAGGTGATCATCGCGTCGAAGGACGGCGGCGTGCTGAAGACGGAGATGGGGCTCACCTTCACTGATCTCGCGAAGCTCAGCGATGTCAGCAGCGCCGATATGATCATGATCCCCGGCGGGCCTGGTCAGACTGAAGCGATGCAGGATGCCGACTTCATGGCCGAGGTGAAACGGCTCGGCGCGGGCGCGAGATACATCACGTCGGTTTGCACCGGCTCGCTGATCCTCGCCGCTGCAGGACTGATCACCGGCAAGCGCGCTGGCTCGCACTGGGCCTATCGCGAACTGCTCTCGATGTTTGGCGCGATACCGGATGATGCGCGCGTGGTGCGCGACGGCAATGTGATCACCGGCGGGGGCGTAACTGCCGGCATCGACATCGCGCTCACCATTGCAGCGGAACTTGCTGGTGATGATGTTGCGAAGATGATCCAGCTCGCGATCGAATACGCGCCGGCGCCGCCGTTCAACTCTGGGCGCCCCGAATTGGCGGAGGAGAAGACGGTCGCTGCGGTGAAGCAGCTTTTCTCAGCGTTCGCTCAGCAACGTCGCGAAGCGATCGAGCACATGACGGGGACCGCGTAATGCTGGCGCTGCGGCCCAATTGTGAGAATTGCGATTGCGATCTGCCGCCGGAGAGCGCGGACGCGCGCATCTGCACCTTCGAGTGCACGTTCTGCGCGTCGTGTGTTGAGGGTGAACTGAAAGGTCAGTGCCCAAATTGCGGCGGCAATTTCGAACGCCGGCCGATTAGGCCGGCTGAGAAACTCGGAAAGTATCCGGCGTCGACGGAGCGCGTGCTTAAGAAGCGCTGACCGCTACGCGTTGCCGCCGGCTTCGCTGAGCTGGGAGGGATCGAAGCCGAGGGTGCGGATGGCGCGGTCCCATTTGTCGTCGTGCGTTGCGTCGAAGACGATGGCGTCGTTGTAATCGACGACGAGCCAGGCGTTGTGCTTCAGCTCATCTTCCAATTGTCCTGCGCCCCAACCTGCACAGCCGAGCACGAGCACGAAGTTGGCCGGTGCGTGATCGCCTGCGACGGCTTCAAGCACATCGCGTGTGGAGGTCAGCCGCACGCCGGGCGCTACGCTTTGTGTCGCGTCACCGGCGGCGAAGTCTTCGGAGTGCAGCACGTAGCCGCGATCAGGACGCACAGGGCCGCCATCGAGCACGGCGCGCGTCGCGGCCTGATCGCCAGCTTTCAGGCCAAGATGTCCGAGCACTTCGCTGAGCGTCAGATCATCTTTCGGCTTGTTGATCACGACACCCATCGCGTGCTCGGCGTCGTGCGCGCACATCATGATCACGGACTTGTCGAAGCGCGGGTCGCTCATGCCCGGCATCGCCACCAGAAGTTTCCCCGTCAGGGTGTCGTCGCTCATGGAACCAATGGTCCCGCGCCGTTCGCTTTCGCGCAAGAGGGCGCTCGCATATGGGGCGTGCCTCGCCTACATAAGCCCTTGAAACACAAGCTTGAGGGAACAGGCCATGATCAAAGTCGGTGACGCGCTGCCGGACGTCCAGTTCAACGTGCCCACAAGCGACGGCATGAAGCAGATGCGCACCGCGGATGTGTTCGGCGGCAAGACGGTGGCGCTGTTTGCGGTCCCCGGCGCCTTCACGCCGACATGCTCGGCGCGGCACCTACCGAGCTTCCGGGATCATCTGGCCGACTTCAAAGCCAAGGGCGTCGATACGATCGCGTGCACAGCGGTAAACGATCACTTCGTCATGGGCGCATGGGCGAAGGATCAAAACGTGGTTGATCAAATCACAATGCTCTCGGACGGCTCCGGCGAGTTCGCGAAAGCTGTTGGGCTCGATGCTGACTTCTCAAAGTTTGGAATGGGCCCGCGATCGAAGCGCTATTCAATGATCGTCAAGGATGGAGTGGTATCCCAGTTGAACATTGAAGAAGCTGGTGAATACAAAGTTTCCAGCGCGGAGTACCTGCTCGGCCAATTAGCCTGAGCTTAACGCACGTTACTCGCGCGAGAACGCATAAGGCCGCAGAAGCGGTGGGAGTGATGCGATGACGGTTGTGATTTTCTTCGCTGTGATGGCGATTGTGTTGGCCTTCAGCACGATCAAAGTCGTGCCGCAGGGCTTCCAATACACTGTTGAGCGCTTCGGCCGTTACACCGGCACGCTGCGCCCCGGTATCGCCTTCCTCATTCCGTTCGTCGATCGCCTCGGTAAGCGCATGTCGATGATGGAAGCGGTGCTCGATGTGCCGCGCCAGGACGTGATCACGAAGGACAACGCCGTTGTCTCCGTCGACGCCATCGTCTTCATCCAAGTTATGGACGCGGCCAAAGCTGCGTACGAAGTTGAGAACTACCGTCTCGCGGTTTTGAACCTCTGCTTGACCAACGTGCGTACGGTCGTCGGCTCGATGGACCTCGACGAAGTGCTCTCGCAGCGCGACAGCATCAATGCGCGTCTGCTCACTGTGATCGACGCTGCCACGCACGCTTGGGGCACCAAAGTGATGCGGGTCGAAATCAAAGATCTCGCGCCGCCGGCCGACCTCACGCAAGCGATGGCCCGCCAGATGAAGGCGGAACGCGAACGCCGCGCGCAAATTCTGGAAGCCGAAGGCGACAAGCAAGCCGCCGTGTTGCGCGCTGAAGGCGCCAAGCAATCGGCGATCCTCCAAGCTGAAGGCCGCCGCGAAGCTGCGTTCCGTGACGCTGAAGCGCGCGAGCGTTCTGCTGACGCCGAAGCGAAGGCAACTGAAGCTGTGTCCGCCGCCATCTCGAAGGGCGACGTCAACGCCATCCGCTACTTCCTTGGCTTGAAGTACGTTGAAGCGTTCGGCCAATTGGCGACGTCGAACCAGCAGCGCACCGTCATCATCCCGGCCGATCTCTCGGGCATGGCTGGCCTTGTCGAAGGCTTGCGCGCGCTCAACGCGCAGGGCGAAGCGGGGGCAGGCGGCACGGGACCGTGGACCGCACCGCGTCCACCGACGCCAGCGCCGCGCTAAGCCCTCGCGTAAGCGGCCTAGCATCGCTACATTAGGCGCATGGACACGCTGATCACCCTCCTGACGAGCCTTGGCCCGCAGCACTGGCTGGTCTTTGGCCTTATCTTGCTGATCGCCGAAATGGCGAGCGGCACGACGTATCTGCTTTGGCCCGCAGTTGCCGCGTTTTTGACCGCGCTGGTTGCGTGGACTGGCACAACCAACTGGGTTGCCGAGATGGCAATCTTCGCGGTGCTAGTCATCGCGTTGACGGCGTTCGGTCGCCCGCTGGTGAAACGTTGGCGCGACGGTCACGCCGCTGATGGGTTGAACGAGCGGTCGAAGACGCTGATTGGCACGCAAGGCGTCATAACGGTTTTTGCGAACGGCACGGGCTCAGTGAAAATTGCCGATACGATCTGGCGCGCTGTAAGCGATGAAGCGCTGGCGCCTGGGCAGACGGTTGTCATCGATGCTGTCGATGGCGCGACGCTGAAGGTTCGCGCTGCGGCGACCTAATCCCGCGCTGCGTCCAGCACTTGGCGTAGCTTGATCAAGAACGGCAGCGCTTTTGCGAACTCGTCCGCGCCGATAAAGTCGATCATCGCTTTCATGCCGGGATCAACCAACGCGACGCCCGCATCGCGCGCCTTGCGACCGCGTTTGGTCATTCGCACGATCTTCGCGCGCGCATCGGCTGGATCAGGCGAGAGCGTCACGTAGCCCAACTCTTCGAGCTGCTGCAGCGTGTAGGTCATCGCGCCTTTGGTGACCTGGAACGCGCGCGCCAAGCGGGCAGGGCTTTCGCCCTCGATGTTGAGCCGCACGAAATGGTTCAACACGCCGAAGCCGGCGACGGAAAGCTCAGGCGGCAGCAGCTTTGCCAGCGCAGTGTCCGCGAGGTGGCCGATAATGGCGATCTCGCTCATCACCTGAAATGAAACCCTGAGCGCTTCTTCCTGCTTCATGCGCGAATGAAATCCTGTGCGTCGCGGCGCGCCGATGGCGCGACCTGTTCGGCATAACCGATCCGCACCAGCATCTGCACTGTTTCGCCTTCCGGTGGCGCCAGGAACTCACGCATCTCGGCGCGGAGGTCGGCCATCTCTTCGTATTCTTCCAAAGTCTGGCTCCACGGATGGATCGCCAATCCCATGTCCTGCGCTGCCAGCGCCAGGCGCGCATAGGCGCGACCGGCGTTGAGACGCATCGACGGTGTGTCGCCGTTTGACGTGATCCAGAGGAATGCAGGCGAGGTCATCGCCATCTCGCGCCAGTTCTTCGCCGCTGTTTTGTTGGCCGACGAATCTGGATCGATCAGCTGCTCGCGGTTGAGTTGGCCGAGCATCTTGAAGATCTCGATGCCCATGCCGGACATGCCGAGGCCATCGCGATGCTCGGCGATTTCGCGGCGCCCGAAACGCAGCCACCCGAACGTCTCCGCCGCCGCGCCTTCAGTGCGTTGCTCGCGATCCCAGCCGCGCCATACGAGGTCACGCCCTTGTGCGACGCGCGCTTCGTCGTTCGTCCAGTAGACGCCGCCAGTATATTCCTCGCCCATGCCGACAACGCCGTTGACGAGTTCATCGAGCGCCTCAGCGGTCGGCACACGTGTTTCGTATGGATTGCGGTTGGTGTGGCGATTGACGATCTGCAGGGTCGATGGATCGGTGTTTGGCTGTGCTTGTTGCGGGCCAAGCGTCACGCGCGCGACGGCGCGCGCATCGAGACGCGGCGTTGGTTCGCCTTCGGGGAAGAACTCGATGCTCGGCCAGTAATTCCTCAGCCCCGCCGCCATGCGATAGAGCTCAAGGAAGCAACCGTGACCAATCGTGATTTGGCGATCGAGCGGATCGGTAAAGGGTATGCGGCGATCGAGATCGCAATAGAGCGTCATGCCGTCGGCATCGTCGAGTTCAACGAGCCAAGGCTGCGTGTTGTGCGGATTGGGCGCAAGGATCGCGTGCGCCAGCGCAAAGCGCCGCGGATCGGTCTCGCCAGCGCCCGGATCGCGCCAGCCCGCGACGGCGTCGGGCAAATTGTCGGCGGCACAACCGGTCAGAGCGGGCGCAAACGGCGCAGCGGACAGCAAAGACAGCACATGGCGGCGGGATGGCATGGCGAGCCTCGTAAGTTCAACGTTGAACTATAAATGGTTCAATGTTGAACCAGAGTCAAGCTGCGCTTAGGGGCGGAGGTTCGCTGGACAGCGAATCCGCCGGTATACGAACGAGATCCGATCGGTCCCGTCGATGCGGGAGATAGTGGCTGTGAGTTCGTTGCCGGTCCGTCGGTAACTTATGCGCTGAGGATAATCGTGCTCGGCATTCTCGAATGCCGCGCTCCAGCCGTTCCAAGTCGGATTGTCGCTCATGCGGATCAGGATATCATCCCAGCGAAACCGCACGGGCGCACCGCCATTCGGCATGGCAACAAAGTATGTGCCGCCGTCGTCGCGTTCGATGCGCATTTGCTCCCAGCCCTGAAACGCGCCTTCACCCTCATGGTAGGCGTAGCCGAACATCACCGGTCCGGGCGGTGCGATCCAAACTTCGGTGAACGTCGTGCTGCTCTCTGCGTCGCGCGGCGTCTCGGTGCGCCAGCAGCCGCGCATCCAGGAGAAGCCTTCGGGCTCGTCGGCGAATACGGGCGTGGTGCAGAGCAGGGCGGCGAGGAAGATGAAGAGGCGCATGCGCGAAAGCTGCGCGCCTCCACGCAGCGATTCAATCCAAAAATCGGATGGCCCCCGTCTGCCTTCGACAAGTTCAAGCTGAGCTATTGGGAAACAGGTGCTTGAGTTGGCGTCACCCTGAGCGTGTCGAAGGGCGACGTCTCAGCCCTTCAACGTCTGAATCGCATTGCGCGCCAATTCGTCGGCGCGGTTGTTCATGACGTCGTCGGCGTGGCCCTTGACCCATTTCCAGGTCACGTCGTGGCTCGCATTGGCCGCATCGAGACGCTTCCAAAGATCTTCGTTCTTCACGGGCTTCTTATCGGCTGTCTTCCAGCCGTTCTTCTTCCAACCGTGAATCCATTTGGTGACGCCATCCATCACGTATTTGGAATCTGTGTGCAGCGTGACTTTGGTTTGGCGCTTCAGCGCTTCTAGCGCCGAGATCGCGCCCATCAGCTCCATGCGATTGTTTGTGGTCGCAGCTTCGGCGCCGGAGAGTTCTTTGGTCGTGTCGCCGTATGTGAGGATCGCGCCCCAGCCGCCAGGTCCAGGATTGCCGCTGCACGCGCCATCCGTCCAAATGTTCACAGTGCTCATGAGGCGGGTTTAGGGGGATTCGGCGGATGTTCGTCGTTCGCCTCTTTATCGTTGCATGGGGTGGGCGGTGGTTGGAGATCTGGGCCGACAACGAGCCAAACTATTCCCGCGCCCTGGAGGGCCCCCAGGAACGCCGCGCCGAATGCCAAGAAGGCGGTTGGCGTTGAATGTGCGAGGGCTACTGCCATTAATCCGGCGACCGGTCCAACGATCGCAGCAATCGTGAATGTCGTTGACAGCGTAAGCGGAGAAAATCCCTTGGCGATCGAGTGCCAAAGGCCGAGCACGTTGGAGCAGATGACAGCGCTCGAAAGCCAGGCCAGCGCAGCGACGAACATCAGTCGCGTGTTCGGCGAAGTCACGTCGGTTAGGAGGGCGGCTACGGTTCCGCCCGGAAGTGCGGAAAAAACGTGGGCTAACGGCCATAACATGGCCGATGATTTGTAAGGTCGCCGTTCGAAATTAAGCGCCATAGTCCGCGACTCCGCGCGCCGCGCGATGAAACGCAAGTTTGTCCGCGTACTCCAGCGGGTCCTTCGGCGTTACGGTCGCGCCGTCTGGCGTTGCGGCCCAATCGGTTAGTCGCGTCGCAAAGAAGCGCAACGCTGCGCCGCGCGCCAATGTCGGCAGCATCTGGCGCTCCAAATCCGAGAGCGGGCGCACGCTTTCGTACGCGGCTATCATCGCGCGGCCGCGTTCGATGTCGTAGCGCGGGCCCTCGAAGCACCAGGCGTTGAGGCAGACGGCGAGATCGTAGGCGAGCGCGTCGGTGCAGGCGAAGTAGAAGTCGATCGCGCCTGATAGCTTGTCGCCATCGAACAGGACGTTGTCAGGAAACAAATCGGCGTGGATCACACCGCGCGGCAGATCGTTCCGCCACGCCATGCGCACCGCCATCATGTCTTTGCGCACAAGGTCCGCCAATCCAGGCCGCAGCTTTTCCGCTTCATCCATGCGCGGCACGAGCAGCGTTTCCCAACCGCGCAAGCTCAACGCGTTGGCGCGCGTGCCAGGAAAATCCGAAAGCGCCACATGCATGCGCGCCAGAGCATCGCCAACAGCGGCGCAGTGCCAAAGTTCAACCGCGCGCGGCCAAACGCCCTCCAAGAACGCAATGATCGCCGCCGCCTTGCCCTTCACCCGCGTCAGCACCGCGCCATCTCGCGCCGCGATTGGCCGCGGCGCCGGAAGCCCGCGCGCCGCCAGCCGCTCCAACACCGCCATGAAGAAAGGCAGGTCCGCCTCGGCGACGCGCTTTTCGAAGATCGTCAGAATGTAGCGGCCGCTTGGCGTGGTGAGTTTGAAGTTCGTATTCTCGACGCCCTCGGCAATACCCTCGCACGCTGACGCATCGCCGATGTCGTATCGCGCGAGCAATTCGGCGAGGTCTTCGCTGGAGAGGTTTGTATAAACGGCCATGCCTACATCTCTTCGATGCGCGTAACTTTCCGCGCTTCATCGAGTTGCACAATCCAATTCGCGTTGTGGTGGCCGGCCATCATCCAGCGGGTTATGCGCTCATAGAACATCAGAAAGCGGTCGAGCTTGGCGTTCTCTGCGTCCGTGAGCGGGCGGCCAAGCAATTGCTCTTCCTGCTGCCCGCGCCACGTGCGGACGATCTCCCAATTCGGTGGCCGCAGATAAACGATGGCGTCGAACTCAGCGAAGAAGGGCTGATACTTGGCGCGCAGTTCGTATTCGACCGTCTCGCGCCAAACGCCAGTGATATCCTCGTTGCGCTCTAGAGCATTCGCCGGTTCGGCAAGGTCGGACAGATCCAGAGGCTCGGCGCCTAGGCACCAGCCATCAACAACGATTGCCTCAGCTGGCCCGGTGTAGAGCGGCCATTCGCTTTGAGGCGCTGTGTCGTCCGTCAGCTTGTCGAAGCGCGGCAGGCGAATGTTCTGATCGCGGCCCACGCCTTGGATGTGCTCGATCGTGCGCGTCGCCAGATCGAGATCGTGCGTGCCGGGCGGGCCGCGCGTGATGAAGAGCGGGTGCGTTTCCGTCGCCAGCTCTTCGCGGTAGGCGCGCGAGCGATAGACATCGTCCAACGAGAAATGGGCAAAGCGAGGCTGGTTCGCCATTGCAAGGATGCGGCACTGATAGCTTTTGCCCGAGCCTTGCGCGCCCGCGACGCCGATCAACGGAACGCGATCCGGATTGCGCGCACGCAGACCCTGTATGATTTCGTAGAGCAGAACTGGGATCGGGTGGGTGCTCACTCAGCCAGCACGCGCGGCAGTTTGAACATCACGTCTTCTGTAGTTACGCGAACTTCTTCCACGCGTGAGTCAAAGCGCGCGCCGATGGCGGCGATGAGCGCTTCCACCAAATCCTCAGGCGCGCTCGCGCCGGCGGTCACGCCGACGCTGCGCACGCTGTCGAACCAACTCCAATCGACATCCTCGGCCGAGCCGACGAGGCGCGCGTCGCGAGCGCCGGCGCGCTTGGCGACTTCGACGAGTCGCACAGAGTTCGAACTTTTCGGCGAGCCGATCACCAGGACCAGATCCGCTTGTTCCGCCATTGCTTTCACAGCGTCTTGGCGATTTGTCGTGGCGTAGCAGATGTCTTCCTTGTGCGGCGCTGCAATCCCCGGAAAACGACGCTGCAACACGCCGACCATATCGGCCGTATCGTCCACCGAGAGCGTCGTCTGCGTTACGAACGAGAGCTTGCTCGGATCGCGCGGCGCGAACACTTCGGCGTCCGCAACTGTCTCTAGCAAAGTGATAGCGCCCGCAGGCAACTGACCCATGGTGCCGATCACTTCCGGATGTCCCGCGTGTCCGATCAACACGATCTCGTGGCCTGCATCGAAATGGCGTTGCGCCTCGACGTGCACTTTCGACACGAGCGGGCAGGTGGCGTCGACATAGATCATCTCTCTCGCGCGCGCTTCCGCGGGGACCGCCTTGGGCACGCCATGCGCGGAGAAAATCACCGGGCGATCGGTGGGGCAGTCGTCCAATTCTTCGACGAACACGGCCCCCAAAGCCTCCAGCCGTTCGACGACGTGGCGGTTGTGGACAATCTCGTGACGCACATAGACCGGCGCCCCCCACTTTCGGATCGCTTGTTCAACGATCTGGATGGCCCGGTCGACCCCCGCGCAAAAGCCACGTGGGGCAGCCAAGAGGACTGATATTTGGGGTTTTTCCGGTTGGGTCATACGCTCGCTGGTGAAACTTAGTTAGGCAGGCGCCGCCCTCTGTTGCAGGGGTCCCGCCCCAAAGCTATCACGGCGTTGCGCCAATTGCCTTCAGGGCGGGGGTGAGACATGCGGCCGCCGCCGCAGGGCCCAATGAAGGCGGGACGAGGATCAGAATGAAGCTTTCGGGTGTGATCATGGTCTCGTTGGCGCTTGCGCTGAGCGCGTGCGCCAGCCGCGAGACGCCGACCGTGGAGTTGCCAGGCGGTGTGAACCCAGAAACGCAGCAAACCCAGCGCGCGCCAAACTTCTTCGATCGTATGATCGGCAACGACCAGCGTCAGAACGTCGGCCCGTGCCCGCTGATGGGCGTGCTTTATGATACGGCGCGCGTGGTGAAATTCGAGCAACCGGGCAACCAGCGTTACGCCAACATCGCGTTCACGGGCGAGATGCAGGGCGTGCACGGCCTCTGCCGCTATGTTGAGTCCGATCCGATCCGCATGAACATGGAAATCGAAATGGCCTTCGGTCGCGGCCCTGCTGCGACGTCGGATCGTCAAACCTATCGCTATTGGGTCGCCGTCACCCGCCGCGGCCGCGCGCCGATCGAGAAGGTGTATTTCGATGTCGACGTGCGCTTCCCGCGCGGCGAGCAAGTCGTCACGCACCGCGAGCGCATCGACCAGATCGTCATCCCGCGCGCGAACGAAGAAGTCTCCGGCGAGAACTTCGAGATCCTGGTCGGCTTCGACCTGACGCCGGAGCAATTGCAGTTCAACCGCGACGGCCGCCGCTTCCGTATCGACGCGGGCGAAGGCCAAGCGCCGGGGCAGTAAGGCTTCTTTGAGGGCCTGCGCTTGACGCGCGGCCCTCAAAACCCCATCCCGCAAAGATCATGAAAGACCTCGCCAGCGCATTCTCCGCGGCGAACGCAGCTGTGTTCGTCAAGCTTGGACTAGATCCGAAGCACGCCGACGTGCGCCGTTCGGATCGGCCCGACCTGGGTGAGTTTCAGGCCAATGGCGCATTGGCAGTGGCGAAGGCTGCCGGCAAGAAGCCGCAGGAGGTCGCGCAATCCGTCGCCGCCGAGTGGAGTGCAACGGAGCTTTCGCCGGCGCCGAGTATCGCTGGGCCTGGATTTCTCAATTTCAAAGTCACCGCCGACGCATTGACCAAGCGCGCGCAATTTGTGGCTGATGATGCGCACGCAGGGGCTTCGCCCGTTGAACATAAACGCCGTGTCGTCGTGGACTATGGCGGCCCGAACGTCGCCAAGGGCATGCACGTCGGGCACCTGCGCGCTTCGATCATCGGCGAGAGCGTGAAGCGCATCTATCGCTTCCGTGGCGACGAAGTCTGGGGCGATGCGCACTTCGGCGACTGGGGCTTCCAGATGGGCCTTGTCATCACCGCGCTCGAAGACGAACTCGGCGGCTTCGATGACAAAGCAAAACTCGACGCGCGCCTGAACGCCCTGACGCTCGATCAACTCGAAGCGATCTACCCAACCTATGCCCGCCGCGTGAAAGATGGCGATATCGACGTGCGTGATCGCGCGCGCAAAGCGACTGCGGCACTGCAAGGCGGCAGCGAGCTTCACCGCACCATCTGGAAAGCGATGCACGACGTCTCGATGGCCGCGCAGAAGCGCGACTTCGCATCGCTCGGCGTCGACTTCGATCTCTGGCTCGGCGAAAGCGACGCCGATCCGCTGATCCCGGACATGGTGGCTGATCTCGATAAGAAAGGCCTGCTCGAAGACGATCAAGGCGCGCGCATTCTCCGCGTCGCCAACCCTGGCGAGACCAAAAAGAAGAAGCGCGACGACGGCACTGTCGTCGAAGTCGAAAGCCCGGACCCGCTCTTGGTCGTGTCGTCCGAAGGCTCGGCCATGTACGGCACCACCGATCTCGCCACGATCGTGCAGCGTATGCGCGATCAGAAGCCCGATCTCATTCTCTATTGCGTCGATCAGCGCCAAGCCGATCACTTCGAGCAAGTTTATCGCGCCGCCGCCAAGGCCGGTTACGCGCAGCGCGATCAACTCGAGCACATCGGCTTCGGCACCATGAACGGCCCCGACGGCACGCCGTTCAAAACCCGCGCCGGCGGCGTGCTCAAACTACAAGACCTCATCGGCCAAGCCGAAGAGAAGGCGCGTCAGCGCCTGCGCGAAAACGAAGTCGACGCGAACTTCTCCAAGGAAGAGTTCGAGGACATCGCCCACAAGGTCGCCATCGCCGCGATCAAGTTCGCCGATCTCTCAAACTTCCGCGGCACGTCCTACATCTTCGATCTCGATCGCTTTATGAGCTTTGAGGGGAAGACTGGCCCATACCTGCTTTACCAGTCGGTCCGCATCAAAAGCATTCTGCGCAAAGCCGAAGAGCAACAGATCAGAGCAGGGGCGATCGCCATCGATCACGAAGCTGAGCGCGCGCTCGCGCTCGCGCTCGACGCCTTCGACGGCGCGCTCCGCACCGCCTATGACAAGAAGGCGCCGCACTTCCTGGCCGAGCACGCCTACAATTTAGCGCAGGCCTTCTCCGGGTTCTTCGCCAATTGCCCGATCCTGCAATCCGAAGGCGCGGTGCGCGCGTCACGCCTGGCGTTGGCAGCTGCCACGCTGAAGCAACTCACGTTGACGCTTGACCTGCTCGGTATCGAAGTGCCGGAGCGGATGTAACGCTCTGACCGATGGCTCGAGAAGCCACCGGCGTGCCCATGATCGCAAACAAATCTCTCGTGGCGCTGGCGCGTCCCTCCGGCTAGCCTGGTGGCGGGGGAGGCGAGATGCCAACAATTACATTGAGCGGCGCAAGCGGGTTTTCGATGGAAGAACTCGGTGTCGACGACATCGCGGCTCTTGTCGGAGGGCACTACAGCACGAGTCACAGCGGCACTGCGGTCTTCTATCAAGACGGTGTCAGCGCCGTCGTGTTCTCTGGGTCCTTTCCCACTTTTGACCAGTTTGGCGACCCATCGAGCGGAACGATTTCTGGATTTCAGCTCACCCGCGGTGAGCGGGCGATGGTTCTTACGGGCCTGGCTCTGCCTGTCGCTGACGCGCTCGGTTGGATGTTCACCTACAATCTGGCGGCTCTCAATTCCGCTGTGTTCGGTGGTGGAGATACAATAACTGGCACCTCGGGCGCAGATGTAATCTACGGCTATCGAGGCGCCGACACACTCAACGGTGGTGACGGCAACGACGCCTTGTTTGGCGAAGCGCCGTCCTACAGCGACTTCTACTCCGCTGTCGGCGAGAACGACATCTTAAACGGCGGAAATGGTAATGACGCGCTTGAGGGCGGTGGCGGTGACGACGTTTTAAACGGTGGCGATGGCGATGATGTCATCGTCACCGGCTCCGGCGTCGACGTTATCGATGGCGGTGCAGGGAACGATCGCCTTCAGATCGACCGCAGCCTCTCATCCATATCGATAGATCTAAGTACTCTCGCTCTCGGAAACGGATCATTTGAGGGCTCGACGTATCAGAGCATTGAGAGTTTCAGCGTGTTTGGCGGCGCCGGAGCCGATGCCTTTAGTCTCACTGGCCCGCTCGTCGGAGCCTTCACGATCAATGGAGGGGGCGGCGTCGATACCCTCACTATCAATTTTGCTGCGCTCTCTTCTCAACTCTTTATGAGCTCCAGCTCCAACAGCATCGGTTTCGGTTCGGGACAATTAGATTATTCTAATATCGAGCGCATCGTCGCCACAGGCGGCGGCGGGATAGATTGGTTAGTCGGCGCTACGGGGGATGATGTCCTGGACGGCGGCGCTGGTGATGATCTGATTTATGCCAGCGCCGGTGCCGATATTTTGCGTGGCGGAGCGGGGAATGACACGATCGTCTTCGGCACTGGAAACGGCGCCGTGCAGGCAAATGGTGGCGCCGACACAGACACACTTAGCTTAAACCTGTCGGGTTTTGCACAAGCGGTTACTATCAATGTCGCCGATCTATTAGCGCCCGGCGGGCTAGTGCTCGCGAACGGTGCTGTGTTCGTCGGTTTCGAGCGTCTCAGCGCCCTGCTGACTCCCGGCGACGACACGCTCACAGTGACGCCAGGGGTGCTTTATAACGGTGCGTCGCTATCGGGAGAAAACGGCATGGATCGATTGATCCTCGATTTCTCTGCGCTTGCTACAGGGTTCAGCCTGTACGGATCACAAATCTCTATGGCCGGCGGAACGACGAGCCTGCAATACTTTGAGTTCTATTCTGTCTTTGGTGGCGGCGGGAACGATTTCATTCAAGGAGGTGCGGAAGCGGACACATTGTCCGGTGGTTCGGGCGACGACACTCTCTTGGGCCAACGCGGCGACGACATTTTGTCGGGGGGCAATGGTAGCGACGTGTTTTGGGCAGACGAGGGCGCGGATTCTCTTTCTGGTGGCGCTGGCATCGATACAGCTAGTTACTTTTTGATATCCGCTTCTGTGGCGTGGCACCGCAATTCGAATGGATCATGGACCGTAACGACTGGCACGGAAGGGACAGACACGCTGACCGGCGTCGAAATTCTTGACTTCAGGGATCGTGATGTCGTGTTGGACAACGCCTTCCGCACATTCACCGGTGACGGCACTTCCGACCTGCTTTGGCGCAACGCCAACACTGGCGCGGTCGCGGTCTGGCAAATGTCTGGCGCTGTGCAGACCAACGCCTATATCGCTGGCGGCGCTCCCGCCGATTGGGCGATCCTAGGCACTGGCGACTTCAACGGCGACGGCCGTGACGACATCATCTGGCGCAATTCGAACACTACAGCCGTTGCGGTTTGGGCTGACGGTTCAGGCACGGCCGCATCGATCATCACGGGCGTTCCGAACAATTGGCAGTTCCAGGGCATCGGCGATTTCAACTTCGACGGCCGTGACGATTTCGTCTGGCGCAACAGCAATGACGGTGCGGTCGCCGTCTGGCTGATGAACGGCAACACGATCTCGAGCCAATCAATCGTGTCGGCAGCGCCTCCGGCTTGGAGCATTTCGGGCATCGCGGACTTCGACGGCGACGGCCGCGATGACTTCCTGCTTCGCAACACCGACGGAACGATCGCACGTTGGACGACTGATGGCGTCAGCCAGACCGGCGCGGCCATCCTTGGTTCGGCGCCGGCGAGTTGGCAGATTCAAGGCGTCGGTGATTTCGATGGAGACGGACGTGCGGACATCCTCTTCCGCAATACCAGCGATGGCGGCCTCGCCATGTGGCGAATGAACGGCAACACCGCGCTTGGCACACAGATGGTCGGCGGCGCCCCACTCTCGTGGAGCATCGCCAACGTTGGTGATTACAACGGTGACGGTCGCGATGACATCCTCTGGCACAATACCGATGGAACGGTTGCGCTTTGGACGATGAACGGCTTCACGGTGCAGAACCAAGCCGTCATCGGAACTGTTCCGACGGAGTGGGGGCTCATCTGAGGGTGAGGTGCGCCTGATGGGCGCGAGCGGGGCGCCAACAATCCGCCGAGCGTGCTAAATGTCAGAGGCGCCGACAGGGCAGTTTCTTGCGCGTGCGCGGATCGCCGCTCAAATTCAAGAACACGAGGGACGGAACGATGGCGAACGCGAAGATCAACGGCATCAGCATCGAATACGAAGTTCACGGTCCCGCTGACGGTGAGCCGCTGCTGATGATTATGGGACTTGGCTCGCAAATGACGCGCTGGCCGCCGGCGTTCTACGAAAAGCTGATCGCGAAGGGCTTTCGGGTCGTCCGCTTCGACAATCGCGATGTGGGGCTCTCCCAAAAGTTTAGTGGCGTGCCGACGATCGAAAGCGTTGTCGCCGCGTTGATGCAGGGCCAGAAGCCGGACATTCCCTATACGCTGGATGACATGGCCGCTGACGCGGTTGGCGTACTCGATCATCTCGGCATTCAGCGCGCGCATGTGTGCGGCGCTTCGATGGGCGGCATGATCGGACAGCTGGTCACGGCTGACTATCCTGAGCGCGTGCTCTCGTTCACGGCGATCTTCACGACCACCGGCAATCCCGCGTTGCCGCCGTCGAAGCCTGAGGCCATGGCCGTGCTCACCACGCGGGCGCCAGATCCTAAGAAGGACATTGAAGCCTATCTGGATCAGGCAATCATCAACTCGCGCACAATCGGCAGCCCGGGCTATCTGTTCGATGAGAAGATCATGCGTGAGCGTCTGCGCAGCGATGTCCTGCGCTGTTACGAACCGGCAGGCGTTGCGCGCCAACTCGCTGCCGTTCTCGCGAACGGCGATCGGCGTCCGAAGCTGGGTAAGATCACTGCGCCCACCGTTGTGCTGCACGGCGATTCTGATCCGCTGGTGCCAGTGGAAGGCGGCAGGGATCTCGCCGCGAACGTGCCAGGCGCGGAACTGCGTATCATTCCAGGCATGGGGCACGATCTTCCGGTGCAGCTTTACGATACGATCGTCGATGCGATTTGCCGCGCAGTCGAGCGGGCTAAGGTCAACGCTTGAGCGCGAATTTGTCCGCGTGTTTGCCGCGCGCATTGGCGTAGTAGCCTTGGATGATCTTGAGATCGGCGTCGTAATCGCCGCTGGGCGAGATGATCGCGGCTAAGCTGATGGTCTTTGCGCCATGGTCGAGGACGCTCAGGATCAGCGGCACGTTGGCGGCGCGGGCGATGTGATAGAAGCCGGTCTTCCACTCGCGCGTGGCGCTGCGCGTGCCTTCGGGCGGAATAGCGAGGATCATGCGCGGCGTCGCTGCAAACGCTTCCGCCATCACGCGCACAACATCATTGGCTGCGGAGCGATCAATCGGCACGCAACCCAGCCATTTGATGAGGCCGCCAAACGGGCCGGTGGTGAGGCTCTTTTTGCCCATCCATCTCAGCTTCACGCGATAATATCCGGCAGTGGCGAGCATATTGATCCCGTCCCAATTGGACGTGTGTGGCGCAGCGACCAGCACGGCTTTATCCAGCGCCGGAAAATCTCCGCGCACTTTCCAGCCAGCGAGTTGCAAGTAAGTCGCGCAAAAAATGCGTGTGATGTCAGCGAGCACATTTCTCGCGCGCGCCGGACGCGCCGTTGTTTGATCGATCGGGGCGGCGACCGTTGATTTCTCGCTCATCATTCCCCCGCCGCGCTTGCGTGCGCGTGCGCCGTCGATAGCATGAGCAGGCGCGCCAGTAAGGGGAGGCTAGCGATGTCCGACAAGAAACGGTTGAACCGGCGTTCGTTCATGGGCCGCATTCTAGGCGCGACGGTCATCGGCGGTTCGCTCGCCGCGCTGACTGGCTGCGCGACGGCTGAAGGCGGTGGCGGCAGCGTTTACACGGGCGCCACCGATACCGATAGCGGCTCGTATGCAGATCGCGCCGGCTACGGCCGCAGCGGCCTTTCAGATTCCGACACCGGAGCTTACGCGGACCCAGCGGGCAGAGGCCGTGGTGGCCAAGCAGGCGTCACCGACAATGACTCAGGGCCCTATGCCGATCCTGCTGGCCGTGGCCGTGGATCAAGCGGCGTCACCGACAATGATTCTGGCGCTTACGCCGATCCCGCGGGCCGCGGACGCGGCGGCCGCACTGGCATGACCAACAACGATTCTGGCGAATACGCTGATCCGGTTGGTCGTGGGCGCGGGCGTGGCGGGGGCACGGGCGTCACCGACAACGACCAGGGCAGTTACGCTGATCGCGCTGGTTACGGCCGTGGCGGACGCCGCGGACAATCCGGCCTCACCGACAATGATCCATCTGATCCTGTCGGCGATGGCCGGCGTGGCAGCTAACGTCTAAGCACGCTCGAGCTTAGACGCGGCTTCGTCGAGGATCGCAGCGATGGCGTCGATCTCGGCTTCGCTAAGCGAGCCGTTCGAGAGGCGCATACGCAGCGCCATTTTCAAGTTGGCCATCGCACGCATGACGCGCGGCATGTGACGGCGTTCGCCTGAAGCGCCGCTGAGGCGCGCGAGCAGGGCGTCGAGCGGTGCGCGGTTTGCTTCAAGAAACGCGCGGCCTTCGTCGGTGATGTCGTAGAGCTTCTTCGCACCGTCAGCGGTCACGGTGACGTGGCCGAGTTCTTCCAGCAAAGTCAGTGTTGGATACACAACACCCGGGCTCGGGCTGTAGGCGCCGCCGGTCAGCTCCTCGATTGATTTGATCAGATCGTAGCCGTGCCGTGGCTACCAAAGCCTTCGCCATCGCGCCCGCGCCGGGCATGTCGGAAACGGCCACCATGGCCGTGGAAGTGAGAGAACATTCGAAACTCCATTTCGATATAACGGAATAACAGATATATCGAAATACAGTCTTATTCAAGATGGCGGCGGGCGAAAGTGCGATGGCGGGGCCGAAACGTCCATCAAAGCAGCATCTTAGGGCGCGTAACGGCCGCCTTCGACAGGCTTCGGCTGACGCCGGAAGGGGTTGAGGGCGAGTGGTAGAAACGGCGTCATGCTGAGCTTGTCGAAGCACGACGCCACGCACTTGCCCGCACCTCATTGGGGCAGCGCCATTGTAACGCGTGCGGATCGCACCACGTTGAGCGTGTCAGCCAACCTCTGACGCTTTTCAGAAAACAAAATCATGCCGAAGGCCGAGATCATCATTGATCGCGAAGCCGTATGACGGCGCTTGGCCTTGTCCGCGGCGTGAAACGCGGGTCCGCTCCAGCTAGCATCTACACGATCGAATACATGAGCTCCGAACACCGCGGGATCATCATGTATTCCGAGGCGCATACGGCAACGAGCGTCGCCGGCGCATTGGCTTATGCGAAAGCTCAGTTGCCGAGCATCGAGACCAGGTACGGCGCGCGTGGATACCGCGTCAGGGATGCTGAGCAGCGTCTTCATCGCAGCGACACGGCACGCGACGGTGAGTGAAAAGCTCAACACCATCGCTGAACTTATCGCCGAGGCTCGCATGGCGGCGATGCACCCGCGCGGCAACCGTCGCCATCTCACCTGTTCGACCTGTGGTCAAATGTTCGACCGCACCGATCCGGTGCAGATGGCGCATCACCTCACTGAATCGCATCCCAAGTGGAAGCCGTAGATTCATGAGTGACGATGCTCTCTTCATGTCGTTGCGCGAACGCGCTTACGAACTCGCAGAATCCGGTCGCTTCAAAGACTGGCTGAAAGTCGCAGATGCGTTGCTGGCCGAAGGCTTCCTTGGCGCGCTTATCAAGAGACTGGATGGCGACGCACTCGCGGTCATGATGATCACGCGCTGTTGCCAGCAGGCCAGAACTTAGGCCGGAGGGCGCAATCCGATATACGATCGAATATCTGACGGGTGCAGGCGCCAGCTCATTCGTGTGTAGTGCGCTTTCCAGTGACTCGTCACTCGCCGCTGCCGTCTTGACGGCTCGCGCCGGCGCCACGCTGGCGAGAACACAGCACCGGGCGAACCGGTTTCAGATCCGAGATCAATTGCAGGGCGCGCGCGTGGTCGCGAATGAGTCGTTCTGGGGATTTGCGGGTTAGGGGCGGTTCACACGCCGCTCTGGATGGAGAACGATGATGGCGCGTGAGACTATGTATTTCGTGCAGAGCTTCACGGAGCGCCGCGGCGCGCTGACCGCCGCCGCGCCAACCCGGTGCAAAGACGAAGCAGCGGCGCGGCGGGCTGTCGTTCATCTCGGTGAGACCGCAGCGGGCGCGGTCGCATTTTCCAGCTCGGGCGATGCCGAGCTGGGCGATTTTGACGATGAGCCTGTGATTTTATCCGTCGTCGGTGTCGTGCCGGATAACTTCCACCGGTAACAGCGCCGGACCTTAGTGCTTGTCCTTTGCGTAGCGCGCGTGCGCTTCGTGGGCTTTCTCTTCCATCCAATCCATGCCGGCGATGCAGACGCCTGAGAGGATGAAGGTGGCGTGGATGATCACGTACCACATCAGCTGAGTCTCGGTGTAGTTGCCGAGGTTCATGAAGATCTTCAGCAAATGGATGCCGCTGATCGCGACGATCGAGGCGATCAGTTTGATCTTTAGGCCGCTGAAATCGATCGTGCCCATCCATTCGGGACGATCGCGATCCTTGTGCGCCATCTCCATCTTCGAGACGAAATTTTCGTAGCCTGAAAAGAGAATGATCAGCACCAGATTGCCCGCGAGCGAGAGATCAACCAGCGTCAGCACCAGCAGGATGATGTCCGTCTCGTCCATCGTCAGCACTTGCGGCGCTTGCAGATAGAGCTCGCGGAAGAAGGTGATGATGAGAATGCCGAGCGCGGCGATGAGCCCGAGATACACCGGCGCCATCAACCAGCGGCTCGTGTAGATCAGCCACTCGATCGTCGCTTCCAAGAAATTGGTGCGATGCGTCGGCGTTTCGTCGTCCTTGCTCATCTGTCCCCTCATGAATTCGCGCGCGAAACTAGGGGTGGGGCGCCGCTTCGCCAACCCCGCTCGCGTAAGGGGAGGGTTGCGACACAAGGGAACCGGGCGGATGATCGGCGTCGCGGGAGGAAAACATGTACGAACACGGAATGATCACGCCGGTCGTTGCACTGGTGATTTGGTCGCTGATTATGTTGATCTGGCTCTACGCCACGCGCATTCCGGCAATGGCGAAGGCGAAGGTGAAGCCAGGCGAAGCGACCAAAGCGCAGATGGAAGCGTTGCCCGGCGGCGCGGCGAATGTCGCGAACAACTACAATCACCTCATGGAACAGCCGACGCTCTTCTACGCGCTGGCGTTCTCACTGCAGCTGCTGGGACAAGGCGATCACCCGATCAATATCGGCTCGTGATCCGCATCGTGCACTCACTGGTGCAAGCGCTGGGCAACTTCATTCCGCTGCGTTTCCTGATCTTCGTGCTGGGTTCGCTGGTGCTTATAGCGCTTGCGTTCCATGCGGCGATGGCGACCGGCATCGTCGACGCGAGTTGGCTGCACCACTAAGTCTCCGCTGACGCCAGCTTGCGCTCTATGCTGCGCCAGCTGGCGAAGGCGAAGAAGAATGGCAGCACGCTGACGCCGATGACGCCGAGCAACGCGATGACGTTCACTTCGCCAAGCTCACCGGCGATGAGCGCGTAGCCGACCGCGGCGCCGAGCAGGACAAAGAACGCCATCAGCAAAACGCTCGCGCCTGAGAACGCGATGACGAGCGGCGAGTGCCCGCGTGTGCGGCGGAAAGCATCGCCGGGGTCGGTCCAGGATTTTGCGCGCGCGACATCGGCCAGATGCGCGAGAGTGATCTCACGCTCGGCGTCGCGCGCCGCTTGCCAACGCGCGGCGAACGACGGGCTCAGCACCGAGGCCGCGAGCATAACTGCCGGCTCCATCAGGTCACTGATGCTGGGTTCATCGTCGAAGAAACGCAGCCAAATAAGCCGCTCCATATCGACGTCGTGCTTTGTAGCGAAGGCCAGCAGAAATTCACGCGCGGCGTCGCCGGTCAGCCCGAGATCGGCGTAGAGGCGCGTGTCTGCCGTGACCGCATCTTTGCCGGTGCGGTTCTTTGCGAGTTCTATGATCTCGTTGAGCAGCGCGTCGTCGCTCACTCCCGCACGCGGCCCTCTGCATCCATGTGCGCGATCCATTCTTCGATCAACGCTGTGCCGCGCTCGTCGACGAGCTGGCGGCCCGTCTCGGGCATCATCACGCCGGGGTCGGTTGAGCGCAGGCGATAGAGCAGGATCGAGCGCTCCGGGTGGCCGGGATCGATGGCGAACTCGAAGCCTGCGGAGCCGCGGCCGGCAGCGACGGGACGTTTGCCGACACCCCAGGCAATCGGCTCGTGCTGTGACCAGCGCAGATCTAGTCCCGACGTGTGCGCCGGTCCTTGCGGGTTATGGCAGTGCGCGCAGTTCACATCGAGATACGCGCGGGCGCGAAGTTCGAGCGAGCCGGATGCTGGATCGAAAGCGGCCGGGACGCGTGGTGCGTTGGCAACCGGTGGCGCGCCTGCGAGCAGGCCGGAAGCGCTCCATTCAGCAAGCTGATTGTCGCCATCGATCATTTGCTGTTGCGGTGGTGACGGCGGACCCGCTCCATCGTGAACGTAAGCCGCCGTTCCGCCGGTGGAGGTCACGATGAAACTCTCGCCATCGCGATTCAAGTTCCGCGCGCTCGGCCCGATCGGCGTGAGCTCGCCGGCGAGATCGTGGCAGCCTTTGCATTGATTGCGGTTCGGTACGGCCCAGTCGAGCGCGATGGCTTGGCCTTGCTCGTTGGTGAAGGCGACGGGGATGTTTGCGCCGATAGGCGAGAGCCGGGCTTCGGTCTGCGCTTCGTTCCATACGTACGGATACGCGACCCAACCTTCTGCCCGGCGGATCAGTAGGCGTGTCTCCAGAAAGCGAACGTTTTGCGTCGGCCGGCGCATGTCGGCGGCGAACGCGAACGTCTTGATCAGAACCGTGCCCACCGGAAATTCGAACACGCCTTCGTCGCGATACTGCGCCACCGTGTCAGGTGGCAGATAGACATAGCGAAACTTCAACGCGCCATCTGAGTAGAGCGGCGTGTTGAGATCGTACGGCGTCACGCGCTCGTTTGGGTTGCGTGCGCCAGCGTCGCGGAAGAAGTGATAGGCCGAGAGCAGCTCAGGCGGACGCCCGGCGGCAATCGCGGCGCTGTTCACCGGCGTCGGCGCCTGCGCCGTCGCTGCTGATGCGAGGAAGGCGAGTGCGAGCGCCGCGAGGATGGGCCGGACGTTCAAGGATCAGTTCTCGATCCGGACCCGCTCGGGTTCCGCGATCTGGGCGATAGGCGGTGGGGTGGGGTTGGGTTGTGCCTCGCTGATCGGCGAACCGGCCGACGATAGGCCAAGCGAGAGGAAGCTGCCAATGCGCGTGCGGGTGGAGCGGTTATCGTCGACGACGATGCGCACTTGCTCGGTGCGGGCCATCCCGCCTCGCGAATAGATGGTCGCGCCATCCCAGAGCACGTCTGGGATCGGCACGCCCAACTGGCTGAGCGCCGCGAGATCGCCGGCCGGCGCGTAGCCGGTGTTGCCGAACTCGTTGTCGCGGATGACGATGTCGCGCGCCAGCGGGTTGTAGTGCTCGTCCTGGAAGCTCTCGCGATAGGCGCTGATCAGCACGTTGACGGTGCCGTTGTCGGCGATCTCGTTCTCGAACACGTGGACGTTGCGGTTGGCCATGATCAGTACGCCTGTGCCGGTCGGCACGCCGGCGACGATGTTGCCGGCCGGGGCGAAGTTCTGCGTGTTGTTGTCGACGATCCGGTTGTTGAAGACGCGGATGTCGTGGCCGCCTTGTTGCGGCAGGCCGGGCAGGTCGAACACGAGGATGCCGCCGGTGTTGTGGGTGGCGACGTTGTCGAACACGTCGGCGTTGAAGCTGTTCTCGATCTCGATGCCGGCGACGTTGAACTCAGCCAGGTTGTCGCGAACGATGATGTTGCGCGACTGGCCGACATAGATGCCCGCGTCGGAGGCGCCGCGTGCGATCGAGCGCTCAATCAGCACGTTGTCGCAATTGACCGGGTAGAGGCCGTAGGCGCCATTCTCGGCGTTAGGGCCGCGCGTCCACTCGACGCGCACTTCGCGGATGTGGATGCCGTTGCAGTCGCGCGCCTTGATGGCGTCGCCGCGGGCGTTCTCTACAGCGAAGCCGCGCAGCGTCACGCCGTCAGAGGTTATGAGAAGTCCTTCGGCGCCGCGGCGCTGGTTGTTGAAGGACAGGATCGAGCGGTTTTCACCGTCGCCGCGGATGGTGACGCGATCGACGTCGAGCGAGAGCCCGCCGCTGAGCTCGATGCGTCCGCGCCCGAGTTGAACCGTGTCGCCCGGACGCGCTTCGATGAGCGCGGTCTGCAATTGTTGCTCGGCCTCAGCGCCTGGACGGATGCGCCAGGTCTTGGCCTCAGCGGCGCCAGTGATGACGATTGCCGCGATGGCGGCGGCAGCGATGAGCCGCATCATGAACTCCCCACGTAAGTTGCGCGGAGCTTCGCCGCCGGGGCGGGCGCTGTAAAGGCGAGCGGGCGCCGCAGCACCGTTTAGGTGGCGGTCAGCGGCGGAAGCGCGCCGCGATGTGGATGAGATCGCGCATCAAAGTGGGGTGGCGCGCGGCCAGGATGCCGCCGAGCGCTGTGATCGCTAGCGTGGCGATCGGGCGATCGCGGACGATGTCGCCGAGGCCAAGCGGCAGATCGTCCATGAGTTGTGCTTGCGCGATGGCGGCTTCCTGCTCGTGCTTGCGCTTGCGCCAGGCCACGGCGAGTGCAAACAAAGTTACTGCGAGCGCTGCCGCAAGGGCAACGAACGCAGCCGCTGCCGCAGGGCCGACGCTCGGTAAGATCAAAGCGTAGAGCGCAAAGCCCAACGCGAAGACGATCATCACCACGGCCGCAGCCGCAGCGGCCGTCGTAACGACGGCTGCCATGGCGCGATCGAACATTACCGGCGGCTCCCCAGGAGCATGCCGACGATGAGGCCGATGCCGACCGCTGTGCCGGTCACGGCGAGCGGACGCTCTTTCCATTGGCGCTTCATATAACGGTGCGCAGTGTCGATGCCGTCTTCGACGGCTTCATGCGCTGCTGCGTAGGCTTCCTCGGCGCGATCGCGTGCTTCTTCAGCAAGCTCGGCGGCGCGGGCCATTCTGTCCTTAGCCATGTCGTTTACTCCTCGCCCTTCTCTATAGGAGATCGGTTAAGTTCGCGCGCACGCAAGCCCGTGTGGCGAAACCGCACCCCGGATGTGAGAGCGCATGAGCGAGACGAAAGTTCCCTTTGATCGATCAAAGACTTGGCCGCTCGTCGCGGCAGTTTTGCTTAACCTTATTCCGGTCGCCGGGGTGCTGTTTTGGGGCTGGAGCGCGTTCGCGCTGATCATCCTCTACTGGATGGAGAATTTGGTCATCGGCGTGCGGACGGTGGCGAGCATGCTGCTGAACGCGGCGCTGAACGGGGCAGCGGCTTGGCCCGGCGCACTTTTCTTCGCTGTCTTCTTCACCGTGCACTACGGCATGTTCTGCGCCGGGCACGGCATTTTCATCCTGGGGTTCTTCGGCTCCGACTTCTGGGGTTCGTCCATCTTCGACATCCCCGGCATGGTTGCGAAGCTCTTCGAGACTGAGACCAACCTGACCTTCGGCCTGATCTCGATCATCGCTTGGCAGCTAGTGCAGTTCGGGCTGTTCATTGCGCGCGGCGAGGCCAAGAGCACGACCCCGCGCGATCTGATGGGCGCACCGTATCCGCGGATCATGGTGCTGCACGTCACCATTATCTTCGGCGCATTCCTGCTGCAGCTGCTGAATGAGCCGGTGGCGGGGATACTCGTCCTGGCGCTGGTGAAGATGGCTTACGATGTTGCCGAGGTGCTGCGCGATCCCAAGGACGACGAAGAAGAGGCCAGCGCTGCTAAGGCATGAGGCTACGTGCGGCTTCGATGATCCGCACGGTTTCGCTCCACATGCCAAGCCGGGCAACGTCATGCAGCGGAACAAACTCCGCATGCAGCGCGTCATCGCCGGCGCGCGGTTCTCCTGAGGTCCAGCGCACGGCGTAGTCGATCAGCACGTAGTGGCGATCTTCCATCAAACCATCGACGACTTCGATGAGGCCGACGATCTCGCCTTCGCAGCCTGTCTCTTCGCGGAGCTCACGCAGCGCGGCGTCGGCGGCGCGTTCGCCGAACTCGATGCGGCCGCCGGGCAGGGACCACTCGCCCTGGCGAGGCGGCGCGCCGCGTTTGATGAGCAGAACATCGTCGCCGCGAATGCAGACGACGCCGACGGCCGGGATCGGACTGCGCTGCGCCTCGTTCATGCCATCCTCCGGGAGGAGCTTGATCTAGTCCGATGAGGTGGGAGGCGTCGATGCGGCGCGGAATGTCCCCGATTGTCCTGGCGATTGTTTCGGTCGCGGGCATTGCTGCGGCGCAGACGGCGCGACTCAGTGCTGCCGAGGCCCGGCGCGAGCTGTTCGGCGTCGAACTTGCCGGCATGAACGAGACGGACGGCGATGCGTGGCGTGAATGCATCGAGCCCAGCGGCCGCACTATCAGCGCGGCGGCGAACGGTTGGAAGGTCGCTTGGAAATCCGACCGAATGGTCAGGCCTGCTTTCAATACGGGCCCGACGCTGGTTCGGCCTGCTTCAATGTCATGCGTGAGGGCGAAAACTATCGCTTCGGCGACTTCGTCACGCGGACTGTGCAGCGCGGCGTGCGTGAAGGCGGTGCTGCGAGTGGCGCTTACGTGCGTCTCGGCGCAGATTCCTGAAACAAAATAGAAATTTGGAACAATGTGCGCGCGGCGAGCGCCCATAACGAAGAAGCGCGCCGCTTTCGCGACGCGCTTCTCTTGGACATTCGTCCTTAGCTCTGTTGAGCGTCTCGATCTTGAGACACTCAGGCGTGGCCTACCGGCGCTTCGCCTTCTTTGCTGCCTTCTTCTTGGCAGTTTTGCGCGGCGCCTTCGCCTTCTTCACCGTCGTCTTCTTCGCGGCTTTCTTGGCCTTCGCCTTCTTCGCGACCTTCTTGGTCGCTTTCTTTGCTTTCTTCACGGCCATGCCCTGGCTCCTTCGTTAGTTACGGCAACGCAGCCGCAGTACGTCTTCACTTAGTCAAGTGCAAGCACGTTGGCCAGCGAAAAAAATTTACGCGCTGAATCTGCAACAGCATCACGCGTGCGATTCGCATTCATCGCGCATGAGTCACACGCATCGTTTCGCTGCGTGCATCACGCGCACATCACTCGAACAGAACGCGCGGGTTCATCACGTTCGAAGGATCAATCGCGTGCTTCCCGGCGCGCATCAGCGCCAACGATTCGCGATCCTTGAAGCGTGCGAGGTCGCCGCGACGCGCGACTCCGATGCCGTGCTCCGCTGAGATCGAACCGCCGAGCGCGGTGGCTGTCTCGTAGACAAGCTGTGTCAGATCGGGACCGGGGAAGGCGGCGGGATCGGCGCCTTCCGGCTGCATCGCG
>JAPLOL010000134.1 GCA_026400735.1 Alphaproteobacteria bacterium | reverse complement strand
ACAACACCTACAAAGGGCCGCCCGAAAGGGTGGCCCTTTTTGCATCATGTCTCTGCTGCTGCTGGAGAACTCATCATGACAGAGAAACATTCAGGCTCGTGCCTGTGCGGGTCAGTTCGCTTTGAGATTGTTGGCGCATTCGAGCATTTTTTCCTCTGCCATTGCGGACGGTGTCGAAAGGGATCTGGCTCGGCGCACGGCGCCAACTTGTTCTCGACCGACGCTCGGATCACATGGCTCTCGGGCGAGGATAAGGTCTCGTCTTTTGCGCTCGCAGGTACGAGGCATGCGCGCAGTTTCTGTGTGGCGTGTGGCGCGGCGTTGCCGAGCATCCAAGACGAAGGGAAGCTCTTGGTCACGCCAGCGGGCGGCCTAGATGGCCCGCTTCCAAAGCGCCCCGACGCGCATATCAATGTCGCAAGCCGAGCTGATTGGGATTGCGCGTTGGAGGATTTGGCGGCGTTTGAAGGTTTGCCTGACTAGAAGGCCGCTCATTCGGGCGGCCTTCTAGTCAGCGTAAGCGCTGACTTTTACGCTGCCTGTTTGAAGTCGCCCATCTGCGCGTCGTAGGCGCGCTGGAAGGCGGGGCGGGCGGTGCAGCGTTTGACCAGAGCGGCGAGATTGGCGTGCTCGTTGGTGAGCTCCGGCATGATGCGCAGCACTGTCGTCATCATCAGGTCGCCGGCGGTGAAGCGATCGCCGTCAAGGTAGGGCTTGTCGCCGAGCGCTTTGGACAAACCACCGAGGCGGCGATGGGCGAATTCAACCGCGCCTGGGCGACGGAGCTTTGCCCATTCTTGATCTTTGTAGAACAGGTCGATACGCGCGACGTCCATCACGAAGGGCTCGATCGAGTTCAGCGCCGCGATGAGCCATTGCGTTGCGTGTGAACGCGCTTCGGAATCGTTCGGAAGCAGCGTTTCGCTGCGCTGCCCGATGTGTAGCACAATTGCGCCGGACTCGAACAACGTGAAGCCGTCCTCTTCGAAGATCGGCACTTGGCCGAAGGGTTGGATGGCGCGGTATTCGGGTTTGTCCTGATCGCCTTGCGCCAGCAAGCGCGAGCGATAAGGCAGCCCCGCTTCTTCCAGCGCCCAGCGGACGCGCAGATCACGCACTTGGCCTTGCGCGAAATCGGGCACCCATTCGAAAGCGGAAATCGTGATCATTGTGTCTGCTCCTTGGTTTTTGCCGCGTAGGCCGCGAGCTTGTTGAAGAGTGATGTCCACCCACCGATATGACTGTCGCGACGTTCGACGTTGACGAAGCGCACCTGATGGAACGTCATCGTGGTGCGGTCGCCGTGTTCGCGGAACGTGATGGTGACGAGGCTTTCAACGTCCTTCGACGGACCTCCATCCCACTGCCATGTGAAGACGAGACGCGTATTCGGTTCGATCTCGCGATAAACACCGCCAAAGCCGCTGAGATCGTCCTTGTGACGGATCACGCCGCGATAGCGGCCGCCAACGCGAAAATCGATTTCAGCTTCGGGGCAATCAAAGCCTTCGGGGCCCATCCAGTTTCTGAAGTGCGCCGGATCGCTCCACAGCATGAACAGCAAAGATGCGGGCGCATCGAAATCGCGCACGATCAGGAGCTCGTCGTCGGCGAGGCTGGCGCTCATCTTTTGTCTTTCTTCTTTTTCAGGTCGGCGATGTAGCCGTCCATTTTGTCGAAACTGCCGGTCCAGAAGCGGCGGTATTTCTCAAGCCAAAGATCGACGCTCTTCAGCGCCTTTGGCTCAAGACGGCAGGGGCGCCATTGCGCGTCGCGTCCGCGCGAAATGAGGCCGGCGCTTTCAAGCACCTTCAGATGACGCGACACCGCCGGGAGGCTGATGTCGAACGGCTCGGCGAGTTCGTTGACCGTCGCTTCGCCACGCGCCAGGCGCTCAAGGATCGCGCGCCGCGTTGGATCGGCGAGTGCCGAAAGCGTTTCGGAGAGAGGATCCGTGGTTTGCATCGTATTTAACGTAGTAGTTAAATACAACCGACATCCTCTTTCGTCAAGGCTGATTGGAGCGCGCAAAGAAAAAGGCCGCTCCCGGGGGAGCGGCCTTCGTCGTTAGAGTGGCAGTCGCACTATCAATCGAAGCGGCCCATCGCGTCGGAGATGTTGCGAACCGCGTTCCAGCTCGCGCCTTCATTGGCGTTGTCTTGCAACGAGCCGCCGTTGAAGTGGTAGCGAACGCCGAGCGTCCATGAGTCGGTTTCGTAGCCGCCGCCTGGGCTGAAATCGATGTCCGAGTTCATGTAGTTGCCATACAGCTCGAAGCCGTTGTTGAAGCCATAGGCGCCGCCGATGCTGAGGTCAGTCATTTCCGCTTTGCCCGAACTGTAGTCGAGATCGTGGCGGGCAGCGCCAACGTTGACCGCGAGGTTCGGATTGAAGAAGTAGCTGCCGTTGACTTGGTAGCTCCAGACGTCGAGATCCGAGAACGAGTCAAACGAGGCGTAGCCGATCGAGCCGTTGACTGAGAAGTTGCCGAAGCTGGTGCGGGTTTCGCCACCGAGCGTCCAGCCGCCCGTGCCGTAGTAATTCACCAAGCCAGCCCAGCCGCCGAAGTCCCAGGCGCCAGTGTTGGTGTTGGCGTGAACGGCTGCGTAGCTCGTGCTCGCTGTGCCCGAGCTGCCGTCAAATTCGACCGTCGACGTGCGGCCATCGAGCTGCACGGTCCAGCCGGACATTGCGTCGAACTGAACGGCGCCGCCGAGACTGGTTTGGTCGAATTCGCCGCCATTTTCGAATTCGGTGTTGCCGATGCTGAGATCGATATTGCCCGTGGTGTCAGCAGAAGCGATGCCCGGCGCGGCAATGGCCAGGGCCGCCGCAGCGCCCATCAAAAACTTTTTCATCAGAGTTGTCCTTGTGATGTCGCCAAGAATGGCGCGAGCGGGACTCTGAGCTGCTTCCGTTGGTGCAAAGGTAAAGGCGGGCAATATCTAAGACGACTGCGCTTTGGCGTTGCACGCACGCCACAAGGTGTGAACGCGCTGGTAACGAACAATCCAATTTGGAGTAGACATCAGGGTGCGCCGTTCATACGGCGCTAAGCGTTGCGGCCAATTCGTGGCCGGGATCTCCGGCAACCCTTCGCCAACCGCAAGAGCGGGGTGCATCCGCGCAGGCGCTCGGCTAAGTTCGGCTCCAACGGAGATACTCAATGAAGGCCAAGGAATTCGGGAAATCGTACCTCGTGGTATTCTGTAAGGGCTGCAAAGCTGGCTTTCGCGTCCAAGACGAGCCAGTCCCTGAAGGCGCTAACGTTCAAGTTGCGGCGGCGCAGACGCTCACGTGTCCTGGCTGCGGCCACAAGGCTCAGTACCAGCCCCCTGAAATTCGGGTCGCGAAGTATCAGAAAGAGGGCCCCGGCAAGCGCGGTGGCGGAGCGTCCTAACGCATGAGCGCGGACGACGAGATCGAGAAAATTGTCAGCCGCTTCGCGACGATGCGCGAGCTGGCTGCGAAGGCGGCGAGTGAAAACGCAAACGACGCGCGCGCACTATTTGGCGCGGCGATGGCGTTTCGCATTAGCGGTGATTATGAATCGGCGCTCGCGCAGTGGGAGCGGCTTTGTTCGCTCGATCCTAAGAACACCCACTACCTCTACGAGCGGGGCCAAACGCAGGAATACTTCGGTCAGTTCGATGAAGCGATCGCAAGTTACCGCGCGTCGCTGACAGCGGAGCCGTTCAACTATCGCGCTAGGCACGCGCTGGTGCAGTTGGAGCGCCAGAGCATCGAGTCCAACCACATTGCGGAGCTTGAACGTCAGTTCGCTGGAACCGAGGACGGTTGGCGCACGCTCTATATCGGCCACGCTCTCGCGCGGACATATGAGGATATTGGCGACACTGCGAAATCGTTTGAATGGCTTGGGCGCGCAAAACAGTTCCGGCGCAGCCAACGCCACTACAATGTGAGTGCAGAGGCAGAGCTGTCGCAGGCCGCGCTAAGCGCCATACCAGGTGAGGGCGCTGCGTGCGAAGCTGACGATCCGATCTTCATCGTTGGTCTGCCACGTTCGGGGACGACGTTGCTCGATCGCGTTCTTTCCAGTCACCCGCAGGTCACCTCCGGCGGTGAGATGGGCAATTTCCCTCGATTGTTGAAGTTGCTCTCGGGTTCGTCGGCGCCCTTGGCTTTGCATGAAGACGTATTTTCGCGCGCCGGTCAGATCGACTATGCGCGGCTTGGGCGCGCCTACATCGACAGCACGCGGCCCATTACGGGTGCAACGCCGCGGTTTATCGATAAGGCGCCGAGCAACTATTTTCTTGCGTCGCTCATTTTGCGTGCGCTGCCCAATGCACGCGTGATTTGCATCCGGCGCAAACCGTTGGATTCGTGCCTGAGCAATTACAAGCAGATCTTCCCGATGGATGATCGCTATTTCGACTACGTGTACGATATCGGTTGGGCGGCGGAAAAATACGTAGCGTTCGATCGCATGATCGCACACTGGCGCGACACGCTTCCGGCGAACCGATTTACGGTGCTGCAGTACGAAGATCTCGTCGCCAACCAAGAAGCGCGGACGCGCGAGATGCTGGCGTTTTGCGGATTGGATTGGGACGAGCGCACTTTGTCGTTCCACGAAAGCGCGACGGCCGGCGTCTCCACGCCGAGTGCGCGCCAGGTTCGCCAGGCAATGAATGCGCAGGCCGTTGGCCGATGGGTGAAGTACGGTGATGCGCTGGATCCAGCGCGCCGCGTGTTTGAGCGAGCCGGCATCGCGATCGATTGATCGAGCGATTGCTCCGTTACAAAAAACTACGCAAAGAAAAACGCCCCGGCTTTTGGCCGGGGCGTTGAGTTGTTGCGTTGCTTAACGAAGGTATTGTGTTCTTAGAACACCGAGCTCACGCCCGTAACCGAAGCTTGGCTCGCGCCGCTGCGATCGCGGTCGCGGAGCGTGCCGCCCCAGTTGTAACGGACGCCGATGGTCCAGGTGTCGACGTCGCCGCCGTCGAAGTCGGCGGTGTTGTAACCAGCGACGATCGAGATCGGCATTGCAGCGAATTGGTATTCGCCGCCGACGCCATAGAGCATGACGTCGTCATCGTTGCCCGCACCAGCGTCAACACTGGCGTAGCCGATGTTGGCGTTCAGGCGGAAGTTGTCGTTCACGAACGCGCGCGCTTCGACGTTGACGCCATAGCCGTCAGCGTTGGCGTCGTCGTTGTTGCCGTAGAAGACGGCGCCAGCGAGGGTCCAGTTCGTGTAGTACTTCGCAGCTTCGAGACCGCCGACCCAGGTCGTGCTGTCGTTCGAATCTGCAACGCCGATGAAGCCGCCGAAGAGGTGGCTGTCGTTACGGCTGTAGACGTGGCCGGTGAGGCCGTAGGCGGTGTCGGTGTCGTCGCTGTCGACAACAGCGGCATCGACTTCGAATACGATCGAGCCCGAGCCAGCAAACGCCACGGCGCCTTCGGCGCCGTAGAAGTCTTGGTCATTGCCGGCGCCAGCGTCGGCATTGCCGTAGTTTACGCCGACGTAGCCCGTTTGGGCTGCGGCAACGCCCGGCACTGCGACGGCCAAAAGGGCCGCAGCGCCAAGGATCCAGTTACGCATAGGAATTAACCCCTGTAGTGATCACCCGTTCTGGGGACGGCACACATGCGCCATGCGTTTCGGCGCCGCAATTGAACACCCTCCGCCTGTTAATAATTAACGACCCGTGATGCGCGGACGCCACAGCTTAGATGCTGATTTCCCATGGGATTTCCCCTCATTGGGGAAAATGGAAGTGGCCCGCATCCAGCGGCCACATCGCGTGCATCTTGGTAGGCAGAGGGAAGTGGTCCGAGGAGGGCCCGATGATATGCGCCTAATCGAAACCTGCTGCCTCGCCGCGCTCACGACCATGTTGCTGGCGGCGCCTGCCGCGGCCC
This sequence comes from Alphaproteobacteria bacterium, assembly GCA_026400735.1. GTDB lineage: Bacteria > Pseudomonadota > Alphaproteobacteria > Caulobacterales > Aquidulcibacteraceae > Vitreimonas. The sequence continues at coordinate 25,176 of JAPLOL010000134.1, read as the reverse complement.
AAACGCCCCAGCCCGAGGCGGCGCCGCGTCCGGAGCGTGCGCGAACGCTGACGCGGTTTTCGGCAGCGACTGAGGTTCAATTGCGGGACGTCGCCGCCTTCGTTCGGGTGATCCCCGAGAACCGCACCGATGTCGCCATCGGCTATGTGAACACCGGTGTGACGCCGGCGCCTGAATATCGCGTGACGCGCCGCCGTTTGATTGTCGATGGCAAACTGCGCCGTCAGATCCGCAGCTGCCGCGTCGTAGGCGTGGATGGCCTTGAAGTGCAGACCACTCGTTTAGGCCGCTTGAGCGGCGAGCAATTGCCGGTGATCGAAGTGCGTGTGCCGCAGAATGCGAATGTGACAGCGAGCGGCGCGGTGCGCTTGTGGGTGGAGCCAGCACAATCGGTCCATGTTCGCCTTGATGCATGCGGCGACGCCGAGATCGCGCGCGTTGAGGATGAGGCGGAAATTGCGGTCACGGGTTCAGGTGACTTGCGCCTTGGCAACGCCGGGCAAGCCGAAGTCGCCATCGCCGGTTCAGGCGACGTGACGCTCGGTGAAATTCACAATGGCCTGAACGTGTCGGTAGCCGGCTCGGGCGATCTTACCGCCGCGCACGTCGACGGCCCGACATCAATCGCTGTGCAGGGTTCGGGCGATGTAACCATTCGCGATGGTCGCGCGACGTCTTTGAGTGTTGTGATTGCCGGTAGCGGCGACATCACGCACGGCGGCTCCGCGCAAACTCTCGACGCTGTAATCTTAGGCGGCGGCGATGTGCGTGTTCGTCATGTTGATGGCGAAATCAACCGCAGCGTTCTTGGCGGTGGAGAGGTTGTCGTCGGCCGCTGATCCGCCTTGTAACGCACAGCAAATCGATTCATTTCTGCCCCTGAAGCGCGTTTCCGCGTCAGTTTTGGAGGGTAGGATGCCTGCAGCGATTTCATGCGTAACGATTCCGGTTGAGAATCTGCAGAAGTCGGTCGCGTTCTATCGCGACGGCCTCGGGCTTAACATCGAGGAACAGGACGAGGATCACGCGGCGCTTGATCTTGATGGCGTCTATCTCGTGCTTTTGCAGCGTGAAGAATTCAGCTCGTACGCCGAAACCGTCGGTGCGCGTCCGGCGACCCGCGGCACGATTGAAGCGATCATCAGCTATTTCACCGATAGCAAAGGTGAAGTTGATGCGGTTATGGGCCAAGCCCAGAAGGCTGGCGCGCAGATCGTTGCAGCGTCGGATGAGGATGGCGTCTATTCCGGCTACTTCAGCGATCCGGATGGCCACACCTGGGAAGTGCTGTTCGACGGCGAGTAATTGAACGGCAAAGATTTGAGGGGCGGCGGCGAGCAATCGCCGCCGTTTTCTTTTGTTCGCATTCACGGGCGGCGCTAGGTTCATGCTCGGGGCGGGTGCGCATGCAAATCCCGAAGCAAGTTGCTTGGATATTAGCGGCGCTGGTGCTGCTGTGGCTCGCGTTCGTGCGTGCGCTTGAGCATTTCATCTACTCGCTGCCTGAGCAGCCGGATGTTGCATCTGCGCGGGTCGAATTGGTTCGCCGTGGCGAGATGCAGTTCTTTGCGACGGCCTGGGAAGCGGATTTGATCAAATGGGGTCCGGCTGTGGTTTGGCTGGTGTTCAGCCTGATCGCGATCGCGGCGCATTACCTGATCAAAGTACGGAAACCGACAAACGCTTGAGCTAAGCGACACTACGCACGCGTTCGGCGACTTGCTTGGCTTGCTTGAGATCGGCGACGAAGCGGGCGAATTCGGCTTCCCTCGCATCTTCGTCAGGCAAGCGCAGCAAGTAAGATGGATGGACAGTCGCGCGCAGAGCGGCGCCTTCGCGTGTCTTTAGTGTTTGCTCGCGCGCTTTGGTGAGTGTGCCTTTGTAGGTCGAGAGTGATTGCAACGCTGTGGCGCCGAGCGCGACGATGAGGCGTGGCTTCACGAACGCGAGTTCGTGCGCGACCCACCAGCGGCAGATTTCAACTTCGCTGGCGTTCGGACGCATGTGCAGGCGTCGTTTGCCGCGCGGCTCGTGCTTGAAGTGCTTTACGGCATTTGTGGCGAATAATTCGCCGCGATCGATACCGGCAGCTTCGAGCGCGCGATCTAGCACTTTTCCGGCTGGGCCGACGAAGGGATGACCGGCGAGATCTTCTTGATCGCCCGGCTGTTCGCCGACGAGCGCGAGGAGCGGCTCTTCTTCGACACCCTCACCGGGTACGGCTTGCGTTGCATCACGCCAGAGCGGGCAGGCGCGGCACGCTTGCAGCGCGCGTCGCAGATCGTTGAGGGAAGCGGGTGGCTTTGCGTGCTCTGCAACGGGTTCGAGCCGTATCGGCAAATCTTTGGGCACGATCTTCGCGTGCGCGGCACCGGCGCGTTTGCGTGGGCTTGAGGGTGTGGCGGCGACCATGTTTTCGGTGCGTGTGGAAGCGGATTTGATTAAATCAGGAATGCACTCGGTCTCGGGCATGTTCCGCCAATAGTGCTTTGGCATCTCGCGCTTCATCGCCGCGACCTTGAGGCGGGCGGGATTGAACATGCTTTCGTAGTAGGCGCGCCAATCGTCATCGCGTGCATCTTCGGCGGGGACGTCAGTGCGTGCTCCGCCGGGGCTAAAGCTTAGGGCTTCACCGTCCCAGTGCGCGCTGGCTTCGGGCGTGACGATGGACCAGTTCATCCCGGTGAAACGGCGGACGAAGAACTCCGCGGTCTCAGCGACGATGTGATGCTGAGGCTCGAACCACGCGACGTAGCGCGGGCCGTCGGCGCTGGTGATTTCCTTGAACCGCACGAAGGCGTGCATTTTGTGCTCGTCGCGACGGACGGATTTCGCGAGCGCGTTGATGTGGACGATGTCACGGTCGGCGGCGTCGTCCATCAGTGCGCGGTTCTGCTGCAAGCGCCAGAGAATGCGATAGAGTAGCGCGAAACGATGTGGGTCGCTGTGCAGTGCGGCTTTACTGGCGACTTCGATGAATGCGCGTGAGACGAAGATTGGTGTTGCGGGTTGGAGGTTCGGCGTTGGAGCTCTGGCGAAGAGATCGGTTTCGCCTTCGGTGCGCCAAACCACTTCATCAGGCTTGGCGGCGAGGGCGAGCATGTTGCGCGCGGCGCGGCGCCAATCGTCGAAGGTCGGGATGCGCGGAAGGTTGGCGGTGATCACGCGAAGAGATCGAGCTGTTGCGCGACGGGGCGCATGCGCGCTTCGATTTCGGCATCGGCGAGAATGACGGGACGCCAATCGCGCGTGATGATGAATGGGCGGCATTTTTCGACAGAGCGCGCGAGGCGCGCGATGTCTTCCAGACCGAGAATGCGTTGGCGGCGCGCGAGCAGGATTTTGTCGATTGTCTTGACGCCGAGGCCGGGGATGCGCAGCAACAGCTCGCGGTCGGCGGCGTTCACATCAACCGGGAAGCGATCGCGGTTGGCGAGCGCCCAGGCGAGTTTGGGATCGATGGCGAGGTCTAAGAGGCCGTCGTCGCCGGTGACGATCTCGTTCGACTCAAAACCGTAGAAGCGCATCATCCAATCGGCCTGGTACAAGCGGTGTTCGCGCATCAGCGGCGCGGCTTGTAGTGGCAGGCGCGACGATGAATCCGGGATCGGGCTAAAAGCTGAATAGTAGACGCGCTTCAGATTGTAGCCGCTATAGAGGCGGCGGCTGGAATCGAGGATGTCGCGATCGTTGGCGCCATCTGCGCCGACAATCATTTGTGTGCTTTGGCCGGCGGGCGCGAAGATAGGCGCGTTGCGCTCTTTGCCGGCATCGATGCCGAGGCGCACTTGGCCCATGGATTTGCGAATAATGTCACCGCGCTTTTCTGGCGCAAGCTCTTCGCGACGCGCGTCATCTCTTCCATCGTTTCATCGTGTGACTTGATGATGCCGGAGGAGAGAAAAAGGCCTTCGATGTAGTTGCGCTTGTAAAAATCAAGCGTGAGCTTGACGACTTCTTCGACGGTGAACTTCGCGCGCGGCACGTTCGAGGAGCGGCGGTTGATGCAATACGCGCAATCGTAGAGGCACTGGTTGGTCAGCAGAATTTTGAGGAGCGACACGCAGCGGCCGTCGGGCGTGTAGGAGTGGCAGATGCCCATGCCTTCGTTCGAGCCGATGCCGCGCGTCTGCACGCTGTCGCGTTTCTTGCCGCCCGAGGAGGAGCAAGACGCGTCGTATTTGGCGGCGTCGGCCAAGATCCGGAGTTTATCGCGCAACTGCATGAGTTCTTGATATGTTCTTACGCGAGGCTGGGCAAATCGGATCAACAGCATTGTGGATAAGCCGCTGATTTGGGCGCGCTTGACGGAATAGCGTTCATGAGCCCGCGTAGTAGGCGGCAATGGTCGAAGCTAAGCCCAAACGTGCGCTGTTCTTGGTAATCGGGCTGGTTCTGGGCTGGGTCAGCTTGTGCGGTATGTGCGTAGTCGGCGCTGTGAGCGCTTTTTCGAACTAGGCGCTATCTCTCGATCGCGGTTCTGATGACGGGCTGGTGGGGGCGGGCAGCGCGTATTTCAGCGCCGGTCCATTGCGTTGCGGCAGCCGTCGGAATAGAAGACCGCCTTCCCTAAATCGAAACTCAAAGCGGGCTTCCCGCGGCGAGGGCGGCTGGGGAGACGGGCCTAGGAGTTTAGCTCAGCTGGTAGAGCATCGGTCTCCAAAACCGAGGGTCGTGGGTTCGAGTCCCTCAACTCCTGCCAGCCCGTCTTGCGGGTTGGCCTAGCCAGCCCGATCTGAAGCGCATCAGGAAGTAGAAGAGCCACATGTCGATCGACCAAACCGAAGAAGCAGAGCCCCGGCGCAAAGGCGGCGGTCCGTTCAAGTTTTTTGGCGAGGTGCGTGCTGAAGCGCGCAAAGTTACGTGGGCAACGCGTCAAGAAGTGACTGTCTCGACGATCATGGTCGTGATCTTCGGCATGACAGCGGCGGTGTTTTTCTACCTCGTCGATCTCCTGCTGCGCCTCTTCATGCAGTTTATTTTGAGCTTCACTCTGGGTGGTTGAGACGATGGTCGAGGAACAACAGCAGCCGGCAGAGGCGAAGCCGCGCTACGCCGGCAAAGCGCGCTGGTACATCGTGCACGCCTATTCGAACTTCGAGCAGAAGGTCGCTGAAGCGATCCGCGACCAAGCCGGGCGCCAAGGTCTCGAAGAGCACTTCGAAGACATTCAAGTGCCGACCGAGGAAGTTACCGAAGTCGTGCGCGGATCGAAGAAGGTGCGTCAGCACCGCCACTTCCCGGGCTACGTGCTCGTGAAAATGGAAATGACCGACCAAGCGTATCACCTCGTGAAGAACACGCCGAAGGTGACGGGCTTCCTCGGTACGCAGAACAAGCCGCAGCCGGTTTCAGATCGTGAAGTTGAGCGCATCCTGGGTCGCGTTGCTGAAGTTGGCGCTGCGAAGCCACGTCAGCTCATTCACTTCGAAATCGGTGAGAAGGTGAAGGTCTCCGACGGTCCGTTCCAGAGCTTCGAAGGCATGGTTTCGGAAGTCGACGAAGAGCGTGGCCGCTTGAAGGTTGCGGTCATGATCTTCGGCCGCGAAACGCCGGTCGATCTCGAATACGCGCAGGTCGAAAAACTCCGCTAAGAGGCAAGCATGTCGAAGGCGCTGTCGCGAATTGCTCTAGGCATCGTGGCTGCGCTCGGCATCGTGGCGCTGATCTTCTGGCTCTCGCCGGCGGCGCTTGAGCGCGCGTACTCGTTTGCGCAGCAAGACAACGATGCGCTGCCGCCGGTTGAGATTGCGCAGGGCGTCTATTGGATTGGCGCGTCGGATGTTGCGTCCTATGCGATCGATACTGGCGATGGACTGATCGTGATTGACGGCGGCTACGCGGAGACAGCGCCGCAAGTTCTCGTAAATCTGCACACATTGGGTTTTGAACCGCGTGACGTGCGCATCCTGCTCAACACGCATGCACATTTCGATCACGCGGCCGGGTTGGCTGCGATCAAAGCCGCAACTGGAGCGGAGCTCTATGCAAGCCCCGCCGATGCCGTGCTTCTGCGCGCCGGCGGGCGCGGAGACTTCTTCTTGCGCGATTTCTTCCGCTATGCGCCGGTTGAGGTGGACCGCGAGCTGCGCGACGGCGAAACGGTGACGCTTGGCTCAGTGACGCTAACGGCGCATTTCACGCCCGGCCACACCAAAGGCTGCACTTCGTGGACGTTTCCTGTGACGATGCGCGACGGCAGTGTGAAGCAGGCCTTGATCATCTGTTCGCTCTCGACGTTGAGCTATCGGCTCGTTGACAATCCAGACTATCCGAACATCGCCGCCGATTATGCGCGCACTTATGAAACGCTGAATGCGTTGCCATGTGATGTGTTCTTGGGCGCGCATGGCCGCTGGTTCGATTTGCCTGCTCGGCGCGCAGCGGTCGCGGCGGGTAACGCAAATGCCTTCGTCGCGCCGGAAGAGTGCCGTGCCTTCTTGGCGGAGAGCCAGCGCGCCTTCGAAGCTGAACTCGCGCGTCAGGAAAGGGCGTCAGTACAACGATAACATGCCGGCGAGGTCGTCGCCGACATCGGTTTCGCCGTCGGTGACGATGTAGGCGCGCGCCAAGAGCGAGGCGTAAAACAAGAACGCACTTTTGCGGGCCGCGGCGGGCGCGAGGCCCATCTCGCCGTAGAGCTTTGCGTAGTAGCCCAGCCTCACGCGGTCGATGTGCTTCACCGCGCGTGCGGCTTGCGTGTCGCGCTGCGCCCAGAGTCGGATTGCGAGTTCGATCGCTGCAGCACGCTTGGCGCGCGGCGTTGAATTTGGCAGGGCAAGGTTTTGCTTTAGCCGCTCGTCGGGCGCAGGGGTGCGGTTATCGATGCGCGAGCCGACCTGATAGCTTGCGCGCTTGCGCCATTCTTTGAGCATCGCTTGGTGCAGCGCAGCACGATCGGTGAAGTGCCAGTAGAAACTGCCGCGTGTGACGCCGAGTTTCTTGGCGAGAGGATCGATACGAACGGCGTCAATTCCGCCTTCCGCAAGCGCATTGAACGCGGCGTCGATCCACGCGTCTGTGTCGAGCGATGTGGAAGAGGTTTGTGCTGCACTGCGAGAAGCCATTTAGCCTTCATAGTCGTTGTGTTGCGTCTACGCCATGTAGCGAATGCTACGCCGCAATCTCGCCTTTTTTCTCGACGGTAGCCCTGGCCCGCGCTATCCATACACTTGTGTATGGCGAGGCGATAGACCTCTAAGCACGCGGGAGGGAATTCATGTCCAAGAAACGGGACCTGCTGAGCGCAGGCGCGCGTACTGCTTTGACTCTGGCTCTCGGCGCAGCGGGCGCGCTGACGGCGGCGCCGGCGATGGCGCAAGACTCCACCGAGAACACTGAAATCGTTGTGACGGCGACGCGCCGCGATCAAGCGCTGCAAGATGTTCCGATCGCGGTGACGCCGGTGACGGCGGAGATGATCGAGAACTCCGGTATTCGCGACGTTCAAGATCTGACCTCGGTCGCGCCTTCTTTGCAGTTCAACGTTTCTGAATCTGAAAGCTCCGCCACGGCGCGTCTGCGCGGCGTTGGTACGCAGGGCTCCAATCCTGGCCTCGAATCCGCAGTCGGCATTTTCGTCGATGGTGTTTATCGGGCGCGCAACGGCGTTGCGCTGAGCGATCTGGGCGAAGTCCAGCAGATTGAAGTGTTGCGCGGTCCGCAAGGAACGCTGTTCGGCCGCAACACTTCTGCTGGTTTGATCACCATCAACACCGTGCAGCCCGACCTCAACGATTTTGAAGTCAGGGGCGAGGGCACATACGGCGATTTCGGCGAAACCCGGGCCGCTGTGACGGTGAACGTGCCGTTGTCCGAAGACACACTTGGCTTGCGTCTGTTCGGTGCTGTCGCGCAACGCGATGGCTTTATGGATATGAACACGGCGGGCGCCAATCCGCTGCTCGGCGCCACCGGCAACCTCGCGCAGAACGATTCCAACACGCGCGATATGTATACGGTGCGGGCGCAATTGTTGGCGCGCTTTAGCGATGCCGTAGAAGCGCGCTTCATCGTCGACTATTCGGAGCGCGATGAATTCTGTTGCGCCGCGCAAATCTACAATCCGGCGCTCCTCAACGGCAATCCGGTGACCATTCTGAGCGCGGCCGGCGTCGAGGGCGCGCCGATCGCGTACGGGACCGGCCGTCAACAATGGATCGCGAACCTCGGGGGCTACGGCCCAGGTGTAAGCGTCGGCTCGCCGCTGGGCGCGCAAGGCGCAGGCAATCTCGGCGATCGCCATGGCTTCGCGAACCGCGACTACGCGCAGTCCATCGAAGATTACGGTGGGTCGGCAGAGTTCACATGGGACAGTGGAATCGGCACTTTTACGTCGATCACCGCCTACCGGAATTGGAATCAACAAGGCCGCAGCGACTCTGACTACTCGCAGGCTGACCTCGTTTACGTTCCCGGCAACGGTCCGGGGACCGAATTCCAAACATTCACTCAAGAACTGCGCCTAGCGGGCGAAGCTGGTCCGCTGGATTGGCTCGTGGGTGCATTCTATTCGAACGAGCGCATCAACCGCACATTCTCGTTCGTCACCGGCTCGCAATATGGGCGCTATTTCGCGGGGTTGGATGACATCCTATCCGGCGGCACCGTGAACCCCGGTCTCAACGTTGCGCCGACGGCTGGTCTCTCCGGTGTGGTGAACAACCTCTACGACGAAATGGTCGATCCCGTTATCGGCATTCCTTCGGGCGCCGGCACTGCCGGGTATCGCGATGTGTACCACCAAGAAGGAACGTCGATCGCTCTGTTCACGCACAACATCTGGTCGTTGGGTGAACATACTGATCTCACGTTTGGCGCGCGCTTCACGCATGAGCGGAAAAATCTGAGGGCAAGCTTCCACACATTCTTTGATGGTGAAGCGATGCTTGATGCCGCGTTGGCGGACGCTGGGGTCGATGCTGGTCTTGGGGCCGGCTACGCTGCCGCGGCTTCGAACTGCAACCCAGCGTCTGCCGCGCCGGCGGGTTTCGCGACCGTCGTCGCCGTTGCCCGTTCCGGCTATTGCGTGCCGTGGCTCCGTGATGATCTCGATGCGGTTGGCTACAACCAAGAGCGCGGCGAAGATGAGTGGTCGGGTGTCCTGGCGTTGCGCCATGAATTTACCGACAACATTTCCGCCTATGCTTCGGCATCGCGTGGCTACAAAGGCGGTGGCTTCAATCTTGACCGCAACTTTGCCAACGCCTTCAACGGTCTCGCGCCGGACACCTCGTTCGCGGCTGAGTTGGTCGATGCTTATGAGGTCGGCTTCAAGACTGGTTGGTTCGACAACAGTCTGCTGTTCAATATCGCGATCTATCAGAACCAGTTCGAGAACTTCCAACTCAACACCTTCAATGGCATCCAATTCGTCGTCACCACGGTGCCGGAAGTGGAAGTCACCGGCGCCGAGATGGACTTCATCTGGCGCACGCCGATTGAAGGTCTCGCGCTTCAAGGCGGTGCTGCGTACAACGACGCAACGTACGGAGCTGACTGCACGCCGCTCGCGAGCTGCGGTGGCTGGGTTGCTAACAATAGAAACCCACTCACGGGCGAACTCACATTGGCGCGGTTGCCGAACTCGCAGCTGACCAACTCGCCGGAATTTACGGCGACGACGGCGATCACCTACGAGCGGCCAATCTTCGGTGGCCTCAACGGGCTGTTCTATCTCGATGCGCGCTATGTCGGCGACCAGAGCACTGGCTCTGACTTGCGTCCTTCGAAGCTGCAGCCAGCCTACACCTTGTTCAACGGCCGTATCGGCATCAGTGCGCCGGACAATAGATGGTCGTTGGAATTCTGGGGCCGTAACCTCACTGACGAAGAGTACGGCCAGGTCATGTTCGACGTGCCGTTGCAATTGGGTTCGCTAGGCCCAACGCAAGGTGCATTCCTCGGTGATCCGCGCACCTATGGCGTCACGCTGCGGGCGCGTTACTAAGGCAGTAAGACGGCTGGCTGTGGCCAGCCGTCTCCCTCCCAGAGCAAACTCGGCCGCGGGCTGGATCCGCGGCCGTCTTGTTTGTGTGCGCTCGCGGCGCCACTAAGCTCAGCATGGCTGAAGCGACCAAGATTGAAGCGGGCGAGCCACTTTGGCGGGCGCGCGTGTTCGAGGCAGCGCCCTATGTCGCCGCAGGGCTCGCGTTCGCGGCGGGCGCTTTCACTTTGTTGGCTGTCGCGACGCCGGCGCTGCCGCCGCTGCGCGGGCTCGGTGCGCTTGAGCGCGTTGTCAATGAACTCCCCGAATTGAGCGCAAGCATCGCTGGCGTCGCGCTAATGGGCCTCGCGACGGGCCTGAGCCGGCGCATCGATGCGGCGTGGGCTGCGACGACGGCGCTGATGTGTGCTGTCACGCTCTATGCCGCTTTACGTCATGGCCACGTCGCAGCAGCACTGACTGCAGGCGCCGTTACGCTGGCGCTGTTGCTGACGCGGCGCGCCTTTTACCGGCATTCGCGGTTGGTGGATCTCGCGCCCAATCCGCGCGTGGCAGTTGGTATCGCGGCGGCGTTTGGCGTGGCTCTGATGGCGGCGTTGTTGTGGGCCGGCGCCCGTCCGGGCTTCGCGGAGGCGCCGTGGTGGGCGCTGGTGACAGGCGAACATCTGGGGCGGCCTGGGCGGGCTTTGGTGGTCGCGGCTGGCGCGGTGATTGTCGTCGCGGTGCAATGGTATGTGCTGAGCCGCGCGCGCGGTGCGCCGTCGCCGGCGGCGAGCGAAGATATTGCGAAAGCGGAAGTCGTGATCGCCGCAGCTGAGGATGCGCTGCCCGATGCACAACTCGCCTTCACCGGCGACAAGAGCTTTCTCTTCACCGACAGTGCGCTGACGATGACAGCGCGCGGCGGCGGCAGCTTGATCGCGATGGGGCCGCCTGTCGGCAAGCGCGCCGACTGGCGCGCGGCGCTTGCAGCTTTGCGAAGCGAGGCGGAGAACTTGTCGTTGCGGCCGGTGGTTTATGCGGCGCCGCCGGAGCTTCTGCCGGATTTGCTGGATTTGAATTTCCGTGTCGAGAAGATTGGTGAGAACGCGATCGTCGACTTGAAGGATTTCACGCTTGCCGGTTCGGCCCGCCAGAAGCTGCGCTCGGCGCGGCGGCGGTTTGTCGAGCGCGAAGGGGCGGTGTTCGAGGTGGTTGAGCCACCGCACACGCCAGCGCTCTGGGAGACCTTGCGCCCTGTTTCGGATGCCTGGCTCATGGCGCATGGTGGTCGTGAGAAGGCATTTTCGCTTGGCGCCTTCGACGAAGGCTACCTCGCACGTCACGCGATAGCGATCGCGCGACTGCATGGGCGCATCGTGGCGTTCGCAAACATTTGGCTCACAGCGGATCGCAAGCGCGGCTCCGTAGATCTGATGCGTCACGATCCGCAGAACTCTCCCAACGGTCTGATGGATTTCCTGTTCACCGAGATTTTGCTCTGGGCGCAGGCGCACGGCCTAGCGACATTCGATCTCGGTATGGCGCCGCTGGCGGGTCTGGCGGAGGACAAGAAGTACGCGACCTTGTTCGCGCGCGCAGGACGCCTCGTGCATGAGCGCGGCGAGCAATTTTATGGCTTCAAAGGTCTGCGTGCATTCAAGGACAAGTTCGATCCGCGTTGGGAGCCTCGCTATATTGCGTCTTCTGGCGCATGGACATTGCCGATCGTGCTCGCCGAGGTGGCGATGCTCACGAATGGGCCGCGACATGCCGCCGTTCAAACAGGGGACGCGGTATGATGCCGAGGCGCGGGAGCTTCTTTGGCATTGCGATTGTCGCCGTGTTCTTCGTGATTGCGGCGGTTATGCTCGTGCCCGGGTTCGCGACGCTCGTTGGCCGAGCTATCGCGAACCTTTGGGTGACTGTGATGGCGGCAGTCGCCGGCATCCTTGGCGGCTTTATTGGCTCGTAGGACGCGGGATCGAGCTCAAGCGCCGCCAGACTTGGGTTTGGCAGAATGGTCCGGCGCAGCCCCGTAAACGCAGCACCTCTCCGTCGGGACGGATTGAGCCTGAATAGGTGCGACCGTCTTCTGGGTTGAAGACTTCGCCATTCACCCACGCATCGCTGCGCCACGTGAAATTGCGAAGCATCTCGCTACCGATAGCGCCGCGTTGAACCCGCGACGGATCCCAAGCCCAGACTAGGCGCCCGCAGAGACGTTCACGATCGCTTGCACATGGCGCCAACCGCACGACAGCGCCGAGGCCCGGCGTCGCCCAATCGCCAGCGATGTCATTGGGCGTTGCGGCGCGCGCAGGCTCGGAGAGCGCGAGCGAGAAGATGAGCGCGATCGGCACAAGTGTGATGATCGAGAGCGTGTACGAAGCCAGCTTTCGCAGAATGAGCGCATTCATGTTGCACTTTCCATCGCTTGATGGGTGGTGAGCGTACGGCGCGTCGCGGCGGCGAAGCGCGCGTAGTATTCGGGATGCTCGGTGCCCATGAGGCGATCCCACCAGGTGAAGTAGAGGCCGTAGTTTGAGCCGGCGCTTGAGTGGTGCAGGTCGTGGTGCGTTGTGGTGGTGAGGAAATCGAACACGGGGCGGCCGTCGCGGCGCGCGGGGAAGAGTTCGTAGCCGGAGTGGCCGAGCGTGTTGCGCACGATCTGGTGCAGCATGAAGAGGCCGACGACCCACCATTGTGTCGGCACGACAATCATCCACAGCGGCACGAAGAAGCCGTTGATTGCGGCTTCGCCGTTGTCGAAGCTGTAGGCGGTAAACGGCGAGGGATTGTTGGACTTGTGGTGGCGGCGATGAAACGCGCGGAAGAGGCGCGGGTCGTGGATAAGCCGGTGCGTCCAGTAAAAGTACGCATCGTGCGCGACGATCATCAGCGCCAGCGTCGCCCACGCCCAGCCGGCGCCCCAAGTGATGGCGATCTGCGGGCCGGGCAACAAGCCAAACCGTTCGAGCGCGAACGTAAGCAGTCCGATTGTGGAAAAGATCGCGATAGAGCGCAGTGAAGCGCCAAACTCGATGAGCATTTGTTTCGCGCTGGGTGAGTCAGGGCGGATCTTCCGGCCAGCGAGGGGCTTGGCGAGGATGACCCAGAGCGTCAGCCAGACGGCGACGGCGAAAACAATGTAGCGCGTCAGATCTGTACTGACGTTTGAGAGCCACTGATTGGCGAAAGCAGCGATGTCCATGTTGGCCTCCTTGGCTGGAGGCGTGATTGCTGAAGTGGGCGTTGCAGGTCTCGCCGTGGCCGGAAAAGGCCGCTCGTTTTCGAAATCGGCTAGGGATTTCCAGTTTCGGCGAGCCTTTCGCGTCGCCATTCGGTCGGCGTTTGGCCCGTGACTTCCTTGAACGCGCGGTTGAACGGTCCGAGCGAGCCGAAGCCTAAATCAAAGGCAATGGTGGAAACGGACTCGCGCGCATTTGCCGGATCGGCGAGGCGAGCCTTGGCGGCGTCGATCCGGCGCGCGTTCACGAAAGCCGCGAAGTTGCGGAAGCCGAGATGGTCGTTGATGAGGCGACGGAGCTTGTGCTCTGGCGCGCCGACTTCGTCTGCGAGCGCGCCTATGGTGAGACCTTCGCGCTTCCAGGCTTCGCCTTCGGCCATGAGGGCTTCAAGCTTTGTAAGGACAAGGCGGTCGCCGGCGTCGAGGCCGTCGGGTGTGGATACCGCCGCAGGCGCTGCTGATCCAAATAGGCTGGGCTGCGCTTCCAGGAACGCCATCGCGCCGAGGCCGCACATGAAGGCGAGCGCAGCCGAGCCCGCAAGGTCGAACCAGTCTTGGCGGAGGCCCAAGCCTTCAGCGATCTCGAAGCCCGAGAGCGCCACCACGTAGATTGTGACAACGCCAAGCACCGGCCCGCGCATGCGTCGGCGCGCTTCGACGAGATCGCCGCGCCATGATGAGACGATGACAAAGAGGGCGTGGATGGCGAAGGCCGCTTCGATCAGGTTGTGGATGATCCACACCGGACTGCTCATTTCCTGACGGCCGATCCAGCCGATAAGGCCGACAATCGTAAGCAGGCCGCCCGCAGTAAACGAGAGCGGCGATATCGGCCGATCCTCGAACAACGTAACAATAAACATCCAGAACCATCCCGCGCCGCCGAGCGCGAGGAAGTGCACGGGAATGGATGCAAGCCCGTCGCCCAACGCCATGCGCGTGAGCTCATGGGAATTGAGAACGTAGGCGGCGGCGCTGAGCGTCAGCATGAGGCCGGAGACGCGAATGGCGGAGCTGCCGCTGCGCCAAAGCCCAGCTGAGGTCGCTGCCAGCGCGCCGATGGCGGCGCCGCGCAATATCAGCTCCCACACGATGACTGGTTCGATCATCCGCTTCCGTTAGCACGGAGGATCAGGGCGCCGACAGCCGCGCTGGTGACTTCGCGGTTTCGGTGCATGGCGTTGCCGCCCCTTGCGCACTGGCTAACCATCGTGACGTGGGACGGGGACAACTCTCGCAGCGACTGCAGGTCGCGGGCTTCGTGCTCGCGCTCTTTGCGCTCACATTCAAGTCAGTCCTGCCGCCGGGCTTCATGCTCGCGGCAGCTCACGAGCGGCCGATCGCGGTCGTACTATGTACGTCCCATGGGGCGGTTGAGGTCGAGTTGCCGGGCGGCAAGTCGAATGAGGCGCCGTCCGATCAGCCACAAAGTGATATGGGGCCGTGCGTGTGCGCGGCCGCAGCGGAATTCAGCGCGCCGATCGTCTCTGCCGAACTTGAAGCGCCGTGCGCGCATCACCTTGTAGTTGCGCGCGTGCTTATTTTGGCGGACGGGGCTTCGGCTCGCCTTGCCGCGCCGCCGCCTTGGCCAACTGGCCCGCCGATCTCGATCTGAAACAGCTGAACTGATCAAGCATGCGCCTGCCTGATGCGGACGCGTGCCCACATGTTTCGAGATTGAGGACACAATGATTGTTCGTTTATTGAAAGTCGCGGCTGCGGCGGCGCCGCTTATGCTGGCCTCGCCCGCATTCGCGCACCATGCCGGCGCGCCCGGCAATTCCGGCGACACCGGATCCATCAACACGATGTCGGCGACCACCGCGCCACGCGGTTCGCTCAGCGTTTCATTCGGGTACGAGTCGACATCGTTCGACGAACTGAGCGATGCAGTGTTGGAAACTGAAGCTCAAACCGCCGCACTTGGCGGTCATGCTCACGTGCATTCGCTGGACGATTTGAGCGCTGCGACTGTGTCGCTGACCTATGGCGTCAGCGATGATCTGATGCTGACGGTGCGCGCGCCGTATTTGATGCGTGACGGCGTACGCACGGGCCATTTCCACGGCGGCGTGCCGGAGGTCGAAGACGAGGGCGGCGGCTCTGGAATCGGCGACATCGCCGCGATGCTGGAGTGGCGCGTCATGCGAGGCGAAAACACTGACGTCGCGTTGCTCGGCGGCGTCAAAGCGCCGACTGGCCGCGAGAATGTCCGTAACGATCTTGGCGAGGCATTCGCATCGGAGTTTCAGCCGGGCTCCGGTTCGTGGGACTTCATGCTCGGCGGCGCTGTGACGCGCCGCGCCGCGCATTGGTCGTTCGACGCGAGCGGGCTCTATACCATTGCTGGTGAGAACGATGACCACGACGATCTCGGTGATCGCTTCGCTTACGGCCTGTCGGCCTCGTATCGGGTGCTGGGGCATCCGCCGCATCACCAGCATGCGGGCATCGGCGCCGGCTATCACGGCCCGTGCGTTGATGTGGCGCTCGAACTGAATGGCGAATGGCATGGCCGCCAGCAGGAGGCAGGTGAGCGCGATCCCAATTCAGGCGGTCACGTTCTCTTCCTCTCTCCTGGCGTGCGTGTCGTGCAGGGGCGAACGGCGGGCTACCTAACGTTGGGGGCGCCTATCGTGACTGACATGCGCGGGGTCCAAGCCGAGCCCGAGTTCCGGCTGACGGCTGGGCTTTCGCGGCGGTTCTGACGGCTGGCTGGGCGGGCGGGTCCGCCGGACCTTGCCCGCCTGTTCCGCTTCCGCTATAGGCCCCGCCTTCCCGCGTGGGAGGGGCCCTCAAGTCCATTGGGCCAGCCCGAACCACGCACCCACTCAGGTCGGGCGATTTAGCGATCGTCCGGCGTTAAGCGAGAGGCCAAAATGGCTAAAAAGGTACTGGGGCAGATTAAGCTCCAGGTGCCGGCTGGCGCTGCCAACCCGTCACCCCCAATCGGTCCTGCGCTCGGTCAGCGCGGTTTGAACATCATGGAATTCTGCAAGGGCTTTAACGCCCGCACGCAGGACATGACCAAGGGCGATCCGTGCCCGGTCGTCATCACCTATTACCAAGACAAGTCCTTCACCTTCGAGATCAAGACGCCGCCGGCGTCGTTCCTGATCAAGAAGGCCGCCAAGATGGCGACGGCGAAGAAGCCGGGCTCTGGCTCGAAGAAGCCGGGCATCGACTTCGTGGGCAAGATTACGATGGCCCAGTGCAAGGAAATCGCGAAGGCGAAGCAGAAAGATCTGAACGCCGCTGATTTGGACCAAGCCGCGAAAATGATCGCCGGCACTGCCCGTTCTATGGGCGTGGAAGTGGTGGGCTGATCAGATGGCAAACGCTCCGAAGAAAAAGACGCCAGGTTTCACCAAGCGCATGGCCGTGAGCCACGCTGGTATCGACCCGCGCAAGCTCCACACGCTCGACGAAGCCGTGAAGCTCATCAAAGCTCGCGCCAACTCGAAGTTCGACGAGACGATTGAGATCGCGATGAACCTCGGCGTCGACCCGAAGTATCCGGACCAGCAAGTCCGCGGCGTTTGCTCGTTGCCGAACGGCACTGGCCGCACTGCTCGCGTCGCTGTGTTCGCCAAGGGTGCGAAGGCTGACGAAGCGCGCGCTGCCGGCGCCGACATCGTTGGCGATCAGGATCTCTTTGACATCGTCAACGGCGGCAAGATCGACTTCGAACGTCTGATCGCGACGCCGGACATGATGGCTCTCGTCGGTCGTCTCGGTAAGGTTCTCGGCCCGCGCGGCATGATGCCGAACCCGAAGGTCGGCACCGTGACCATGGACGTGAAGAAGGCCGTCGCCGACGCTAAGGGCGGCGCTGTCGAGTTCCGCGTCGAAAAGGCTTGCATCATTCACGCCGGCATCGGCAAGGCGAGCTTTAGTGAAGAGCAAATCCTGCAGAACGCGAAGGCGTTCGTGGATGCTGTCGCGAAGGCAAAGCCAGCCGGCGCCAAGGGCACGTTCGTGAAGAAGGTTGCTTTGTCGACGACGATGGGTCCGGGCGTGCGCCTCGACCCGGCCGCAGCGATCGCGGCGTCTGCATCGTACGACTTCAGCTCGGCTGAAAAGCGAATCGCCCCGGGGTGAGCCGGGGCGTTTTTGTGTTTGGCTTTACGACTTGCGGTCGGCTTCGCGATCGCGTTGTGCATCGACGTCGGCTTTCTTCACCGCGTCTTTTGCGTCGCCGAGCGCGTCGTGAGCTGCGCCCTTGGCTTTGTCGATCGCGCCTTCGACGCGGAGTTTGTCGTTGCCGGTGACTTTGCCCACGGCGTCTTTGACATCGCCTGAAGCTTTGTCGACGGCGCCCTTCAAGTGTTCTTTGTCCATGAGAGTGTTCCTTTCGCGGAGCAAGGAACTGATGAAAGGGCGCTGGGTTCCGCGTTCTACGAACGTGTTTGCAGTCGCAATCGTGTGGTGTGATCCCTAGATGAGCTGTGCCGCGCTGAGCGCGGCTTTCTAAATTTAAGGGATCGTCTATGAGCCAGGTTTCTGCTTACGGCGCGGTGCGCCATGATGCGCCGTTGCAGCCGGTGAAAATTGAACGCCGCGCGCTTGGAGTCGATGATGTCGAGATCGGCATCACCCACTGCGGCATCTGCCATTCCGATCTGCACTTCGCGCGCGGGGAGTGGGGCGAGCAGCCGGCGCCGGCTGTGCCTGGACACGAAATTGTCGGCGTCGTGCGCGCTGTTGGCTCGAACGTCACCAAGCACAAGGTTGGCGACCGTGTTGGCGTCGGCTGCATGGTGGATTCATGCCGCAAGTGCGACGCGTGCCAGGAGGGCGAAGAGCAATTCTGCACGAAGCAGACCGGCACTTACATGAGCGTCGAGAAGCAGACCGGCCTGCCGACTTATGGCGGCTATTCAAAGTCGATCACCGTGACGCAAGATTTTGTGCTGCGCATCCCGGACGGTTTGAGTTCAGAGCACGCAGCGCCTTTGCTGTGTGCGGGCATCACGACGTACTCGCCGTTGCGTCACTGGAACGTGCAACCCGGTCACAAGGTCGGCGTCGTTGGTCTTGGTGGACTAGGCCACATGGCGGTGAAGCTTGCAAAGGCGATGGGCGCGCATGTCGTCGTGTTCACGACATCTCAAAGCAAGGTTGCGGACGCCAAGGGGCTTGGGGCCGATGAGGTCGTCCTCTCGAAGGACGCCGCGCAAATGTCGGCGCACACGAACAGTTTTCATTTGATCATCAACTCAGTTTCCGCGGCGCATGATCTTGAGCAGTTTACCAGGCTCCTTCGCCGCAACGGTACGCTCTGCTTGCTCGGGGCGCCGCCCGTTACTGAGAGCCACCAATGGCCAGCGGTGTTCACCATGCTGATGGGCCGGCGTTCTGTGGGCGGCTCGCCGATTGGCGGCATTCGTGAAACCCAAGAGATGTTGGATTTCTGTGCTGAGAAGGGCGTCGCACCGGAGATTGAGGTCATCGCCCCGGACGGCATCAATGGCGCTTACGAGCGCTTAGTGAAGGGCGACGTGCGCTACCGCTTCGTCATCGACATGGCGACCCTGTAAGAGCTTAAAAACGCCCTGGTGAAAGCCGGGGCGTTTTTGTTTTTGCTGTGCTAGGCGGGGCCTATGAACACAGAAGAAATCGTCAAGGCGTGTACGGCCGAGGTGGGTGGCTACATTCTCGCCTCGTACCGCGACAAAAAAACGGGCGTCTTGAACGCCGCTAATGGCGTCAGCGCTCTTGGCGCGCTGGCTGGCATATTCGCGCAGGTGCAGGCGCGAGCGATGTTGCGCTTCGGCGCCATCCAACAGACAGAAACGACGCTCGTCGAAATTTCGACCAAGGCTGGCGATCACTACTATTTCGGCGATGCGATCAACGCGTGTCTGCTGGACGGCAGCGAAGCTTCGCCATCGTTTTGGAATCTCTCCGCCGGCGCCGCGAAAGATCCGAAGATCGGCGACAAGGTCAAACCGCAGGAGATTGCGAAGCGTGCGGCAAAGGAGGTCGGCGGCCGAGATTTCGGGCGACCTCAAATTGACTCCCGCTACCACGTTACCGAACTGCCCGCCGACGCGGTGCGCAAGCACGGGCCGTGGCTCTTGGCGCGCTTTCTCGAACTCAACCTAGACCCTTTGCTGCTGATGTATGTTTTCGGATCGGTGGCGCAGAGCTTCGCCGCGTTCGCAGCCGGCGAAATCCAAGACGTCCAGGCGGACGCGCCAATCAAGCGCGCGGATATCGTGCGGCTCTATATGGAATCCGCAATTCCAAGCTCGAAGCTCGACCTGCGGGCGGTTGATATGGCGATCGATTGGAAGGCCTAGCGCCGAAGGTGCGATCCGCGTGCGCAGGGGCGGGCGTTCCCGCTACACGCGTAAAAACTCCCGTGCTAAGGAGCGCCCATGACACAACTGAACTGGCCAACCCTTGCTGAAGAAATATCCCGCGGAACGGTGCGCGATCCGATGCAGCACTTCCGCGCGCGTCAGAAGCGCAATTGCCCGCTTTGCGGCTTCACCGGCTATTTCCTGAGCGCGGGCCCGCGTCAGGAGGCGCGCTGCCCGAACTGCGCGTCGAAAGAGCGGGACCGGATTATCGCGCTCTACCTTCGCCGCAATAACCTCGACCCAAAAGACAAGCGCGTTCTGCACTTTTCGGCGGAGCGTCCGTTCTTCCATCAATGGAAAAACAATCCGAAGTACGTCGCGGGAGATATCAAGCGCAGCGCAGTTGCGAACGCCGTCGTTGACATCACGGCGCTGACGTACCCGGACAACGAGTTCGATGTGATCGTCTGCAACCACGTGCTTGAGCACGTGCAGGAAGACGCCAAGGGCATGGCCGAGTGCTTTCGCGTCATGAAGCCAGGCGGCGTTGGTGTCTTTTCGGTGCCAATGGACGTGACAGCGGACGAGACCTGGAATCCGCCGCCGGGCACGCCGCAAGCAGAGATCGAGCGCATTTGCGGGCGAACGCACGTGCGCTTGTACGGACTCGATTTCCCGAAGCTGCTCGCGAGCCATGGGTTTGTGGCGGAAGAAATCCTGTTTTCGCCCGAGGAAAACGAGCGTCACCGCCTGGCGGCCGAGAAAGTCTACGTCGTGCGTAAACCGGCGGCGAACTGAGTGACAATCGACAACGACAACGATCTAGAGGCGCTGAAAAAGATCGGCGCAATCGTCGCGAACACGCTGCACGCCATGGGCAGGGCGCTTGAGCCGGGTTTGACGACGCGCGAGCTGGATGAACTCGGTCGCGTGTTGTTGGAGCGGGAAGGGGCGCAGCCCGCCCCGGCGTTGACCTATAACTTTCCTGGCGCAACCTGCATTTCGGTGTTTCCCGACATTGCGCACGGCATACCGGGCGAGCGTGTTCTCAAGGCCGGCGACCTGGTGAACATCGATGTCTCCGCTGAACTCAACGGCTATTTCGCCGATACCGGCGCCAGTTTTGCGCTGACGCCGGTGGCGACGCGGATCGACAAGCTGATGCGCGATGGCAAGCGAGCCATGTGGTCGGGCATCAATAGCGTGCGTGCCGGCTCCAAGCTGGGCGACATCGGCGCCGCTATCGAAACCTTTGCCGAGAAGAATGGCTATTCGCTGATACGCAATCTCGCGAGCCATGGTGTTGGCCGTGGGCTGCACGAAGAGCCGACATCGATCCCGACTTGGCATGATCCGAGCGAACGCCGCCGCATTCACGAGGGAATGGTGTTCACGATTGAGCCGTTTCTTTCGATGGGCTCGGAATGGGCCATCGAGGGCGGCGATGAGTGGACGCTGCGCGCCGATACTGGCCGGCCGACGGTTCAGTACGAGCACACCTTGGTTGCGACCAAGCGTGGCGCGGTCGTGCTGACAGCCGTCGCCGCCTAACTCTTACTCCAGCGAAACACCGTCTCTAGCGGCACGGCAAACGCGTCCGCGATTTTGAACGCGGCTTCGAGCGAAGGCGCGTGTTTGTTTTGCTCGATCGCGATAATGGTTTGACGGGTGACGCCGACGCGTTCGGCTAAGGCTTGTTGCGTCATCTCGCCGTTCTCGAAGCGCAGCCGTCGGATTTCATTTTCAATAGCCATTACGCGCCCCGCCGGAAGTAGGCGATCTGCGTGCCGGCTTTGGCGAGCTCGGCGATCACCAAGCTTGCTTGCAGCAGTACGGCGACCAGGATCGCGTTCCACCCCACGAGCAGCGCACCGATCAAGCAAACAACGCCTGCGGACTGGACGTAGGACGAGATCCGCTCCGATTTGAGATCGATCATCGTCTCTCGCTCATCGGCGGGTGCGTTGGCTTCCTTCGGCGCGAGAAGGGCGAGTGCGATGTTCAGAACCACGGCCACGATCACCAGGACGACAATGGCGCCGACGGTCAGGCCAATGGTCAGCCCGCGCGCGTAAGCCTCGTCCCAAGCTTGTGAGAGCAAGAAGAAATAGCCCCCAAAAACCGCGGCGTAGGTGACGAGGACGATCCAGGCACGCTTTTCTCGGAACGACATTCTTACCGCTTTCTGTCTGATTTTTCTTACGTAATGTAAAAAATAACGTACATCATGTCTATATCAGCAGGCATATCGCGTCAACGAACAAGTTTACAAAACAAACTAGTTGAGATAGAGCCATGCCTCGGCCGGACGTTCCGAGCCAAGGGAGTTGGTTATGAAGGGTGTTGGCGGTGGCGAGCGGTATCACGCGCTCGATGCGGTGCGCGGCGGGGTTCTGATCCTTGGCGTGTTCTTCCACGCGACCCTGTCGTTTCTGCCGGGTCAACAAATGTGGATGGTGATGGACGCATCGCGGAGCGTGGAGCTCTCAGTGTTGTTCTTTGCGCTGCACACGTTCCGGATGACCGTGTTTTTCGTTCTCGCAGGCTTCTTCGGCCGCCTGTTGCTTGAGCGGCTCGGAGTCGGCGCGTTTGTAATGAACCGCGCCAAGCGGATCGCCATGCCCCTCGCGATGTTCTGGCCGATCGTGCTGACCGCTTTCATCGCGGTGCTGATCTGGGCTGCAGTGCAAGCAAATGGTGGTGTCGCGCCTGAAGGCCCGCCGCCTCCACCATTGACGGTCGAGACGTTCCCGCTGCTGCACCTTTGGTTTCTGTATGTGCTGCTGATCTTCTACGCAGCGGCCTTGCTGTTGCGGGGTGTTGTGCATTTGATCGATCGAAAGGGCACGATGCGCTCGGGTCTAGTTGATCCAGCTGTGCGTTTTCTGACGGGTTTCAGTGCGCCGGTGTTGCTGGCGATTCCAGTTGCTGTGGCGCTTTATTTCAAGCCGAACTGGATGATGTGGTTTGGCATTCCAACGCCAGACACTGGCTTAGTGCCGAACACCGCTGCGCTTGTTGCGTACGGTCTGGCGTTCGGCTTTGGGTGGCTGATCAATCGCCAGCCGCAAATCCTGCAGCGTTGGAGCGAGCGTTGGGCGCTTTACCTTGTGCCGGCGATCGGTGCGACGGCCGCGGCGCTGATATTGGCCGGTGGTCCGGTGCCGGTGCTGGCGATGGCAGAGCCGGGCGTGAAGTCGGCTGGCGTTGGGGCGCTCTACGGCTTTGCGAGCTGGGCTTGGACGATCGCAATCATTGGCTTCGCCATGCGCCACCTCGCCGGCCACAGCCCGGCGCGGCGTTATCTCGCTGACGCATCGTATTGGATCTACATCGTCCACCTGCCGATCCTGATCGCGCTGCAAACATTGATCGCGCCGTATCAGTGGCCTTGGTTTGCAAAATACCCGCTCATCCTTGCGGTGGCGTTCGTGATCATGTTGGCGAGCTATCAGCTCATTGTGCGCTATTCTTGGATCGGCTCGATTCTCAACGGTAAGAAGCAGAAGCCTTCCAAGGTGAAGCGCGGCGCGCCGCAACTTGCGGCGGCGGAATAGGGAGAGGGTGATGGCAACCGATATCGAGAGTGCGCGCGATGATCTCGCCTACATGCGCTCGCTGGTTAGCGGCGGCGTCGCGATGCAATCCACCATCGGTGAGGCGTTCACCTGGGCAGGCGCGCTCTATGGCGGCCAGTGCTTTCTGTACTGGCTACAAACGCAGCACGTTGTCCCTGAAGGCGGCCTCGCATCGCTCGCTATCGCGATCGTGCCGACCATCATCTTCTGCGTGATCCTCGGCATCATCATTTGGAAAGATCGCAAAAATCCGCCCGGCGGCGTTGCGTCGCGTGCTCTGGGCGCGGTGTTTCAAGGCGCGGGGATCGCCAACCTCACATTGGCGATCGTTTTTGCTTACGGCGCAACCAAGGCCGAGAGCTTTGGGCTCTGGCTCTATCACCCCATTGTCGTCTGCATGATCCAGGGCGTTGCCTGGTACGTCGCGTGGGCGATTCTGCGGCGCACGTGGCTTTTGTTCGTTGCGCTCGGTTGGTTCGTCACAACGGTGGCGCTGGGCGTCGCGCTTTACATCGACATCGGCACGTTCCTGCTTGTGCTCGGCATCGCGCTGATCGTTTGCATGGCGATCCCAGGTTGGGTGATTTGGCGCGGCGCAAAGAAGGCCGGCGGCTAAACGCGCATGGCTTCTTTCGACATCGGTAAGCTGGATGACGTCATCCACGGGCGCGTGCGCCTGGGGGTGATGGCGTATCTGGCGGAGTCCGAGGTCGCAGATTTTACCGAGCTAAAGACCCTGCTCGACGTCACACAGGGCAATCTCTCCGTGCACCTGCGAAAGTTAGAAGAGGCGGGCTACGTCTCGATCGACAAGAGCTTCATCGACCGCAAGCCGCTGACGCGCGTGCGGATGACGGATGAGGGTCGTAAGGCTGCAATAAAGCGTGCATATGCCCCGATCCGGCGGGATTAACCTCCCGTCGACCCTGTCCGAGACTGCAGGCGCCACGTAGATGGTCCGCCCGAGAGGGCGCTGTTTGCGCGGCTTAATGTGTTGAAAACCTTGGTTTTCATCACCTGCAATAGGCAGAAGCTGACGTTTTTCGGGGGTGGCTGTCAAGCCGTCTCCCGCAGGCCGGCTCCTGGGACAGGCTGCGCGCAGACCGCGCGCCGCTCGGGGGTTTTAACCACCGGCCGGTTGGTCCGCGCGCGCTTACGACAGCGCCCGGATTGGCCGGACGCTGACTGAGGAGACCGCAATGGATCGTGCTCAGAAAGCCGAAACGGTGGAATCGCTGAAAGGCGTGTTCGCCGGCGCCGGGATGATGGTGATTGGCCATTACACCGGTTTGACTGTTGCGGAATTGACGGTGCTGCGTAATCGCCTTCGTACCGAAGGTGGCGCGCTCAAAGTCGTAAAGAACCGGCTCGTGAAGCTGGCCATCGACGGCACGCCTAAGGCGTCCGCCGCTGACCTGTTCAAGGGCCCAACGGCCATCGCCTATTCCACGGATCCGATCGCAGCAGCCCGTGTGGCTGTCGCGTACGCCAAGGAAAAGGAACAGTTCGTCATTCTTGGCGGCCTGTTCGGCGACCAGCTGCTCGACAAGCAAGGCGTGCAAGCAATTGCAACGCTGCCTTCGCTCGACGAGCTGCGCGGCAAGATTATCGGCCTCGTGCAGGCGCCCGCGACCAAGATCGCCGGTGTTCTCGCAGCGCCGCGTTCTCAACGCTTACGCGACCAAGGACGCCGCCTAACCGTCATTTCCGCATTGCATTGAAAATACAGACAAAACGTCAGGAACAGAAATCATGGCAAACCTCGATAAGATCGTCGAAGACCTTTCGGCGCTGACCGTCCTCGAAGCTGCTGAGCTCTCGAAGATGTTGGAAGAAAAGTGGGGCGTTTCCGCCGCCGCTCCGGTTGCTGTCGCCGCTGCTGGCGGTGGCGCTCCGGCCGCTGCCGCTGAAGAGAAGACCGAGTTCACGGTCCAACTCACCAGCGCTGGCGACAAGAAAATCGAAGTCATCAAGGAAGTCCGCGCGATCACGGGTCTCGGCCTGAAGGAAGCCAAGGACCTCGTTGAAGGCGCACCGAAGCCGGTGAAGGAAGGCGTGAACAAGGCTGATGCCGAAAAGTTCAAGGCCCAACTTGAAAAGGCCGGCGCGAAGGTC
>JAPLOL010000122.1 GCA_026400735.1 Alphaproteobacteria bacterium | reverse complement strand
CATTTCAGAATCTCACTCATCAGGGAAACAGTCCTTAGTCTGAGGGACGGGGGTCGAGCCGGGAGGGTTCCTAGAGGCCCTATACGGACCAGCTGGACACCCGGACTTAACGCCCGCCCGAAAATTCACCTCAGGCGACGGGGCCTAAAAACGGCTCCGTAAGAGATATGGAGTGTAGCACATCGCTCCGCTAGAACCCAGCCGCCATGAACATTGAGCTCACCAACACGTTGACGCGGCGAAAAGAGCCGTTTGCGCCCACTGATCCCAAGCGGGTGACGATGTATGTGTGCGGGCCGACGGTCTATAATGTCGCCCATATCGGCAACGCGCGCCCGCCTGTGGTGTTCGACACGCTCTTCCGGTTGCTGCGGCATGCCTACGGCGAGAAGGCCGTGATCTACGCGCGCAACTATACCGACATCGACGACAAGATCATCAACGCCTCGATCGAGCGCGGCGTGCCGATTTCCGACATTACGCGTGCGGTTGAAGAGCAATACGAAGCCGACATGGGCGCGCTCAACGTGCTGACGCCGACGCTGCGGCCGCGCGCGACGGAGAATGTGCCGGGGATGATCGCGGTCATTGAGAAGCTGATCGCGAAGGGCGCAGCTTATGTCGTGCCGAGTGGCGTGTACTTCTCGGTCGCCGCCGACGAGGACTACGGCAAGCTCTCGGGGCGTAGCCAGGATGATTTGAAAGCCGGCGCGCGCGTCGAGGGCGAAGATGACAAACGGTCGTCGTCCGATTTCGCGCTTTGGAAAAGTGTGAAGCCGGGGGAGCCGTCATGGGATGCGCCGTTTGGCGCTGGGAGACCTGGCTGGCACATTGAGTGCTCGGCCATGATCGAGGAAGAGCTCGGCTCGCCGATCGATATTCATGGCGGCGGCATCGATCTCATCTTTCCGCACCACGAAAACGAAATCGCGCAAAGTGAGTCCGCGCATGGGCATGAACTGGCGCGCGTGTGGATGCACAATGGCTTCCTGACGATGGACAAGACGAAGATGTCGAAGTCCATCGGCAACATCATCACGCCGAAGGAATTGTTGGAGCAGGGCTGGCAGGGCGAGACCATCCGTTGGGCGCTACTCTCCGCGCATTACAAGGCGCCG
The DNA here is from genome assembly GCA_026400735.1 of Alphaproteobacteria bacterium. Lineage (GTDB taxonomy): Bacteria > Pseudomonadota > Alphaproteobacteria > Caulobacterales > Aquidulcibacteraceae > Vitreimonas. Next base: position 3,968 of record JAPLOL010000122.1, on the reverse strand, counting down.
CTCGATTGGTCGGATGATCTGCTGAAGCAATCGCAAGCGAGCTTGGATCGCCTCTATGGCGCCGTGCTGCGCCTGAAGGACGTGGACGCTGCGGGTGTGGAAGCGCCGAAGGCGCTCGTGGATGCGCTGGCCGATGATCTCAATACGCCGGCGGCCATTGCAGAAATTTCGGCACTCGCCACCGCCGCGAACATCGCCAAGAAGCCCGCCGACATGGCGAAAGCGAAGGGCGATCTCCTCGCTGCCGCCGACCTGTTCGGCATCCTGCAGGATGATCCCGAGCACTGGTTTCGCGCCAGCTTTGGCGATGAGGCGCCGGAGATTGATCGCTTGGTCGCGGAGCGCGTGGAAGCGAGGGCATCGAAGGATTACGCCAAGTCCGATCAGCTCCGCGACGCGCTGGCGGCGCGCGGCGTGGAAGTGATGGACAGCGCCAGCGGCAGCACCTGGCGGCGCAAGGGTTGAACCTGAACGGCGGCTGAGCGCGAGATCGCACGGCTTGCAAACTTCCGCCTTCACTTCGCCTGATGTGAAGTCACGATAGACCGTGAGGGCAGGAGACATGACATGCACCGCCGCGCTATACTTTTATCGGCCGCTTGCGCCGCGGCTTCTGCATGCGCAGGCGCACCAAGTGCCGCGCCGCTGCAAACGTCGGTGCCAATCCCGCAACCAACGCCCGTTCCGGCGCCCATCTTGACCCCGTTGCCTGATTCCTTCGACCTCGGCCTTTATCGCGCGCTTGCTGCGCCGGGGGGCAATCAGTTCGTTTCGCCGTACGGCGTCTTGAGCGCCTTCACGTTGCTCTATCCCGGCGCGCGGGGCCAAACCGCTGCTGAGATGGCGGCGACCTTTGGCTTCGATCCGAACGTCGCCGCGCAGATCGTACGCACGCGCGCGCAAAGCGATGCGCTTGCCGCGCAGACCGGGCGCAGCGAATTCACGACGGCGAATGCTGCGTGGGTCGAGCGCACGATGGCGCTCAGCGCCGCCTATGCGCGCACCATTCACGAAGAACTCGGCGCGACCATTGAGGCCGTGCCGTTCATCGCCAACCAAGCGGCGGCGCTGCGCACCATCAATGCCTGGGCCGCGCGCGAAACCCGTGATCGCATTCCCGAAATTCTGACCGAGCCCGATCCTGCGCGCCGTTTGGTGCTTACCAATGCCGTCTACTTCAAAGGCAAGTGGCAGCAGCAATTCTCCGCCAACGCCACGCGCGACGGCGATTTCTTCGCTGAGAGCGGCGCCACGCAGCGCGCGCCGCTGATGCACAAGGTTTTCCGCACGCCGTACTACGAAGGCGAGGGCTTTCAGGCGGCTGAGTTTCTTTATGACGATGGCGCGTTCTCGCTCGCCGTCTTTCTACCGCGTGCGCGCGATGGTCTTGCCGCGTTCGAGCGTCAACTCATGGGCTCGACGCTGGATCGTTGGCTTGGCGATCTCGACGGCGCCGAACGCCCGCGCCTCGATGTGACGCTGCCGAAAGTTGAGATGCGCACGGACTATGATCTGGTGCCGCAACTCCAGGGCCTCGGTTTGCGGCTCGCGTTCATGGACGGCGCCGATTTCACCGGCGTCACCGAGCAAGAGCGTCTCGCCGTTAGCGCGGTGATCCACAAGACGTTCCTCGCCATCGACGAAGAGGGTACGGAAGCAGCCGCCGTCACCGCCATCGACATGCGCGCGACCGCGATGATGCCGCAACCCGAGGCGCCGCCGATCGAGTTTAAAGCCGACCACCCGTTCTTTATCGTGCTGCGTCACAAGCCGACGGAGACAAAGCTATTTATGGGCCGCGTAGCGCAGATCTAAGGCCGACGTCGGGACATCTCATGGTTGGCAGGCGCGACCGCCGGTCGCGCCTGCGTCGCCGGAGGCGCCGCGCTCCATGCGCCATAGCGCTAGCGCTTCTTCTTCGCGCCGGTCCACACCACGCCCGGAAAGCCTTTTAGTGGGCCCAACTTCTCTCCGAGGTAGGTCCACTCCTGCAGTTCATCGATGCCGATGTGATAGCGCGGCTCGCGGCCGACGCCGCTGTTGAAGAGCGCGCGTGGGATGTTCACGTTCTGCTTGTTGCGTTGGAAGGTGACGGGCGATCCGCAGGTTGAGCAAAAGCTGCGCACGCCGCCGCGCTCTTTGTCTTCGTAGCGTGTGAGATTGCCTTCGCCCTGCACGATGCGAAAGCGGCTGGCCCAGGAGCCTACGAACGTTGCGTACGCCGCGCCATGTGCGCGCCGCGTTGATGGCGAGTGATCGTGCCAGGCCCATTGCGCTGGCACCGCGATCTCGACCACGACGGCGCCGCACAGGCACTTACCTTCGGCGCGCGTCGGACCTCGCATTTTCTCGGTCTGCTTTTCCTTCATGGCCCCGTCCTAGCACGCCCGCAGGCGCGCGCCTTGAAGTGGCCCCGCGCCCCGACTAAGCACGCGGGCAGGGACAAAGGAAAACGCATGCGAGTGATGGTCTTAGCTTTGGTTGCACTGCTCGGCGCGTGCGCCACGGGCGGCGGTGGCGCTGCCGACGAGCCAGCCAGCAGTCCGTCGCCGTTTCCGGTCCAGCGCGGGCAAGCGCTACCGCCGCCGTCGGCTGCGGCGGTGTCGGCGCCCCCTGAAGGCGTCGGCCGTGGCGGCATCGATTTCGGCCAATGGCGCAGCGCCGATCCCGCAGTCTACGCACCTGCCTTCCAGACCCAGATCCGTCAGCGTTTCGCCAATCAGACGAACGCCGAGCTCCGCGCCAGCCTCGAGGCCAACGGTTTTTCTTGCGAGGACGAACGGCGTCTCGATTGCCGCATCGAAATCATGGAGCGCCAATGCGCGTTTGACTGGTATGTTGTGCTGGAGCGCGGCACGCGCGAGGCGGTCGCCGGCTTTGAGCAAATGTGCCTCGGCGCCAACAGGTGAGGGTTATGAAGCACGCACGTACGATCGCCGTCAGCTTGGCGCTGCTCTTAGGCGCTTGCGAAACGCTGCCCGGCGCCGCGACGCCGGGGCCAACGGGCCCGGCGGCTATTCCCTCGGCGCCAATCAGTCTCGGCGATTGGCGCAATGCTTCGGAAGCGGCGACGCTTGAAGCGTTCCAACAAGGCGTGGCGAGCCGTTACGGTGCGGGCCTGCAGGTCGCTGCAGTGTCATCCGATCTTCGGCGCAACGAGTTCAATTGCGGCGCGGCGCCGCCGCGTGCTGAAGGCAATCGCGGCGATCCGCCCGCGCAAGTGTGCCGCAAGACGACCACCGCGAATGGTTGCACGCACACATGGCAAGTACACTTGTTTGCTCAAGGCGAAGCGCTTGATCGCACGCGCGGACTTTATGACCGGCGCTGCGGCAATGATGGCCTATTGGGTGGGCCCGGCTGAGCTTTCGCCTGGCGTTGCAAGATACGCCGCAACATCCGTGGGCTCGAGCGTCAGCATCGGCACATAGCCAGGATTGATCACGACATTGCCGCCGACGAGGCGCGTCAATGCGGCTCGTCCGTTGATCATGATGTGCGGCGCGTCAGCGCCAAGTGCTTGTGTCAGACGCTGCTCGCTCGTGAAAATCGCGCCTGCTGTGAAACCCTCACGCACGCGGACGCGGCGCGGCGGTGAATTGTCCGCCGCCGTCGTCAACGCGAGTGCGACGTGTGTCTCCAGCAAATAGCGCCTGAAGATCGGCCGCATGTTGGGGTTGGTGAGCGCCGAGACGAACGCATATTCGAGCGCGTTTTCGGGCGTGATTGGTGGTGGTGGCGCTTGGCTGGCTTGCGTCGCTTGCGCTTGCGGCGGTGTGGCGGGCTGTTGCGGTGCGGTTGTTTGCGCAAACGCGGTTGCAGGCCACGCGCCTAGCGCGCTGATCAACAGTGTGCGTCTCAACATGGCGCCGCTCCGAAGGGCCGATTTTGCCCGTTGCTTGCCCGCGAAGGAAGGCCACATAAGGGCGGATGGACGACCTCTACCACCCCCGGATCATGGAATTGGC
>JAPLOL010000167.1 GCA_026400735.1 Alphaproteobacteria bacterium | reverse complement strand
GCCGCGGTTCTGGTTTCGGCCAGCGCAGCGTCAGCTCAGGAAGCCCTCCCCGCTTCGGCTTCGCAGGCAAACGCCGGCGGAACGGAGCTTTTGAGCTCGGAAGACATGGACGCCCTCTCTGGAGGGACGGGCGTCGAGGTGATTGTCGATACAGATCAATTCCTGAACGCGACCAACAACGGCAACACAGTGACCGGCGATACCGTCGGCTCGGGCCAAGTGACAATCTCGTCGGGAGCTTTCTCCGGCTATGACGGGATCGGCAATTTCGTGATCAACACCGGCCACAACAACAACCTTCAGTCCAGCATGAACGTTTCGGTCGTGCTGACGCCAGTTCCGGGTTCATGACCCGCTGCGCGGATACCTTTTTGAGCACGCCGTCCCGCTCCCTGCGGGGCGGCGTTGCGCTCTGCGCGGCGTTTGCCGCGATGTGCCTGGCCACGCCCGCAGATGCGCAAGTGCGCACGCATGGTGAAGGCGGCGGCAGTTTCAACGTTTCAGTCGTCAGCTGGCGCGACATCCCGTTCCGCACGGTTGTACGCCAACAATACGATTACAGCTGCGGCTCAGCCGCGGTCGCCACGCTCCTGCGCTTTCACTACGGCTTGAGCGTCAATGAAGGCGAAGTGTTTCAGTCCATGTACGATCGCGGCGATCAAGCTCGCATCCGCTCGGTGGGCTTTTCGATGCTCGACATGCGCAGTTATCTCGAAGGCCGCGGTTTTCGCGCCGATGGATTGCGCCTAACGCTCGATCGTTTGGCGACGCTCGACGTACCAACGATCGCGCTGATTTCGCACGACGGCTATCGTCATTTCGTTGTAGTAAAAGGCATCAGCGCCGATCGCGTGTTGGTCGGGGATCCAACCTTCGGCATCCAGACTTACACGCGCGCGGAATTCGCCGAAGTTTGGAACGGCGTCGTCCTCGCGATCCGCCAGACGCCCGCGAACTGGCCTGCCGCCACTTATAATCGCGCCGAAGAATGGCGTCCGTGGTCGCGCGCTCCGCTCAACATGGCGCAACAGCCGATCTCGGCAACTGACCTCACGCTAGGCTTTCGCGAGCTCTATCAGATCACGCCCGTCACACCGCCGGTTCCAGGGTCGTGACAATGCGTGCGCTCCTACTCTGCGGAATTTTCCTTGCCGCACTGTCGACACCGGCATTCGCCGATGAGACCTGGGCGGAGGATGTGGAAGTCATGAGCGCCGACGACATGGACGCTCATCGCGGCGGGTTCGAGATCGGGAACCTGAACTTCAACTTTGGCGCAACCGTCACCACGCTGGTCAACGGCGTTCCCGCACTTGTGACCAATCTCACCTGGACCGACGTCGGCGCGTTCGTTGATCAGACGGTCGGCCAAGTTGGCCAAAACATCTCGGACATGACGCCCGAACAGCTGAATGCGCTCGGTTTGGGCGGGGTGAGCGGCCTGGGCGGCGTTGTGATCGAGGATGAAGCCGGCGTAACCGCCCTAGTGCACAACCTCACTGACGGGTCGCTCCAGAACATCATCATCAACAACGCGACGGGACGCGACCTGGCTCAGAAGATCGATGTTACGCTCACCCTTCCCGGCTTCGAGTTGATCCAAAGTGAGCTGAATACTGAGATATTCGGCATGAGGCTGAACGCCGATCTCAACACCTTCCTGACCGCTCCCGGCGGGTAACATAATACTCCCGCTGGTTGTGCACGGCACGGACGGGATGCTAGGACCTTCGCAACTTCATTTGCGGAGATGGCAATGGGCAGCTGGACTCGAGACTACTGGCAGAACGCCGAACCGACCGACCTAGCGCCAAGCGTGAAATACGGCGATCTGCTTTCCCACTTTCGAGCTCCAATCGAGTTGCAAAGTCAGGCGATCACGCTCGATCCAGGTCCGCAATTTGCGGGCGACGATATCGCCGACAACATCACGACGACGACTTCGATCACGGTTGGCGGTTCGCTCTCAAGCGCCATCCAATCAAATGGTGATCTCGACTACATTCGCGTCACGCTGACCGCTGGGCAAACGTACACGTTTTCGCTCGACGGTTCGAGCTTGAGCGACGCGTATGTTGAACTTCGCGATTCGACTGGCGCGCTCGTCGCCCAGAACGACGACGGCGGAATAGCATTCGATTCATTTCTAATGTATCGCGCGACCACGTCGGGAACGTTCTACATCGTGGCGCGCCACTATAGCCCGGTCGTAACTCCTGATTATCCGAGCGTGACCGGCGATTACACGCTGTCGGTGAATACGGTCACACAGGGCGAGACGTCGCCGACGGCATTTCCTGGCAACAGTCTGCCGCACTTCTCATGGGACGAAGCTGCGATACAGATTTCGCGTAACGGCTACAGCTGGGCGCAAACTTTCGGCGCCAGCGCCGTCGTCACCTATTCGTATCGATCCTCGGCGCCTGCGCAGATGCCGGATGACACGGCGGGATTCTCGCGCTTCTCAGCAGGCCAAATCGCGGCGGCGGAAGCCGCACTAGCGGCGTGGGCGGCGGTGGCGAACATCACCTTCGTGCGCGTCAACGACGGTGACGGTTATTCGAACAACGCCGCCATCGTTTTCGGCAACTACAGCACCGGCTCCGCGGGCGCCGCAGCGTTCGCGTTTAATCCAAGCACCGGCGACCAAAGCATCTCGAGCGTTCAGGGTGATGTCTGGATCAACTCGAGCTTGTCGTACAACGCGACGCCAGTCGTGGGCGCCTATGGCCAGCAAGTCCTACTGCACGAGATTGGCCATGCTCTCGGCCTCAGCCACCCCGGCGACTACAACGCGGGTAACGGAGGCTCGATCACATACGGCGCGAACGCAGTCTATTATTCCGACTCCCGCATGTTCACCGCCATGAGCTATTTTGAAGGTGGCAACACCGGCGCGAATACCTCGCAATATGCATCGCTGCCAGAACTTCACGATATCGCTGCGATCCAGCGCCTCTACGGCGCGAACGTCACGACCCGCACTGGTGATACGATCTACGGGTTCAACTCGAACACCGGTGTCCCGGAGTACACGCTTACGCTTACGGGCCAAGCTGCGATCTTTGCGGTGTGGGACAACGGCGGCATCGATACCTTCGATTTCTCGGGCTACTCAACGAACAACACAATCGACTTACGCGCTGAGGCATTCTCAAGCGTCGGACCAAGCAGTCCCAACAGCGTCGGTCTCGCTATCTTCAACATCTCGATCGCGCGCGGCGTCGTGATTGAAAACGCAATTGGCGGCACCGGCGACGATACGATCATCGGCAACTCGGCTGACAACACGCTCAACGGCGCATTTGGCACCGACACGCTCAATGGCAACGGCGGCAACGACAGACTGATCGGCGGCACTGGCAACGATCTCATCGCTGGCGGCGATGGCATCGACACGTCCGTTTACACCGTCGCATCAACTTCAGGCAGCTGGGTGCGCGATCCAAGCGGCTCCTGGACAGTTACAGGCAATGGATTCGACACCGTCAGCGGCGTCGAGGTACTTCAATTCACCGACAGAAATGTGGTGCTAGACAACGCGTTCCGTACGTTCACCGGTGACGGCACCTCGGATCTGCTTTGGCGTAATGCGAACACCGGCGCAGTCGCGGTTTGGCAAATGTCCGGCGCTGTTCAGAGCAACGCCTACATCGCCGGCGGCGCGCCTGGCGAATGGTCCATCCTCGGCACGGGCGATTTCAGTGGCGACGGCCGTGACGACATCGTCTGGCGCAACACCACCACGACCGCAGTTGCAGTGTGGGCAAACGGCTCAGGCACCGCCGCTTCGATCATCACGGGTGTGCCAGGCAATTGGCAGTTCCAAGGAGTTGGCGATTTCAACTTCGACGGCCGCGATGATTTCGTTTGGCGCAACGCCAATGACGGCGCCGTCGCTGTCTGGCTCATGAACGGCAACACCATTTCGAACCAAGCCATTGTCTCGGCTGCGCCAGCAGCTTGGGCGATTGCAGGCATAGCCGACTTTGACGGCGACGGCCGCGACGACATTTTGCTGCGCAACACGGATGGCACCGTCGCGCGGTGGACAACCGATGGCGTGACCCAGACCGGCGCTGCAATCATCGGCTCCGCTCCGACCAATTGGCAGATCCAAGGCGTCGGCGATTTTAACGGCGATGGCCGCGCCGACATCCTCTTCCGCAATACCAACGATGGCGGCCTCGCCATGTGGCAGATGAACGGAAACGCCACGCTTGGAATGCAGATGGTCGGCGGCGCGCCGCTCTCTTGGACCATTGCCAACATTGGCGATTATAACGGCGATGGTCGCGACGACATTCTCTGGCACAATACAGATGGAACAGTCGCGCTCTGGACCATGAATGGCTTCACGGTACAGAACCAAGCCATCGTCGCCAACGTACCCACTGAATGGGGACTGATTTAACAGAAGCGGAGCACGCATGCCCACATTCAACGGTGACGGCGCAGCCAACGTTTTAACGGGCGGCGTCGGCGCCGATGTGATCTCGGGCTTCGGCGGTGGCGATACGCTGAACGGCGGCGATGGCGACGACATCATCTATGGCCACAGCCAAGGTGCGTCCGGGGCGATCACATCGACGGCGTTCGTCACCGGTATCGCGTCGCCAGTTGCTGCGTCGTACACATCCGCGGATGCCGGCTTCCTCTACGTGGTCGAAAAAGACAGCGGCATCATCTGGCGCATTAACGAGGCGACAGGCGCGCGCACGACGTTCCTCGACATCCCGCAAGGTGACTTCACCCGTGACGGGGAGCGCGGCGTTCTCGGCCTAGCGTTCCACCCTGACTATGCAAGCAACGGTCGATTCTTCGTTTTCATGACCGATGCAGAGGGCGATCTGCAGGTGCGCGAATATACGCGCTCCGCGGGCGATCCCGCGGTGGCCAACACCGCATCTACATTGGTCATCGAAGTTCCCAAACAAACTGGCCAAAGCAATCACAACGGGGGCTGGATCGGATTTTCGCCTGTCGATGGGTATCTCTACATCACGATCGGCGACGGCGGCGGCGCTGGCGATCCAAACAATTTCTCCCAGAACACCGACGTTTTGCTCGGAAAGATTTTGCGCATCGACGTAAACAGCGACGGCTTCCCTGCTGACACTGCGCGCAACTACGCAATTCCCGCGAACAATCCATTTGTTGGCGTGGCCGGGGCGGATGAAATCTGGGCGTATGGCGTGCGCAATCCGTGGCGCCTGGCGTTCGACCCGCGCAACGGCGATCTCTACATCGCCGATGTAGGCCAAGGCGCTCGCGAAGAAATTGACTACCTCGCGAGCGGTGCGGGCGGCCGCAACTTCGGCTGGCGGATCATGGAAGGCACGTTGCCGTTCAACCCCGGCCCGCCTGGAACGCCACAACCCGGCGACCCTTCGCTCACGCTGCCGATTTACGACTATTCGCGATCGCTAGGCGCCTCGGTCACCGGCGGCGAAGTGTATGTCGGCAACAACGCTGGCTTTGTTGGTCAGTACGTTTTCGCAGACTTCATCACTAACCGATTGTTCTCTCTGTCCGTCGCGAATGGCGCCGCCGTCGATGTGACTCTGCGCACATCGCAAGTTACCGGCGCACAACTCTCTAGCGTCACGGATTTTGTCACAGGCGCCAACGGCGTGCTCTACGCGATCGGCATTGGCGGAACCGTTTGGCGCCTAACCCCGCAACTCGGAGCGGAAGACGTCGCTGATACGCTGAACGGCGGCGCGGGCAACGACGTGATGTACGGCAGCGCCGGCAATGACTCGCTGAACGGCGGCAGTGGCGTTGACGCCGCCGGTTATTCGATCGCTTCAACCTCGGCGACGTGGATTCGTAATCCGAACGGAACATGGACGGTGACCGCGGGCGCTGAAGGCGTCGACACACTCGCGAGCGTCGAGGTGCTCAACTTCACCGATCGCAATGTGGTTCTGGACAATGCCTTCCGCACCTTTTCCGGTGACGGCACATCAGATCTTCTCTGGCGGAACGCCAACACAGGCGCCGCTGCGATTTGGGAGATGTCCGGCTCCATCCAGACCAATGCCTTCATCGCTGGCGGCGCGCCAAGCGAGTGGAGCATTCTCGGCACCGGTGATTTCAGTGGCGATGGTCGCGACGACATCATTTGGCGCAACACCACGACGACCGCAGTTGCCGTGTGGGCCAACGGCTCAGGCACAGCCGCTTCGATCATCACAGGCGTGCCGGGCAACTGGCAGTTCCAAGGCGTCGGCGATTTCAATTTCGATGGCCGCGACGATTTCGTCTGGCGAAACAGCAATGATGGGGCCGTTGCTGTCTGGCTGATGGACGGCAACACGATCGCCAGCCAATCGATTGTGTCCGCCGCGCCTGCCGCTTGGGCGATCGCCGGCATCGGTGACTTTGACGGCGATGGCCGCGACGACATTCTGCTGCGCAACACAGATGGTACGATGGCGCGTTGGACGACGGACGGCGTTACGCAGACGGGCGCAGCAATCATCGGCTCGGTTCCGACCAGTTGGCAGGTCCAGGGCATCGGCGATTTCGACGGTGACGGCCGCGCGGACATCCTTTTCCGCAACACCAGCGATGGCGGCCTCGCCATGTGGCGAATGAACGGAAACGCGACCCTTGGTACGCAGATGATTGGCGGCGCGCCGCTCTCGTGGAGCATCGCGAACGTTGGCGACTACAATGGCGATGGTCGCGACGACATTCTCTGGCACAACACAGACGGCACAGTGTCGCTCTGGACCATGAACGGTTTCACAGTCCAGAACCAAGCCATCGTCGCGACAGTCCCCACCGAGTGGGGACTGATCTAAGCGATTAGAGTGTCGTGCGGCCCAACAGGCACGCTGTCTGCGTGGCCGGATCCACCGCGTACACGGCGGAAGGCGCAGCGGGATTCAACGTCCGCACTTCGTAGCCAACGCTTGGCGAGGTGACGACATCGCTGCGCGCTTCAACGACGTCAGGCCGCTCAGCGTTGGTGGTCCCCACGCCGTTTACGACACCTTGCGGATCGACCGCGATAAGATTGGGGTACGCCGCCTGAGCAGTGCGGTTCCAAGCCCATCCTTGAATACGCTCACCGCCATCCGCGAAGCGCTCAACGACGGCATCAACCGAACCGATACAATCGGTATTGAGTTGGAACACGTCCGCAAAATTTCGGCCTACATAAGCCTGCGCCCATTCTGGCACGCGCGCATCAGGTTGCTGCGCAGATTGCTGTTGCTGTCCGCCACAGCCCATCAACGCCAGCGACGCAACAAACGGCAACAAATATCGCATTGGGTGTCCCCTCGTCCTTCGAACCGCGTTCGACGTAGCAGAGCGCCACCCCCAAGAAAAGCTACGTGCGCTCAAAGAGCGTCGCCGTGTCGAAACTGACATCAACATCCACTCCGACACACATTTCCCACAGATATTGCGCGACTTCCGACGGAACTCACAGACTGAGCGGTTGAATAAGTGATTTCAGTTGGAAAAAATTCGACATGCCTGCGCAACGCGAATCAACAAGCTCGCCGCGCCCGATCTGGCGCGATTCAGTGTTTTTCCTGCACATTCCGAAGGTCGCGGGAACTTCCGTACGTCATGTGCTCGAGGGATGCCTCTACCCGCACGAATGGCGCCGCCTCGAGGACGTAAGCGCCGAAATCAGCGTCGCTACCGCTGCGTCAGTGCCGGAGGGCATTCGGTTCGTCAGCGGTCACGTACCGCTTTGGTATCGGGACGCTTTCAAGCGCCGCGCCAGAACCTTGGTCATTTTGCGCCACCCCGTCGAGCGCGCGCTGTCGACGTACCGGTTCTGGAAGGGACTGCCTGCGCCTTCGGAAGCCTTAACGCGTCCTCACCTCACTACGAGATCGACCGCGCGCCGCCTTCGATCGCTCGAGCCATGAGCGATGCGAACGAACATGACCTCGCGCTATGGGATGACGCAAATCGCGAACTCGACAATCGCATGAAACGCCGTCCTCATCGCGCGCAGCTCGCTCCCGTTGCATCCGAGCGTTTTTCCCCACTCGCCATGGGCGACCGCTTCGAACTTTCCCTCGCTGACGATCCGCTGATTTGCGAAGGCTGGCTTCCACCGGAAAAGGACGAGTTTCGCAGCTGGCGCTTTGCTGCGGCGCCGGGACCCGCTGAGCTCTATGTACGTTGGCCAACGTGCAACGACAGCCTAGCGCTTGTCATTGAGTCACCGTTCGCTGCTGAGAATTTTGACTACTCAAGCCTCGAAATCTCGATCGACGATCAACGGATCGAGCAAACTCTGGTTCAGCTCCACGACAAGACCCTGATTTTCACCACCGCGCTTGAGCCGAATGAAAAACCTGAGCGCAAAATAACGCTTCGCTATTCCGATCCCGCAAGCGAGCGCCGTGGTCACGCCACCCATGAAAATCAGAGCGCGCTGGCCGTCACCTCGATCAAATGGATGAGATGCCCAAATGGCGATTGGGACGTCGCTTCGCTGATCGGAGAAAGACTCTCCAACAAGATTAGTGCGCTGCAGCTTCAGAGTGCGGAACGCGCGACCGCCATTCGTACGATGGAAGGGATGATCGCCAAGAAGGACGAATACATCCACTCATTGCTGCAAGCTCTAGATGACAGCCGCGATCCGCTTCCCCCGGCCCAATCGCATGCCCCTTAGGGGCTACCTCACGAGTTGCGTGCTCGCCTGGTCTGACCGCTCGCGCCAATAGTCGAGCAAATCGCGCATCGTCTGCTCGAAACCGATTTGAGGCTGCCAACCCGTGTGCTGCCGGAACTTAGACGTGTCCGGGACTTGAAGGTCGGCATCGATGGGCCTCAGCCTCGATGTGTCGACCTTCACCTCAATGCCCTTCACAGTTGAGTACGAGATAAGCGTATCGAGCATTTGCTCGATCGTGCAGCTGAAGTCCCCGCCAATATTGTAGTATTGCCCTGCGGTAGGCTTCACGGTCACGAGCATATAATAGGCGCGCACGGCATCACGAACGTCCGCGAACGTGCGCAAGGATTGCAGGTTGCCGACCATCACGACTGGCGGAATCTTGTTTCGCTCGATGAGCGCGATCTGCTTCGCAAAACTCGATTCTGCAAAGACGTCGCCACGCCGCGGACCTGTGTGCGTAAACATACGCGTCGTCATCACAGTCATGCCGTACGCTTCTGCGAAATAGCGGCCAATCAAGTCAGTGCCCACTTTGGAAATCGCGTACGGCGATGCTGGGTGGAATGTGCACTCCTCGTTGATCGGAAGCTTCTCCTTCGGCACCCGACCAAAAACCTCAGACGAAGCGCAGACGTGAATTACTGCTTCTGGCGCGTGCTGACGAAGCGCCTCTAGCAGGCGATGCGTCCCTTCGACATTGGTGTCGTACGTTTCGATCGGCGCTTCAAAGCTTGTCTTCGGGAAGCTCTGCGCGGCGAGATGAAAAACATAGTCTGGCTTTGTTTCCCGCACGACGTGCATCATCGAAAGCGAGTCGCGAAGGTCGCCGTGAATGAGGCGAAGGCGGTCACCCTGATTTGCGCGCACGAGCAAATGCGAGATGTTGTCCAGCGGGCTGCGCCAACGCGCCATGCCACAAATGTCCCAGTCGGTTTCGGCGAGCAAATAGTCCGCCAAGTGAGAACCAACCATTCCGGTGATGCCGGTTATCAGAGCCTTGGGCTTCATCAGGGAACGTTCTCCTCCGCCAGCATCCAGGCGAGCGTCTCGTTGATGGCGTATTTTCGCCGGTAGCCAAGCCCAGCGATGATTGCCGTGTCGGCGCACTGATACGCGATATCAGCGGTTCGAAGAAACTGTTCAGATCGTAAAATCCGCAGACTATGACCGCTTAGCCGTTCAAGAGTTTCGATAACGCCAGAAAACGCTACCGCTTCGCCATTTCCGAAATTCACGACTGCAGGCGGCTTCGGCGCAGCGAGCAGCGCCTCCCACATCGCACACACGTCGCGAATGTCGACGATATCGCGGCGGATCGCGATATCGCCAAGCTCGATCTCCGCGTCGCGCTTCCTAAACGCCCGCACAACCTTCGGAATGAAGAACTTGGCGCCTTGCCCACGACCCGTACAGTTGAACGGCCTTACGGCACATGTCTCGAGTTCGCTGAACAAGCGGTGAAGCTGTTCGGCGCCCCACTTAGAGTTCGCATAGTGATTCCTGGGCGCCGGCGCATCTGTTTCGCGGAAAGCGCGCCCCTCCGCCCCCTCACCATAGAGGTTGGCTGTGCTCGCAAGAAAAACGCGCACTGACGGCGCAACGTCCGAAACCGCTTGCAGCAGCCGCAAATGGCCTAGCGTGTTTACGTCATAGAGGTGTTCGAGGTTATCGTGTGCGACACTCGAAATACCCGCGAGATTGATCACTGTGTCAGGGTGCGCCTGCTCCACGACCTGCTTGAGCGCACTGGAAGAGGACATATCTGCTTCCGCACGCGTGGGCGCGATCACAACGGCGCCTGCCGTCCGCAACGACTGGGTCAGCCATGAACCCATAAAACCGTGGCCGCCGAGAATGAGCACGCGACGTGACATCGCTTAGTTCAATGCGCCGATTGCTCTCAGCCGATCTGCGTAACGACGGCCGATGACGTCTTTCGCGTGATGTTCGATCATGTAAGCGCGCGCGCGCGCGCCCACTTCCCTCGACAACGATGGCTCGCCCATGAGTCGCGCCATGATGGTGGCCGCTTCGCGAATATCGGGGTCCGCCCAATGCTGCCCCGCACCGTACGGATACTCGCCTTCGCCGACCGGCCGCAGATGGAACGGCACAGGGAAACTGTTGGCCTCGTTCATGTAGTCCATATTTCCGGAATATCCGGTCGCGATCGCGACCTTACCCAATCGCATAGCTTCCGCTGGCCCGCGGCCAAACCCTTCAGAGCGATGCAAGGACACGAAAGCGTCTGCACAATTGACGAGCCCGTGAATTTTGTCCGCAGAGAACACGTCCGGCATCAACACCACACCTGGAACCGACCGCGTCATTTCCTGCAAATGCGCGAACTCGCTCGGAAAGCGATCGGCGGAAATCACCTTCACAACCAGACGGACTTCGCGCGGCAATCTAGCGCCTACGAAGGTCAGTCCCAGTTTGAACGCCTCTAGCACACCAACTGGATTCTTGCGCGAAGAGAACGATGCTAGGTCAAAATAGAAGAGGAAGACGAACGCGTCGTTGGGCAGATCGAAATCTTCGCGGCGCCACTTCTCATATCCCGGAGCAAGCTCAACGGCGACTGGCATATGGACAACAGGGCGTTGCGCTATCGCCAGCGCCTCCTGAATAAATCGCGTCGGCGCCCAAAGCTCATCCATCGCGTTCAACTGTGGCATCCAATCATCGGGGAACTGACCAAGCTCCCAGAACGGATACGCAATATTGCATTTTCCAGAGAGAAACCGATCTCCGAGACTCGCGGTCACTACGGGGAGCTGATCTGCGTTCACGTGGAAGATGTTGGCGCGGAAATCGGCTTGTTCGCTGTGGAGGTGATCGAAGCGGCGATCCTCTTGGCGCGCGAGTAGGTTCTCGGAAATGTTCACGATGCCCATCGGCACGCCTTCGGCTTCCATCGAGACTGCCGTCATGCGCACGTGCTCGCCCATGCCAAGCTCACCGCGCGCGTAGCCCACAAGCGCAGCGCCGGGATTTCCTTGCGTCCCATTTTTGGACGTAGCCTGCCGTGCATTTGAATAGGCCGCGCGCGTCAGCGCCACGCGCGCGCGTTGGCGCAGGTTCGCAGGCAAATGCCGGTAGAGCGGACGAAGCGATGTCGCGTTGGCAAGGATGCTGCGTGAGACCATCGCCAAAGATGCGGGGGCGGTCGACTCTGGTGGTGGCTCTCGCCCGCTTTGGCTTGAAGCGGCGGGATAGAACCTTTCGTCAAGCGCATACTCACGCGCAAACGAGTGCGCGCACCAATCCACAAAGCCACGTTGGCCGTTCTCAGAATTCAGGTCAAACGCCGCCTGAAGATCGGGACGTGACTTCCAAATGCGATGCATCACGCGTGTGATCGCGACATCGTGGAAAAGCGGAACGTCCGCCGCCCGCTCGTTCGCGCGGGCGATCAGCGCGCCGATATCGACAATCTCTGCCGGCGCCGGAGCAACCTCATCCCTATACAACGCCCGCAGAACACCCGGGATACGGTTACCTTTTGCGTCGAAGTCGAAGCTGTAGCGATACGACGGTCCCGTTCCCATGCCGTTGGCGCGCACCTCGTTCCGATATTGATCGTAAAGTTCGCGCAGCGCTCCGATAGATGAAGCGTCGTAGCGGTCTTGGTGCTTCGAGAACACGTTTGCGTCCTGGAAGGACGCGCCGCTGAAATGCACGAAGCTGATTGGGCGCCCCGCTGCCGTCCATCGCCCATCGTGTTTCGCGACCGGCCGATGCATCAGGTTCCAGTAAGCGAGATTGTATCCGGGATGGCGCAGGATGTGCGTGCGACCAACGAAACTCGGCAACAAGTCGCACCACTTCTGATCGGTGAACAAGCCGCGCTGAATGTCTGACACAGCGCCGGTGCGCAGGCGTTCCGCCCACCAGCCAGCGAAACGCTCCGCATCGGGCCTGCGGCGCAATGCCAGGAAGCCCAGATTGTAAGTCCCGGCGCGCAGCATATCGACATCGCCAGGGTTCTTATCGTCATCGATTGGTGACGTGATGTGGGGCGTTGCAACCGCTTCGGCGCCGTTCCGAAACGCCGACCGCACCTCTTCCAACGGCGAAAGGAAATAAAGATCTGGGTCGAGGTAGACCACCTCGTCCGCACCCGCCGCGAAGAAGTGCTGGAAGCAAAATGGCTTCACTGCCGTATTGAATTCCATCACATCGTAACGGAGCGCCATGTCCTCGAAACACGGAATCGCGACATCCCTCACCGCAATCACCGCAAACGGCTCTGACGACGGATCGTAATCTTGATCCACCTCATCGCACAGAACGAGATAGTGCTCGGTGTCCGGATGCATCGCTGCGGAGGTCAGAAGGCAGGTGCGCGCGATCGGCAAATAATTCTTCGCGCAAATCGTGAAATGCACGCGGCGAATGTTCTGAGGCTCACGCGCAGCCGGCGCACTTGCATGCGGTCCCGCAGCAATTTCTGGAGACCGGAAAGCTGGCGCCGGCCCCGGCACCGCTTCATTCACAGAGCTCGCCGAAACCGTTGACTTAATCGCGCGTAACGGCGCTGCGACCCGCCAGCTCGTAGACGCATACACAGCGCGCAACCGCTCAAGCAGGGAATCGTGCGCCAACATCAACGCACGGTATTGCGCCTCCGCATCCGCCAGTGCGCCTGCCATGCCAAGCTCGTAACGCGACTCCGCATCGGCCAAGGCGCCTGCCAAACTACGCTCGTGGCGCGCCTCCGCATCCGCCAACGCGCTTGTTATGCTAAGCTCGTAACGCGCCTCGGTTTGCGCGCGCGCTTGAACGTGTTCGTCGTCCGCACGCGACAATTCTTCGATGTAACCGGCGCAAACATCCGCCAGAATTTGCGCCTGCTCGTCACGCACGTCAGCCAAACGTTCAGCATGCTCCTCGTGGACCCTCGCTAGCTCTTGTGAATGGCCTTCGCGAGCGGCCGACAGATCTTCTTCGAGATGAACGATGCGCTCCTCGAGGATACGCCCGTCCACAAGCGCTTTTCGAAGCGCCTGCGCATGCTCGAGTGCTTGTGCTCCTTCGGCCGCGGCCAGCGCTTGGACACGTTGGAGCGCTTGGATAATGTCGGCGCGGTCCTTCTCAAACTCCGCAGCAGCGCGCTTGAACGCCTCCGCGCCCTCATGGCGCTCCTGCTCCAACACGGCCCGTAGCTCGTCCAATGCAGCAGCAGCTTCATTACGCGCCTCATCAAAGGCTGCGCTTCGCGTGTTTAGCTCCGACGACAGCGCAAGTATCTCTGCCGACAGTGCTGCCGACTTGCGATTTTGCTCCACAATCTGCGCCGAGCTCGCATCAACTTGGGATGCAAGCTCCGTCGCGCGCGCGCGTGAAGACGCAAGATCCGCTCGGGATTGCTCGAACAATACCCCTAGGTCTTTAAACTCGTTCACGAGGCTTGTGTGCGCGTTGTTCAAATCAAACAACCGGCGCTCGAGGTCGGCGCGCATCGCGCGCGCTTCACGATCAAGCGTGTCCATCAACAACGAGTACGGCGCGATCTGATCAAAGCTCTCGAAGCAGCGAGTCCACGCCGCATCCAAGTCCTCTGCAGGTGTCTCACCGCCACTCTCGGCGCGCAGCAAAGCATACACAGCCTTGGCAGCTGGCGGGCAGGCGTTGTCGAGTTCAAGGTGTGACGGACGATCAACGTGGTGACGCAGATCCGCATCCAAGAACTCGCGCGCATACTTGCGCAGCTTGTCGGGCGAGACCGCAATCATGGGATCCGCCACCATATCGGCGATCTTATTTAAGACTGCGGCGGGATCGGAGAGAAGTTCGTCATACTCAACGAACACACGTGCTTCACCTTGTGTGTCACGCGCCGCGCTGAGCATGTGCAGCAGCCAGAGATAATATGATCGGGTCCGCGCGAATCCATCACGCTGCTCAAGCGAGCGCGCAACGCTGATTGGGTTGCGAAACGCAATAACATAGAACGCCGGAAGGCCTTGCTTCGCGAGCACATCTTTCCAGAACGGAACTGTCCGGCAACTTCTCGGGTCTTTAAACGCAAAATAGCGCGCATCGCCGAACTGTTTTTGAATTGCGTCGATGGCCTTAAGCTTGAGCGCGTTGGTCGCCCCGTTGGCGTCACTTCCTGGCGAGTGGGCAAATAGACTGTCCCAGCGACCGCCGTTCAGCGCCAGGAGCTCATCGTTGATGAGTGAGAGCGCCCAATCTTCAAAGAAGCCCTTCTCGTTATCGCCCGCCGCCGGCTCTTTTAGGTTGTCGCCAAGCGAAACGCCGAGCACCTCCAAACCACGCGTCAACGCGCTGGTTCCGCTGCGGTGCATACCAAGGACGAGGATCGCCCCCTTCTGTTCTCCACTGGCGACCATCGCCGATTTCATCCCCTCATGTGCAACGACACAGTTTCAGTCGTGCAGCCTCGGCTGGCACGGAAATTCACCAACCACGGCAGATAGTCAATCCGACCGGCGCACCACAATAAGTGGCGCAATTGGCGCAGCGGTGTCAGCGCGCGCCGTCTTCCGCAGCCAGGCGTGCGAGGTACTCGCCATAGCCCGATTTCGCGAGTTTCTCGGCCAAACGAAGAAGTTGGCTACGATCGATAAAGCCCATGCGGTAAGCAACTTCTTCCGGGCAGGCGATCTTGAGACCCTGACGCTTTTCAAGCGTTCTCACATACTCCGCGGCTTCAAGAAGAGAGTCGGGCGTGCCTGTATCCAGCCAAGCAAAACCGCGTCCCAGGCGTTCCACGGAAAGGTTCTGGCGCTCAAGATAAAGACGATTG
>JAPLOL010000117.1 GCA_026400735.1 Alphaproteobacteria bacterium | reverse complement strand
TCGTCGACGACAAGGCAGCGTCTCATGTGGCGAACTCCATCGGATTCCGCCGGAACTCTTCGTCCGCGCCGGTTAACGGAGGCTTTAGGCTTGTGGCGAGTTAGAGCTGAAACGAAGCCGAGCGCGCAATCAGCTCGATCTTATTCTCAGTCTCGCCAGGCGTTTCGCGGGCCGAAAGCTCGACCCCGCCTTGGCGCGCGAGAAGCCCGGTCAGCGTCGGCTGGATGGTGTGGCCGTTGAGATCATCGCCTTCGCCTTTCAGCGCCGCAAACGTTGCGTCCTTCAGCTTGCCGCGCGGGCCGGTTGCAGTGACGATGACTTCGCCAACGCCGCCTTGTTTCGATGCCGTAATTTCAACCTTGCCGCCGCGCGGTAGGCATTCGTTGGCGATCAGCAACAAATTCACGATCACCCGCACGGCTGGACGCGGCATCCCCACGTGCTGCACGGACCAGACGAGATCAGCCTTCAGAACGCCGTACAGCTTTTCGGCGACGGCTTTGCCTTCTTCGATGGTGCTGTCGCCCTCAGCCATCGCGCCGGCCATGGCGAAGCGGAAGAACTCAAGCTTGGCCCACGCTTTGCCAACGCCGTGGTCCAGCAAATTCAGCGCATCGGGATCGGGTTTGCCATCGCCGTCCTTGATCATCTCAAGGCCTTGGATGATCGCGCTCATCGGCTCGACCATGTCGTGGCAGATCCGCGAGGCGACAAGCGCGGTGAGCTTCGTATTCTCGATCATATCGCGCTCCGAATCGGGGAAGGGACCAACATAAATGATTCGAGCCCCCGGGAAGGGGTTCAAAGGCGAGATAAAGGGCGCCACATGGGCGCCTTCTCTTTGAAAAGGTTGCGCTGATGGCGGCTGAGGCTGTGGCGGACGGTGGATTAGGCCTCGAACACGCGGTGGCGCTGCTGGGGACAGCGGTGATCGCGGCGCCGTTGTTTCGGCGGCTGGGGCTGGGCTCGGTGCTGGGTTACCTCGCGGCCGGGTTGGTGATTGGGCCGTTCGGTATCGGCATCTTCCGCGATCCGGAAGCCATCCTTCACGTCGCCGAACTCGGCGTGGTGATGTTCTTGTTCATCATCGGCCTCGAAATGCGTCCCGCGAAACTGTGGGCGTTGCGCAAAGAAATTTTCGGGTTGGGCGCTGCGCAAGTTGTTGCGTGCATCGGGTTGCTCTCCAGCGTTGGAATTGCTGCTGGCCTGCCGTGGGCAGCCGCGGTGATCGGCGCGTCGGGCTTCGTGCTCTCGTCGACCGCGGTGATCATGAAGATGATGGACGATGCCGGCGAGACCTCGAGCGAGGAAGGGCAACGCAACGTCTCCATTCTGCTGTTCGAAGACCTGATGATCGTGCCGCTGCTCGCCGCGGTCGCGGTGATCGCAGGTTTGACGTTGGGTGTGCAGGAAAATGCGCCCCCGCTTTGGCAGAGCATTGCGCTTGGCGTTGGCGCCGTCGCGATCGTGTTTTTGGCGGGCCGCTTCGTCATCAATCCGTTCTTCGGCATCCTCGCTCGCTCCGGTGCGCGCGAGGTGATGACGGCGGCCGCGTTGCTGGTCGTGCTTGGCGCGGCGCTGTTGATGGATCTCGGTGGTCTCTCGATGGCGATGGGCGCATTCCTCGCCGGCGTGCTGCTTTCAGACTCCACCTTCCGGCACCAGCTCGAAGCAGACGTAGAGCCGTTCCGTGGCATCCTCCTGGCGCTCTTCTTCATCAGCGTCGGCATGTCCCTCAACGTCACGGTGGTGCTGAACGATTGGCAGCTGATTGCGGCAGGTGTGGCGTCGTTCATGGTGGTGAAGGCGCTCGGCATTTATGGCGTTGCGCGCCTGTTCGGCGCCGATCAGCGTGAATCTATCCGGCGTGCAGCGTTGTTCGCGCAGGGCGGTGAGTTCGCATTCGTGCTCTACGCGGCGGCGCTTGCGACCGGCGTGATGGACGCGCGCATCTCGGCGGTGATGACCGCGATCGTGATCATCTCCATGGCGCTGACGCCGATTGTTGTGCTGCTGCTAACCCGATTTACGCCTGCGCCGAAGGTCTCGCTCGATGGCGTCGAGGAGGCGCATGATTTGAATGGCCGCGTGCTATTTGTCGGCTTCGGACGCTTCGCGCAGGTTGTCAGCCAAACTTTGCTCGCGCGCGGCGTTGATATTTCCCTGATCGAGACGGACGTGGAGATGATCCGGGTCGCGGGCAATTTCGGCTTCAAGGTCTATTACGGCGATGGGACGCGGCTCGACGTGCTGCGCGCGTCGGGCGCGGCTACGGCGGAGGCCATTCTCATCTGCGTCGACAAGCCGGAGACGACCGATCACATCGTCACGTTGATCAAGTCCGAGTTTCCGCACGCAAAGATTTTTGCGCGCTCTTTCGACCGTGGTCACTCGATGCGTTTGGTTAAGGCGGGCGTCGACTATCAAATCCGCGAACTCTTTGAGTCCTCGCTCACCTTTAGCGCCGCTGTGCTGCGCGATCTCGGTTTCTCAGACCTCGACATCGCCGATACGATTGAAGACGTACGCGAGCGCGATGCCGAGCGCTTCGAGATGCAGCTTGCGGGTGGCATCGAGGCGGGACGCGGCCTCTGGCGCAACAACACGACGACACCAGAACCGACGCCGTTCACACGGCCGCGCCAAGAAGGGCGGGCGCTTAACGAGGAAGCCGCCGAGGTTCTGGAAGACCGCGAAGAGGCGAGCTGACCGGTTCCCGCGACGTAAACAGCGTGCGCGCGCAAATTTGCTGCTAAGCTTGCGGTGGAGGGATCGATGCGGGCTTTGGTTTTTGTTGCGGCTTTGTTGTTGGCGGCGTGCACGCCGCGCGCCGAGCCTGATCTCAATCCATTCGCGGAAGCGTACGTGCGGCTGGCGCTGGAAATCGGCACGCATGAAGAAGGCTATATCGACGCCTATTACGGTCCGCCCGAATGGAAGACCGAAGCGGAAGCGCATCCACGGTCAACCGCCGATCTGAAAACTGCCGCCGATGCGCTAAGTGCCCAGATCGCGACGGCGCTTGGCGAAGCGCGCGATCCAGCGGTGCAGCGTCGCGCGCGAGCGCTAGCGGCGTATGTCTCCAGCGCGCGCTTTCGGCTGGACATGATCGACGGCGAGCGCGTGCCGTTTGCTGACGAGGCCGAACGGCTCTTTGCATTGCGGCCGACTTTGCGTCCGCTTGAGAGCTATGACGCGGCGCTGGAGCGTTTGGACGCAATCGTACCGGGCAGAGGTCCGCTAGCCGATCGCGTCCAGGCGCTGCGCAATCGCTACGCCATTCCGCAGGACAAGCTGTTGCCGGTGATGCAAGCGGCGATTGCTGAGTGCCGTCGGCGAACCGCCGAGCACATCGAGTTGCCTGAGAACGAGCGCTTTGAGCTTTCGCTCGTCAACGGCCAGTCATGGGGCGCCTACAATTATTATCAGGGCGACAATCACAGCTTGATCCAGGTGAACACCGATCAGCCCATCTACATCGATGCGGCGATCGGTTACGGTTGCCACGAAGGTTATCCCGGTCACCACGTGCAGGGGATTTCGGCGGAGCGTTTGTATCGCGAGCGCGGCTGGGTTGAGTTTTCAATCATGCCACTCTTCTCACCGCAGGGGCCGCTGAACGAAGGTGGCGGCAATTACGGCGTCGATCTCGCGTTTCCTGGCGATGAGAAACTGGCGTTTGAGCGCGACACACTGTTTCCGCTCGCTGGTCTCGATCCGGCGACGGCGCCGGCGTTGGCGGACTTGCTTGAGGCGTTGCAGGAGTTGCGAGGTGCAACCCTGACGATTGATCAGATGTATCTCGATGGCCAGATCGATCGCGCGAGAGCGTTGGAGCTGCGCCAGCGCTACGGCGTGACGTCGCGCGAGCGCGCCGAGCGCGGTTTGGCGTTTGCCGACCACTATCGCTCGTATGTCATCAATTATTCCTCAGGCGAGGATCTGGTGCGCGCTTACGCCGAACGCGCCGGCGCCGACAACAATGCGCGCTGGCGCGCGTACGAGAGCATTCTAAATCAACCAACGCTTCCGGCGGACCTGCAATGACCAAACCCGAATTCCGCATAATCGACACCAACGGGATCAAAGTTCGCGCCGCGATCCAGGGCGAGGGACCACTGGTGGTGATGGTCCACGGCTTTCCTGAGAGCTGGTATTCGTGGCGACATCAGATGGCGCCGCTGGCGGCTGCTGGCTTCACAGCGTGTGCGATCGACGTGCGCGGCTACGGCGGCTCGGATAAGCCCCACGCGGTCGAGGCGTATGCGATGAAGGAAATCGCGGCGGATGTTGCCGGCGTGATCGAAGCTTTGTCGCCGGGAAAGCCGGCAGTGCTCATCGGTCACGATTGGGGTGCGCCGATTGTTTGGCACACGGCGGTGTTGCATCCAAAGCAAGTGCGCGCCGTTGCGGGCCTGAGCGTGCCATGGTTCGGTGTGCCGCCGATGTCGCTCGATGCACTGATCAAGGCGATGTACATTGATCAGGGCAAGTTCTTCTACCAAGCCTACTTCAAGGACGAAGGCGTCGCCGAAGCGGCGTTCGAAGCAGACGTGCGCGGTGGTCTGCGCAAACTTTACTACGCGGGAAGCGGCGATTCTCAGGGCTATTGGGGCGGCGTCGACAAAGTCCACGGCGACCATCTTCTCGATGGGTTGGAAGACCCCAATCCGTTCCCGTGGTGGATGACGCCGGAGGACATCGATTATTTCGTCGCGGAGTTCACGGGCTCTGGCTTCCGTGGGCCGATCAATCGGTACCGTAATCACACTGCGGACTTTGAATATATGAGCACGGTTGAGGATCGCGTGATCCATCAGCCGTCGCTGTTCATCGTGGGCGAGAACGATCTGGTGCTAAAGATGTTCGGCGGCAGCGCTGATGCGGCGTTTGAGCGGATGCAGGCGAACACGTCCGATCTGCGCGGCGCGCATATGATCCCGAAGATTGGCCACTGGACGCAGCAGGAAGCGCCGAAGGAAACGACAGGACTGATCATCGATTGGCTGGCGACGCTCTGAGGATAGAAGACGTCGATCGGTAATTGGGCTCAAATCCATGGGTGATTGCGTTGCCGCCGGTCGCGCGCGAACCCATATCTGTTGCAATCAGGAGATAGCCCATGCCGACCACCCGCAACGACCTGCCAGACAACACGCGCAAAGCCATGATCGCGCTTTTGAATGCGCGCTTGGCGGACGCTGTTGATCTGCGGCTCTCGATCAAGGAAGCGCACTGGAACGTGAAGGGGCCAACCTTCATCGCGTTGCACGAGCTGTTCGATCAAATTCAGGCGCGAGTCGACACGTTCACGGACGACATTGCCGAGCGCGCGGTGGCGCTGGCTGGTTTCGCGGAAGGCACGCTGCAATCGGCGGCGAAAAGTACGAACCTGCCGGCGTTTCCCACGAACCTCTCAGCTGGGACCGAAGTGACGAAGGCGGTAGCGGATCGGCTCGCTGCGTTTGGCAAGCTGGCGCGCGCCGCGATCGATACGGCTGATGAGGCGGGCGATAAGGATACGGCCGATCTATTCACCGGCGTGTCACGCCAGATCGACAAAGATCTGTGGTTCGTTGAGGCGCATTTGCAGTAGTGCTTAAAGGCGTGCCACGATCTCCGTGATGACCGGATAGGCGCTCATCACGTCCGCTTCGGTGCATTCAAATTGCCCAACTTGGAAGCGGATGGCGACGGCGCCATCGACACGCGTTTGCGTCAGATAGATGCGGCCGTCGGCGTTGATCGACTCTACAAGCGCTAGGTTGAGATCATCGACATTTGCTCCACTCTTACCGAGATAGCGGAACGAGAAGAGTGAATAAGCCGGATCGCTCACGATCTCGAATCCCGGCGTCGCGCGCAGCTTCTCGCATAGCGCACGCGACCAGGCGATATGATTGCGGATCATTGCGCGTAGTGCTTCCAGGCCATATGCGCGCAGCAAAAACCACAGCTTCAGCGCGCGAAATTCGCGCCCAAGCGGGATGCCCCATTCGCTGTAGTTGACGACTTCGTCCTGGCCCAGCGTGTGTAGATAGTCCGGTCGCGCAGCGAGCGTGCGCGTCAGCGTTGAAGGGTCGCGCACGAAATGCGCGGTGCAGTGTTGTTGCGCGCCTAGCCACTTGTGTGGGTTGATGACGATGCTGTCGGCGCCTTCGATGCCCGCCCATAGATGGCGAAGCTCAGGGCAGATCATCGCCGTGCCCGCCCAGGCGGCATCGACGTGGAAGTAAAGATCGAATTCCCGCGCGATCGCGGCGAGGGCGCCGATCGGATCGGTCGCGCCAACGCCAGTCGCGCCGACATTGCCGATGATGCCGGCCGGTTTCATGCCGGCGGCGATGTCAGCTTGTATGAGTGCGCGCAATGCTTCGGGATCAGCGCCGCGCAGCGGGCCTTTGATCGGGATGCGTACGAGATTGTCGGCGCCAATGCCCGAGAACCAAATGGCGCGATCGATTGAAGAGTGCGCTTCAGGCGAACAATAGACGCGCAGGCGTTGTGCGCCGAACAGGCCGGCGGTGTTGCCGGTGAAGCCAAGGGCGCGCTCGCGCATCACCAGAACGGCTGCGAGCGTCGCGGTTGAAGCGGTGTCCTGGATGCAGCCTTTGAAACCATCCGGCAGGCCGAACGCTTGGCGCAGCCAGTCGATCATTTTGGTTTCAAGTTCGGTCGCGGCCGGCGAGGTCTGCCAAAGCATGCACACCGCTGCCATCGCTTTGACTAGATACTCTGCGACGACAGAAGGTGGTGCGCGTTGGCGGCGAAGTACGCGAAGAAGTGCGGGTGCTGCCAATTGGTCATGCCTGGCGCAATGATGCGCTCGAAATCGGTGAACACGTCTTCGAACGCTTCAGCCTGCTCGGGCGGCGCAGCCGCGATCTGCGCTGCGATCTCACCGGGCTGCACGTCCGGACGCACCGGTAGTTCACGCAGCCGTGCGCGATAGTCCACGCCCCACTCGGCGGCGCGCACGGCCCACTTGCGAAAGTCTTCCAAGCTCAGCCCTTGTCGACGACGCCGACTTCAGGCCGATCATCACCGGGGGAGATTTCGTCGTGCCAGCGGCCGCGCTCATCTTCCCATGAAATCCCATGGGTCTCGCCTGGGCGCATCTGCTCAAGCGCAACGCGTTTTGCTGCGTTGTAAGCGGCGTCGTGACTTGGGTAGGTGGACGAGATCGTATCGCCCAGCTTGAACGCCCAGCCGCCATCATGGCGGACAATTTCGTAGATGATCTTTGTCATGGACGTGCTCCGGCAATCGTTATGCTAGATGTTAGTTGGGCGCTGACTCAACTCAAGAGCTTGCGGCGATAAATGCCGCTGTCGCCAAGGAAGTGAAGCGATATGAGCCGAATTCATACGGAACGACACGTCACGGCGCGTATTGGCTGGCTGCGAGCCTCCGTTCTCGGCGCCAACGACGGCATCGTCTCGACGGCGAGTTTGATCATCGGCGTCGCCGCTGCGTCAGCGACGACTGGGAGCATTCTCGTCGCCGGCGTCGCCGGTTTGGTCGCTGGCGCGATGTCGATGGCGGCGGGTGAGTATGTGTCTGTAAGTTCGCAGGCCGACTCCGAGCGCGCGGATGTTGAGAAAGAGACGCGCGAACTTCGAGAGCAACCTGAGGCCGAACTGCGAGAGCTGACGGAAATCTACATCGGTCGCGGCCTAACACCAGAGCTGGCGGCGCAAGTAGCAGAGCAGTTGACGGTGCGTGACGCACTTGGGTCGCATGCGCGCGATGAATTGGGAATTTCGGAAATAACCACAGCTAAACCCGTGCAGGCCGCTATGGCTTCCGCCGCTTCATTTGCGGTTGGTGCGGCGCTGCCGCTTGCGATGGTGCTAGTCTCGCCGCGGGCGGTTTTGATCTGGGCAGTGGGCGTGGTTTCGCTGCTCTCGCTGGTCGCGCTCGGCGCTCTAAGCGCGAGCGCCGGCGGTGCGCGCGGGCTCGCGCCGATTGTGCGCGTGACCTTCTGGGGCGCGATGGCAATGGCCGCGACCGCAGGCGCCGGCGCGCTATTTGGCGCGGCGGGCTAGAACTGCGGGTTCTCGATCTGCTTTTTGAGTTCGCTCTTCATGATCTTACCGTTGGCGTTGCGCGGTAGCGTCTCCGGCCAGAAGAGCACTTCGACCGGCACTTTGAACGCGGCTATCTTTTGCGCGCAGTGATGACGGAGTTCTTCGCTTGTCGCTGACGAACCCGGCTTCAGATGCACGACCGCGAGCGGCTCTTCGCCCAATTGCACGTGCGGCTTGCCGATGACCGCGGCGTCCAT
The DNA here is from genome assembly GCA_026400735.1 of Alphaproteobacteria bacterium. Taxonomy (GTDB): domain Bacteria; phylum Pseudomonadota; class Alphaproteobacteria; order Caulobacterales; family Aquidulcibacteraceae; genus Vitreimonas. The sequence goes on along the minus strand of JAPLOL010000117.1, from coordinate 5,130 downwards.
GACGGCCGGGTGATCGTAGAGCGCGTTCTCGACTTCGACGCAGTAGATGTTCTCGCCGCCACGGATCAGCATGTCTTTGGCGCGGTCGACAATGTAGATGAAGCCTTCTTCGTCGATCTTCGCGAGGTCGCCGGTTTTGATCCAGCCGTCGATGAAGGTTTCCTTCGTCGCCTTCTCGTTCTGCCAATAGCCGCGCACGACGATCGGGCCTTTGTACCAAAGTTCGCCGACTTCATTCGGACCGAGCAATTGGCCTTCGAGCGAGACGATCTTCGCTTCACCAGTCGCTGACGGCACGCCGGTAGAGGCGGGCTTGCGCATGTAGTCTTCGGAGCCGTTCGAAACGGCGGTCGCCGACGTTTCCGTCATGCCCCAGCCTTGGCCGGGTTGTGCGGTCGGGAAACGCGCTTTGATGCGGTTGACGAGTTCAGGCGCAGCTGGTGCGCCGCCGTAGGAAACGCCTTCTATTGAAGAGAGATCGTACTCATCGATCTTCGGATGTTCGAGCACTTGCCACGCAATCGTCGGCACGCCGCCGAAATGCGTGATGCGTTCTTTTTCCATCAGCGGCAGCGCTTGGTCGACATCCCAACGGCGCTGCATGACGATCTTATTTCCCGTCAGCATCGCGGGGATCATGATCGCGAAACAGCCAGTGGCGTGGAAGAACGGCACTGAGATCAGGAACGAACGCTGCGGGCCGTTTGGATCTGGCGCGGGCGGCGCTTCACCGCGACGTAAGAAAGCGCGCGCTTGCGCGGACATGCCGTTCAGCATGTTCGAGATAATATTGCGATGAGAGATCACCGCGCCCTTCGGATTTCCGGTGGTTCCGGAGGTGTAGAAGATGGCGACGTCGTCGTCGGGCTTGGTTGGGATCGCGGGCGGCGCGACTGCAGCGATCGACGCCCAATCGGCAGTCTTGCCGACAATGCTCTCAAGACGCGCGACGCGCGGATCGGCGATCTCTTCTTTCGAGCGCGAGACGTAGATCTTTCGAAGGTCGGGGCAGTTGTCGATGTGCTCCCGAACGCGCTCGTAACGCTCGACATCCATGATCGCGAGCGACGTGCCGGAATTCTTGAGGCCGTACTCAAGCTCGGCGCCGGTCCACCACGCGTTCAAGGGGGTGACGATTGCCCCAGCGAGAACTGCGCCCCAAAACGCGACTGGCCATTCCGGCAAATTGCGCATGATGACGGCGACGCGGTCGCCCGGCTTCACGCCGTCAGCGACGAGTTGGTGGGCGAACTTGTTTGCGGCGGCTTGAAAGGCGGCGATCGTCGCGCGCTCGTCCTCAAACACGAGGTGGTCGCGGGCGCCCCAGGCCGCGCCAGCGGCGTAGACTTCGCGCAATGTCGGCGGCGCGTTCTTCCATACTTTCATACGGATGCCGCGGATTTCTTCCTCGCCTACCTCAAGCGGCGTGCCCGGCGCAGTGAGCAGCTTGTGCGCTTGCTCAATAGACATGGCTGGAAAGCCGGGCTTGGCGCCGTCGCTCATCGTCTTCCTCCCGCTTTGACGGCAAAGGCGCCGCCAGCGTCATTTTTGATTACGCCTGTTGAAACACGTCGCTGCGCGCGCCGCAACAGCAGCGCCAGACTAAACTTTGCCGGAATTTAATGGTGGCTTGTCGCTTGCGCGAGCCTCGGGCAAGCATGATGCCAACGCCCTAGGCGGGATTGGGAGACGCGCGACATGGCCTTCGATTGGAAAGCGCTCGCGGAGCGCGTCGACCCGCGTAAATGGAATTGGTCTTGGGCCGCGCCGGCGCGTGACTGGGCGGTGACGAACCGCACGAGTGTGTTGGCGACTTCGATCGCGCTGCTCGTCGGCCTTTGGGGTGGGGCGGTGCTGGGGCGGGTGTCGCTCGGCGCGCCTGCGTTTGAGTTTGCGCAGCTTGGCTCGATTGGCGGGGGTGGCAACGCGCGCAGCCAGAACGCTGCGCGAGCTGGCCTGCCGCAGGTCGATGGCATGGCGTTCGTACGTCTGCGCGCTGAGATGGATCGCGCCGAGCCGCGCGCGTGCTTGGAATTCTCACAAAATCTCTCGACCGATCCTTCGGTCAATTTCGCCGACTATATTGCATTGGAGCCGGCGGCGCCGTTCCAAGTCGACGTGTCGGGCAATCTCTTGTGCCTCGGCGGCCTGCCGCTTGAGCCGGAGCGCCAGATCACCATCCGTCAGGGCCTACCCTCACAAACCGGCGAGCGCACCGAGTACGACGAGAACTTCACGCTCACCTTCGGCGATCGCCCGGCTTATGTCGGCTTTGCCGGCAACGGCGTGATCCTGCCGCGTTCGGAAGCGGACGGCATCGCCATTGAAACCGTGAACGTATCGCGCATCGAAGTCGAAGTGCTGCGGGTGCCGGATCGCATCCTCTCGCAATATCAATTGGAGCAAGGCGAGAGCAACGAAGAAGGCGGCTGGGGCTATTGGAGCTTCAACGGCGCGGGCGAAAGCGTCGGCGTCTCCGTTTATAAAGGCCAGATCGACGTCGACACGCGCGTTCGCAATAGCGCCGTAACGACGGTGTTTTCGCTGACTGGCGCGCTGCGCGAGTTCCGGCCTGGCGCTTATATTGTCAAGGTGAAGGATGTTTCGCCGAGCGCTGGTCAGCGCGGCGAGGGCGACAACGAGTCCGCTGCCTCTTCGTATCGCTGGATCCTCTACACTGATATGGCGCTGCAGAGTTTCTCAGGCGCAACCGGGTTGGACGTCGTGGTGCGTTCGCTGCGCACAGCGCGGCCAATGAGCAATGTCACACTGACGCTCATCGCCTCGAACAACGAAGAACTCGCCCGCGTCCGCAGCGACCGCGAAGGCCGCGTGCATTTCAACGACGCGCTGGTGAACGGCGATGGCCCGGCGCGGGCGCGTTATGTGATGGCGTATGGCGGCGAAGGCGACTTCGCGGCGCTCGATCTGCAACGCGCAAGCCTCGATCTTTCGGATCGTGGCGTTGATGGGCGCGCTGCGCCTGGCGATGTCGATGCGTATCTCTACACCGAGCGCGGCATCTATCGGCCGGGCGAGCGTGTGCGCTTGATTGGTCTCATCCGCGACCAAGTCGGTCGTGCGATCGCAAACCGGCAATCGACGCTCGTGGTCTATCGTCCGAACGGCACCGAAGCGCGACGCATCCGTCTGACGGAAGCCGTCGATGGCGGCGCCATCGCGAAAAATATCGAACTCGATCGCTCAGCACCGCGCGGCGTCTGGAGCGCGCAGCTAACCGTTGATGGCCAGGAAGCAATCGCCGGCAGCGTCAGCTGGTCAGTCGAAGACTTCGTGCCTGAACGCCTGCGCGTACAGATCGAAGCGAGCGAAGATGTGCTCCGCCGTGGCCAATCGCGGCCGATCAACGTGCAGGCTGACTTCCTCTATGGCGCGCCGGGGTCCGGTCTCGCCGTCGAGGCCGAAGGCCGGTTGATGATCGACCCGAACCCATTCCCTGAACAAGAAGGCTACGCGTTTGGTGTTGCTGACGAGAGCTTCGACGAACGCTTCTTCCAACTGCCAGGCACGGTGACGGACGGTACGGGCGCAGCGCAGCTGTCGTTCCAATTGCCGGAAGAACCGCAAACCACGATGCCGCTGCGCGCGCGTATGCTCGCCAGCGTCGCCGATCCGGGTGGGCGCGTGGTGCGTGAGAACTTCACAGTGCCTGTGCGCTTGAACGACGTCTATCTCGGCATGAAGCCGACGTTTGAGAACCGTCGCGCCGGCCAAGGCGAAGTCGTCGGCTACGACGTGATTGCGCTCAATGCCAACGGCCAACGCGTCGCTGTGCGCGGCGTGCAATGGCAGATCGTGCGTGAAGACTGGAATTACGATTGGTATCTCGATGGCGGCCAATGGCGTTGGCGCCGGACGGGCCGCGACATTCCAGTCGATGGCGCGACCGTTGATGTTGGTGCGAACCAACCGCTGCGCGTTTCTGAAGAAGGACTGCGCTCTGGATCGTATCGCCTAATCCTCCGTCGTGGCGCCGACATCGTTGCTGCGCAACGCTTCGGCGTTGGTTGGGGCGGCCCGGCCGATGACGATCAAACGCCGGATATGGTCAGCGTTGTTGCGCCGACGGATCCGGTGCGGCCGGGTGCGCGGGCGCGGGTGCAAATCCGCCCGCCATATCCGGGGGAAGCGCAGATCGTCATCGCGACGGATCGTGTGATCGAAACGCGCACCATCCACGTCGATGCAAGCGGGACGACAATCGATCTGCCTGTGACGGCGGACTGGGGCTCGGGCGCTTATGTGCTCGTGACCGTGATGACGCCGCGCGATCCGGTGAACTTGCCGGTACCGCGCCGCGCGATCGGCGTGGCGTACGTGCCCGTCGATATGGGCGGGCGAACGCTGACGGTTGAAGCGGGCGAAGGCCTGCAAAACGTGCGACCGCGCACGCACATCGAAGTGCCGGTGCGCGTGACCGGCGGCGGCGCTGGTCAGCGCGTTCGTGTGGCGATTGCATTGGTGGACGAGGGCATCCTCAACATCACCAAATACGAAAGCCCGAATCCGGTGAACTACTTCTTCGGCCGGCGCGCGCTGGGCGTGGAAATCCGTGACGATTACGGCCGCTTGCTCAATCCGAACCTCGGCGCACCGGCGACGGCGCGTCAGGGTGGTGACTCCCTGGGCGGCGAAGGGCTGACGGTCGTGCCGACACGAACGGTGTCGCTCTTCTCTGACATCGTCGAGGTACACGGCGGCCGGGCCATGATCCCGATCGACGTCCCCGACTTCAACGGAACCCTGCGGCTCATGGCTGTTGCGTGGAGCGAGAACGCGTTGGGTCAGGACGCTGAACAGATCGTCGTGCGCGATCCTGTTGTGGCTGAACTGATCTTGCCGCGCTTCCTGGCGCCCGGTGACAGCGCCCAAGGTGCGTTGAACGTCGACAACGTTGAGGGCCCGAACGGCGCGTACACGGTGACGATCACCGGCTCGTCGACGGCGCAAATCGCGGCGCAACCGCGACGCTTCAACCTCACGCGCGGCAACCGGCAATCGGCGCTCATTCCGATCACCGGCGGCGGGCTTGGTGTTGGCGATATCCGGCTGCGTCTCGAGGGCCCGCAAGGATTCACGCCAGTGGAGCGGAGCTACAATATCCAATCA
>JAPLOL010000064.1 GCA_026400735.1 Alphaproteobacteria bacterium | reverse complement strand
AGAAGAAGGTCCGCGCTCCAGGCAGCGGCCACATATCGGGAGAGACGACGCGATGGCCGACTCCGCCGCCCCTATCCGCCAGATCACGAAGGACGAGGTCTACGACGCCGTTCCGCCGACCGATTTCAGCCAAATGCTGGAGATCGATCGTCACCTGAACCGCTCCACCGCGTTCGATAAGATCATCTCAGCGACCCATGATCACTTCTGGGATCCGCTCGACACCAAATATATCGACTTCAACGACGACTTCGATCCGGACACGACCGATTTCATCCCCGACGTGATGATCCCGGCGCTGCTGACCGATTACGTCTCGAACCACTTCGCCGACAAACCGGCCGATCGCATTCGCTTCAAGAGCCAAGTTGGCCGCTGGGTGATGAGCTCGATCTTGCACGGTGAGCAGGGCGCGCTGAACTTGTCTGCTTCTCTCTGCCACGTGCTGCGTGATCCGGGCGCGCAAGAATACGCCGCCAACCAAACGCGCGAAGAAGGCCGTCACGTCACGGCGTTCGCGAAGTACATCATTGCGCGTTGGGGTTCGCCGCTGCCGGCCGGCACGGTGCTCGCTGGCTTGCTGCAAGAGATCGTGCACGCGCCGGAGGTCTACAAAAAGATCATCGGCATGCAGATGCTTGTCGAAGGTCTCGCCATGGGCGCGTTCGCGACGATCTTCAAAGAGTGGGAAGATCCGTTGGTGAAGCGTCTGACGCAGCTGGTGATGACGGACGAAGCTTTCCACCATAAGTTCGGTAAGATCTGGGCTGACCGCACCATTCCGAAACTCTCGGCTGAAGAGCATGAGATCGTTGAGAACTGGGCCGCGCATTGCTTCCAGACGCTGCTGTTCAACCTGGTCGCACCGCACCAAATGACCGCGATCTACGCGCAGTTCGGCCTGGATCCGGACAAGGTGATGCAGGGCTTCCAAGAAGTCGCCACCGACGAAGCGCGCCGCGAGCACATGAAGGAAGGCACCAACATCTTCCGCGTGCTGGTGAAGACGCTGTGGAACGCCGGCATCATCACCGACCGCACCAAGAGCTTCTATGCGATGTACATCGACTTCGATGAGTTCAAAGCCGAAGGTGATGAGATGGTTGGCGACGCGATCGCTGACGAAGGCATCCAATATCTGAAGACGATCAATTTCGGCATCAACACCGGCGCGTTGAACGACGTGAAGGCCGCGGCTGTCGCTGCTGAATAGTCTTCCCGACTGAGCAAATGAAAACCCCGCCGATCGCTCGGCGGGGTTTTAGTTTGATGTCTGCCGTTAGCCGCGCGGGGCGGGCGCCGGTGTTGTCGTCGTCGGCGGCGCAGTGCCGGTAACGCTGTCGAGTTGCTCCATGCTCTCGCCGACTTGTTCGGCGACGGCCTGCGGATCGATCAGCTGATAGCCGGGCGGGATGCCGAACAGCGCATCGTCTTGATCGCCGCGCTGAAGCGAAGTGGCTTCCCACAGCACGCGGTCATTTTCGCGCACGCGCAGGATAATGCCGTCATCGGTGATGCAGGCGGTGCGTTCGACGCCTGGAGCAGGCGCCTGGCGCGGCGTCCATTCGTGGCCAGCCTCACCGGCGACTTCGCATTTGCCGGTGGAACGGGCGTTATCGGCGCCGAGCGCTTCCCAAGCCGTTTCGAGCGGCTGCGGCGCGTCCGCGTCTTGGATGCGGACGGCGACGCCAGTTGTCTGTGCGACTGCGGTACTTGCAGGCGGCGTTGTCGTTGTGGCGGCTGTCGTCGCAGGCGTTGTCGTACTGCCAGCGGGCGCTGTAATTTGCGCCGCGGCTGCCGGGACTGTTGGCGACTGACGCGTTGGATTCAGCACGTACGCGGCATTGGTGGATTCGTCGAAGACTATGATCGCTTCACCAAGCGTCGGAAGCGTTGCTTCAACACGCATTTTCGGACCGTCGCGGTAGATAACGCTGTGGGTGGCAGCGCCGCCGCCCGGCGCTGCGGTCATGCCTTCAATCCTGTACGAAGTGTCGCTGAATTGTGGATAGGTAGGCGCGCCGATGCCGCAACCGGCCAAAAGCGCCGCTGCAGCGGCCGCCATGAAGAAACTCGTACGCATGGGGTTGTTCATCCTTACTTCGATGAGCGGCGAACGCGGGCGTGGCCGTCGCAGTTCCGGATGCTTGTTCCTGCGCGTGCGCAGTGGGAGAATGCGCGCATGGATGACGGGTCTCCACTGTCGCGCCCTGATGTGACCGCCGCGCTCGCGCGCGGTGTGACGCGCATGCTGGTGGAACGCGGGCTTGCGCCGATCTTGGAAGTTCCGCTTGCGAATGGCCGCCGCGCCGACGTGATGGCGCTGACGCCGCAGGGCGAGATTTGGATCGTCGAGACGAAATCGTGCCTCGAAGACTATGCGTGTGACTCGAAGTGGCCGGAATACGTCGATTATTGCGATCGCTTCTTCTTCGGCGTGACCGAGAATTTTCCGCGCGAGATTATCCCGGAAGAGTGCGGGCTCATTGTTGCTGACGGATTTGGCGGCGCGATTTTGCGCGATAGCCCTGTTCGACAGCTTGCGGGTGCTCGCCGCAAAGCGGTGACCTTGCTGTTTGCGCGTTTGGCGGCGCTACGAAATGCCGAGTTCTAGTTGGTGAGCTGCGCGACGCTGGCGCAGACGTCTTCGCGCGCGACTTCCGCTGCCGCGCTGTAGGTGCTTGCTGTTGGCGCGAGACGGCGCATCAGGGCGATGCCGCGCGTGCTGGGGCTCTCGACGACCATCGATGCGCCTTCGGGATGGGGCGTGCCGCGCTTCACCAGCGTGATCTCGGCGCCGTAGTGCGCTTCGCGATCGTCGATGACGAAGAAGTTGTCGGTGTTGTCGCCATAGAGCGAGAGCGACCAATATTCATCCCACGGCGCGGCGGAGATGACGACCGCGCCGTTACTGAGATCGTAGACGCAGGCGGAGTAGGCGAAGTCGGGTGAAGAGCGCACGATCTTTTGCGTCGCGACCGACACTCGTTCCGCCAAATGCCAGACGTTTGAGCCGCCTTCGCCGAAACGCTGCATGGCGACGTTCATCATGACACGTGGCACGGCGATGATGGCGGCGAAATGCACGATCACAGCAATGATCAGCGCGCCGAGAACGTATTTGCCCCATCTCATGGCGCGTCTCCTGCGCACGAAACGGTGGTCAAGACAGGCAGCGATTCCTCGCTTGGACGGAAGTCGCGCTGCGGGTTGTAGACGCGGAGCATGATGACGAAGCCGCGCTTGGCTTCGCGGGAAGAGAGCCAGTTGGTGGCATCACCACGCACCGGCGATATTCGCGCCGCCCAAGGCGCGTCGTTGCCGACGCGGGTGGCGTCGATCGAATGTGCGTTGTCGCTGTTGCGGGCGAGGTAATTGTCGTCGGCGTAGAGCGTCACGGACCACCAGCGCGCGTCGAGCGGGCGGCCGTTCAGTTCGTAGACGCAGCTCTCGCTCAGCGGCCGATCATGCTCATCGGTGTAGAGTGAGAAATAGACGGCCTCGCGCGCCGAAAGCGCCAGCAATCCGTCGCGCGCGATGATGGCGCGCGTATAGGGGCCGGCGGCGGTTGAGCCAGCGGCGCGGCTGAACACCCAGTGACCGTAATGTTCAGTGAAAGACGCGCCGCCAAATTTCAGCACTGCCCAGGCCGAACCCAGCCCGAGCACCACGCCCGCTATCACAGCGGCAATCCATGCCAAAATACGCCGCAGCATTCCGCTCCCCACGCCGCGAACTTATGCGCCCGACGCTGTTTTTAGGTCGAGCGAGAGCGCGTGCAAGCCTGTGTCGAATTCTTCACGAAGCGCGGCGTAAACCAAGCGTTGACGCGCCACGCGGGAAAGCCCCTCGAAGGCGTCCGCTTGCATCACCAAATGATAATGGGTCTCACCACCCGGGCGCGCGCCAGCGTGACCGGCATGTGACGCCGATTGATCCGTCAACACTAAGTGAACGGGCGAAAAGCGCGCGCGAAGCTGCGTTTCAATGCGCGAAGCACGAGAAAGATGCGTTTTGTTCTCTGTCAATTCCTTGTCCGCTTAACCTCTGGCGCCCATACTCGTCCATCCAATGCCCGACACGTTTTCATATCGTCCTAAGTTCGTGGACATTCGCGTCAAGAAGGCCGGTAAGGCCGGGACCGCGAAGGCCGCTGAGCCGGAGCCGAGCGAGCGCAAGTGCGACCACACGGGCTGTGATGGCAAGGGGCTGCACCGCGCGCCCAAGAGCCGCGACCGGGCAAATGAGTTTTGGCATTTCTGCGCCGCGCACGCCGCTGACTACAACAAACGCTGGAACTATTTCGACGGCATGTCGGAGGCTGAGAAGGCCGACTTCCATAAGAAAGAAGAAACCGGCCACCGGCCAACCTGGACCTTCCGCGGTGGACGTGGCGACCGGATCGCAGCGGCAGGCCGCGGGAAGCCTATGGCTGGGGCCGCCGACCCGCTTGGCATGTTCGGGGGCGATCCGACTGCTGCCCCAACGAAATCGCGCCGCCGCCTCACCAAGCTTCAAAGTTTGGCGCTTGAGGCGATGCAGCTCGAAGAGAACGCCACCGGCGCGCAAATCCGCGCCAAGTACGCCCAGCTCGTAAAACGCTGGCACCCGGATTCTAACGGCGGCGATCGCGGGGCCGAGCAGGAGCTGCAAAAGGCGCTCAAGGCCTATCAGACGCTCAAGGCCGGCGGCCTCGTCTAGCACTTCGTCATTTAGCCGCTTTTCCTGACGCGCTGCGGCGCGTTAAAGTGCTGTGCGAACCCTCCCGAGGCATTTCCCGAACATGACTGCTGCTGACGATCTCCTCTCCGCCAAGCCGGACAAGACGGTTTCGGCTCGCGACTTTGGCGTTGAGAGCGACATGAAGGTCCCGGCCTTCTCGAAGAAGACCGAATACGTGCCGGAGATTGACCCGGCCTACCGCTTCGACCCGCAGACGACTTTGGCGATCCTGGCGGGGTTTGCGCACAACCGGCGTGTGATGGTTCAGGGCTATCACGGAACGGGTAAGTCGACGCACGTGGAGCAGGTGGCCGCGCGGCTGAACTGGCCGATGGTGCGCATCAACCTCGATAGCCACGTCTCGCGGATCGATCTCGTCGGCAAGGACGCGATCGTGTTGAAGGACGGCAAGCAGGTCACCGAGTTTCGCGAAGGCATGCTCCCGTGGGCGCTGCAGCGGCCGGTGGCGATTTGCTTCGACGAATACGATGCGGGCCGTCCGGACGTGATGTTCGTTATTCAGCGCGTGCTGGAAGCGAGCGGCAAGCTGACGTTGCTCGACCAGAACCGGGTCATCAGCGCCAACCCGTTCTTCCGTCTGTTCTCGACGACGAACACGATCGGCTTGGGCGACACGACGGGGCTTTATCACGGCACGCAACAGATCAACCAAGGTCAGATGGACCGTTGGTCTGTGGTGACGACGCTCAACGATCTGGATCACGACGCGGAAGCGGAAATCGTGATCGCGAAGGCTCCGACCTACAACACGCCGGAAGGCAAGCGCACGATCATGGCGATGGTGCGCGTCGCGGACATGACGCGGAATGCGTTCATGAATGGCGATATCTCGACGGTGATGAGCCCGCGTACAGTGATCACCTGGGCGCAGAACGCCGAGATTTTCGGCGATGTCGGCCTCGCGTTTCGGATGACGTTCCTGAACAAGTGCGATGAGCTGGAGCGGCCGACGGTGGCTGAGTTCTTCCAGCGTGCGTTCGGCGCGGATTTGCCGGAAGCGGCGACGCGGGTGAAGGTGGCGTAGTGCGCCTCGCCGCAGCAGCGTGTGTAGCGCTGCTCCTGGCGGCGACCCCGGCGTTGGCATGTTCAATGTCGCCGATTTTCCGAGGCGGCGGTCGTTATGTCGGCGGTGATCTCGTTACGCAGATTGCTGAACGAGCACAGACGATTCAAATCGTTCGAGTCGTGCACCGCATGCCTATTGGTGCGGACTCACGCGGTGCGACCATCTATGCGTTTCAGTTCGAAGTGATCGAGACTTTGGCGCAACGACGCAATGGTCTTGCCCCGGGGCCATTCTCACTTGACGGCTACGAAAGAATTCGGTCCGTCCCCACGCACGACGGTTTTCGAACCCGTGACGAAGGGGAGATTTGGCTGTCGCCCGAGGCTCTTGATCGCCCTGGTGGCGCCGATGGCTATTTCATACTCCAGACACCTGGCCCTGAGCATCCAAGCCGGAGTTCTTGCGATTTGCCGATGTACGTTGAACTGGGAGAAGAGTTCGTCGTTTTGCGGCAATCGAACGGCCGACTCTACGCGTTCGACCGGTTTCTGGCGCCTGGCGACCACGATGAACAGGACACTGTTTCTCTGCCGATTTACTACAGCTACCACGCGAGTTCGCGCAACACGCGCTCTTCCAGTGCAGAGGTTACCGTGGCGCCGCCGCTCGTTCGAATTGAATCGCGTCAGGACGCGTTTTTGGTCCGCTTGCGTGCGGCCCTGGCAAACGTACACAGGCTGAGGCGCTGACTACACAGCGCACTGAAGCGCGCTGTGTAGTTTTGGCATGCTCCTAGCGCGCTGCGAGCACTTGCTCGGCTTCGCGCAGTTCTTCCGTGCGATCGTTGATCTGTTCGACCAAGCAGCCGCGCACCAGTGCGTCATAGCCGCGTGAGCCGGCGTCTTGTTGCGTCAGGTAGCGGCATTCGGCGTCGCGGTGCGTGATCCAGGCGCGTTCGCTTTCGCGCAGCGAGGCTTCTTGGCTGTACCAGCCGCGGAATCGACGGTCGTTGCGATCGTCGGCGCGCGCGTCGGCGATGCGGCGTTGGTAGATTTGATTGAGTCGGCGGTCGGCGTTGGCAACTTCCTGTGCCGTCGCCGGGCCGAATTCGTCATCGCGATCGCGGCCGCCGCGGCGGTCTTGCGCGCTGGCTACGGTGATGGCGCCGCCCAGCAGGGCCACGGCCACGAGTGTCGAGAGTGTCTTACGCATGTTGATCTCCTTCACGTGGGCAACGCGACGGCATCCGCGCCGTTCCGAAGCTAACGCGCACGGTAATTTGCGGACGGTGGTTCCCGCGCTGTGCATAACCGGGTAATCAGGAGGCGATGTCTCTATTGGGTGTCGCCCGCGCGAAGTTTCAGGCGCTTGCTTGCCTGGCGGTTTTGTTTGCGTTGTTCTCCGCGCCGCCTGCGTGGGCGCACGGCGAACAAGTCGCGTGCAATGCGGAGTCTGCGTTCTGGGGCTATCAGGCGCCTGACGTGCCCCCGAATGCGACGCAACTTGAGACGCCAACTGGTGCGGTGACGACTGCGTGGGAGTGCCGTGTTGGCGCGCATACGATCACTGTTCGCAGCGGACGCGAAGTTCGCGCGCCGAGCGGCCAATGCGGCGCGTGCGATCTGGGACTGGTGAGTGTGTGGGTGGATCGCAGGCGGTTGCTGGAGGAGCCCATCGGGGATGGCGACATCCACAGGACCACTATTCTGACAAGCGTGACGCTACAGCGTGATCGTGTCGTGATTTGCTACGGCCCAGGTATGTACGCGGATGAGGACGAAACGCGTTCGTGCGAGACGAGGCGTCTGCGCAGATGGCGCGCACCGGTGGATACGGGATTTGTCCCGGTTGAGGAGCGCGCGCCCTTTGCGTTCGACCTGTCCGTCGCGGCCGATGCGCAATGTGAGGCGGCAACTGCTGAATTGGCGATGCCGCCAGCAATCCGCGCTGCTTCATCACGCGAACAGCCTGAAGACCCGAGCTTCGGCGCTCTGCACGTTGCAATCCAATGGTCGCCGACAGATTGGCCGGATGTCTATGGGTCGCGCGAGGCGCGGTTCGATGTCGACAATGATGGCGTTGAGGACGTTGTCACCGTCCAACGCCAAATGATGCACGGCGATGAAGCGCCGTACGAGACGCTGTCCTGGCGCGGAGCCAGCGGCGCGACGAACGTTGCGCCGATGATCACACGCGAAGGGCTGGTGACCCTCGGTGTGTACGGTTCAAGGCAGCTTTATCAGCCGCTGCGCTGGGGCGGGCGCGTGGTGCTTTATGTGCGTGAGCAGGCGTTCGACGTGGACGACGGCGAGGAAGCTGAAGCTGCGCAGTTTGTGCGCACGTTCGGCAGGGCGCCGCCGACGCGCGCGCTGATCGAGCTTCACCCAAATGGGTCAGCCACGCTGCTGTGTGCGTGGTCGCCGCGGCCGCGGGCCGAGGATCGTCTTTAGGCGCAGGCCCGCTTTTCCTTGCGTACAAGACGTATTCGGTTAACCATTACCGACAGGTAAGGCACGTCTCGTGGGGGGACCGTCCGATGCTCTTTCGTCTACTTCGGCTTTTGTTGGCGCCCATTTGGTTGCCCATCCGGTTGCTGCGAAGGATGGGAGGCGGTGGCGGTAGGACCGTCGAGGCGGCAGTCGCTGGCGGCGTCAGCAAGATTGACGGCGGTGATGCAGGCGCATTCCGGCAGCGTAGCGCGCTGCTCTGGAAGGTGTTCAAGCACGAATCCAACGACGAACTGGTCATCCGCCCGGATCAGCAGGATCTCGCGACGACCTGGAAAGAACGGGCGCTGCGGTATTACAGCCTGCGGCTGGAGCTGTTTCCGGACAAAGACTTCTACGAAGAGGCCGAGCGCGACCACTTCACCGCCGAAGTGGCGAAAATCGAAAACGGCAATGAGGATGGCGAAGATCAATTTACGCGCCGGCTTCGCAATGCGCGTGAGATAGCCAACGACAATGCGCGCATGCTCTATTGCGAGCTCGCACCGCTGATGCTTTTCCTGCTGTTGGGCTGGCAGGTGGTGAACGTGCTGTTTGACCCGTTCCATCTGCTTGCTGGAAATGGTGCGGCCAACATGCTGCCGCCTCCGTTCGCGCCATTTGCGGCTGCGATACTCTCGGAAGCATGGGCGCTTGGATTTTTCGTCATTCTGCTCGCTGGCATCTACAGATTCTCGTTCGCCAATGTGCAGATGCAGAACGCTCAGGAGCTAAACAGCTTCATCCAGACCGAGTTCACTTGTCTCAACCAGTCGTTTAACGTTGCGCGCTCTGAGTGCATGCAGGCGGAATCGCGTGTCGATCGCAACCAGCACGACAATATCGAGCCCTACGCCACGGCTTGGGCGGGTGCCTATCATTGGATCGCGATCCGGCAGCTGTCGGAAGAGCTGATCATCCGCAACAACATGTTTCAGATCCGCCGGAATACGTGGCTCTACAAGATGTTCGGGCTGGCCATTTGTGTTGTGCTCGGCATCGCCATGATCGTTGTCACGCTTGTGGCGACCGGCGCCTTCAATCCGGACGCCAACATCTTGGCGCTGGGGCTCGAACTGTTGGCGGCCACGTTGCTGTTTATCGCTTTGGGCTACGGCCTGATCATGCGCCGTGCGTTCGAGATGATCCGCGACCGGTTGCCGACCGAAGAGTGGAGCCGGCTCTACAAACTGCGCGTCGGTGAGGCGATCGCGGAGCAGGTTGGGCGCGACAAGAAAAACATCGTGCTGCTGCGGGATCGGTCGGCCGGCTAGGCGCTGCGGCCGCATTGCTTCAGGGGCGTGCGCCGCTATGTTGTGCGGCGATGTCCGCCAAAGAATCTCCTGCTGAACTCTTCAAGCGCTCGCTTGCGCAGACGACGCGCGCGCTTGCCGGTGCGGAAGAGGAGCTGGAGGTGACGTTCGGCGCGGAGGGGCCGCGCCTGTCACCGGGCAAGATCGTGTTGCCACATCCGCCGCGTGTGATCTCCGATCCCGACGCTGAGCGCATTCGTGGGCAGGCGGACGGCTTGGCGCTGCGCCTGGCGCATCACGATGAGCGCGAGCATGTGCGGCTGCGTCCGCACGGTGCGGAGGCGCGGGCGGTGTTCGACGCGGTCGAGGATATGCGCGTCCAATCGCTGGGTGCGAACGCGCTAAAGGGGGTTTCGAACAACCTCAGCGCGGCGCTTGCGGATTCGCTCGAACGGCGCGGCGCGGCGCGGATGCAGGATCGCTCGCTCGCGCCGTTAGCGGATGCGGTGGCGCTGATGGTGCGCGAGCGGTTGACGGGGTTAAAGCCGCCAGCGAACGCGAAGGCGTTGGTCGATGCTTGGCGCGCGGACATCGAAAAAAGCGCCGGCGCGGATCTCGATAAGCTCGCGGCGGTGGCTGAGGATCAGCGCGAATTTGCGCTGCAGTTTCGTAGCGTGCTGCAGGATCTCGGCATGGGCGATGAGCTCAGTGTTGAGGAGACTAACGACGACGATAATCAAGCCAACGGCAACGAACCGCCGCCGCCTCAATCGGACAATTCCGAGGGCGATGATCAGACCGAAGATCAGCAGCCAGCCGAAATGGAGATGATCGAAGGCGAAGTCGACACCGAGAACGACCGCACGGTTTCGGTTGAGGCGGATGTCGACGCGGACGATCAGCAAGATACCGAGCAGGACGATCCCGGCGATAAGCCGATGCGCCCGAAGCCGCGAAACGACACCGACGATCCAAACGTGAACTACAAGGTGTTCACGCGCAGCTTCGACGAAGTGAAACAGGCCGAAGAGCTGTGTCCCGCGGAAGAGCTGGCTCGCCTGCGCAATTATCTCGACCAGCAGTTGAAGCCGCTACAAAGCGTGGTTGGTCGGCTCGCAAACCGGCTGCAGCGGCGCTTGCTGGCCAAGCAAAATCGCGCTTGGAGCTTCGATCTCGAAGAGGGGCTGCTCGACACATCGCGGCTTACGCGCGTGATCACCGATCCGATGCAGGCGCTGTCGTTCAAGCAAGAAGAGGATATGCCGTTCAAGGATACGGTCGTTACTTTGCTCTTGGACAATTCGGGTTCGATGCGTGGGCGCCCGATTATGGTGGCTGCGCTGTGCGCGGATATTCTGGCGCGCACGCTCGAGCGTTGTGGCGTGAAGGTTGAGATTCTGGGCTTCACCACAATTGCGTGGAAGGGTGGCTCATCGAAGGATGCGTGGCTGAAGGCTGACCGTCCGCCGCAGCCTGGCCGTCTCAACGATTTGCGGCATGTGATCTACAAGGGCGCGGATTCGCCGTGGCGTCGTGCGCGTCGCAACCTTGGGCTAATGATGCGCGAGGGCTTGCTGAAAGAGAACATCGACGGCGAGGCATTGCTGTGGGCGCATGGGCGTTTGCTTGAGCGGCCTGAGCAACGGCGTTTGCTGATGGTGATAAGCGACGGCGCGCCGGTGGATGATTCCACGCTTTCGGCTAATCCCGGCAATTATCTCGAGCGCCATCTGCGCAATGTGATTCATTGGATTGAATCGCGCTCACCGGTGGAGTTGATCGCGATCGGCATCGGGCACGATGTGACGCGCTATTATAAGCGCGCCGTCACCATCACGGATGCGGAGCAACTGGGCGGCGTGATGACGGATAAGCTTGCTGAGCTATTCGACGAAGCTGGCGGCGCTGACAATCCGCCGCCGCGTTCACCGCGCGAGTTGAAGCAACGCGCGGCGCAGGCTGCGCTGTGATCCGTCTATTTGCTACGATCGCGGTCGCGTTTGGTTTGGCTGCTTGCGAACCGGCGCGGTCAACCGATGACGACGATCAGTGGCAGGCGGTGAATGTTGAAGTTGTCCCGGTGCCAGCGCCGGTCGAGACTGTCGGCAGGCTTGCGTATCGTGGCGGGATTGAGATTCGTTCGACCAATCCGATGTTCGTCGGCCTATCTGGCATCGAAGTGCTCGAAGATGGCCGGGTCGTCGCCATAAGCGATGAAGCTGATTGGATCGAAGCGCATCTTGCACTTGACGCGCGTGGTTTTCTCACCGGTTTCACGGATGTGCGCGCGGCCTTCATGCGCGATGAGCACGGTCGTGTGCTGACGACGAAGGCGGAGGCTGATTCCGAGGGACTCGCGCAAATGCCGGACGGGCGTTTCGCCGTAAGCTTCGAAAGAACCCACCTCATCCGCATTTACGATCTCAATCGAGACGGGCCATTCGGCGCCGCGCAGATGGGGCCGCGTTTAGCTGGCACCGAACAACTGCCGGCAAACGCGAGCTTCGAAGCTTTGGCGGCGATGGACGGCGCGCTGGTCACTGCAGCGGAAGGCGGCGAGGCTGCGACCACGCCAATGTGGGTTGCATCACTTGGAATGCGCACGCCAGTGCCGGCCCACTTTTCCTATCCGTTGAGCGATGGCTTTTCGATCACCGGTATGGATCGGTTACCCGACGGTGATTTCGTTGCGATTGAGCGCTTCTATGCGCCGGTGATCGGTCCGCGCGCGCGCATCACACGCTTTGCCGCGCCGAGTGGTGATGGCGGCGTGGTGCATCCGGAAGTATTGGCGGTGCTCGATCCGCCGTTTCCGCTCGACAATTTCGAAGGCATTTCAGCCGTGCGCATGTCGAGTGGTACGACACGAATTTACATCGTGTCTGATAACAACAAGAACGCGCGCCAGCGCACGCTCTTGCTCGCTTTCGATTTGATTGAAACGCCGGCGGCCGATTAGGCGGCGGCGGTTTCCGCGAGCTTCTTCTTCAGGTCGCGGCGGATCTTCGCGGCGCGCGTGGAGAGTTCAGCCTCGCTGGCCTTCAGCAGGAATTGATCGAGGCCGCCGCGGTGATCGACGGTGCGGAGGGCAGCTGCCGTGATGCGAAGCTTGTAGCTCTGCCCCAGCGCGTCGCTCGACAACGTCACGTTGACCAAGTTCGGTTGGAACTCGCGCTTGGTCTTTATGTTGGAGTGGCTGACCTTGTGGCCGATCTGGCGGTTGATGCCAGACAGTTCGCAGCGGCGGGACATGAGACTTCTCGAAAACCAGTAAAATTGAAGCGCGGACACGTACGCGAAGGGCCTAGCGGGGTCAAGGCGAGCGGGGGCGGGAAAACGCCTCATACGGCAGCCCATTCCATCAAAGAGCCCAATTTGGTTCATGTCTGGATCAGCGGGCTCGCTTTATGAGTTAGCCCGCTTCGTAAGCAGGAAGGTGTGGGATCAATGAGCAGGTTCGGCGTAGCCAAGGGCCTCCTATTCGCGATTGGGATGGCCGCGATGGCCAGTTCCGCAGGCGCGCAGACCGGCGTGAACCGGAGCTTCACGGCTGTCTATTCCGTCCACGCCCGAGGCGTTGAGGCCGGTGATTTCACCTACAATTTCAACCAGACCGGCGCGACCTACACCGCTGGGGCGACGCGCGAGATGAAGGGCTGGGTCGGCGCCGCGCTAAACCGCAGCCAGGACTACACCTATAACGTGACCGGGACGGTGACGCCTGAAGGCGTGCTGCGCCCGACGACCTACACCCACCAAGGCGGTCGCCGCCGCGAAGATCGCCCGAATGGCCGCCAAATCCGCGCCGCGTTCACCGCCAATGACGTGGTCACCACGGCAACGCCCGGGCCCGCAAACATGGGCGACCCGCCGGCGACCGCAGAGCAGCGCCGCAACACGATCGACCAGATCACGGCTATTGCCGCCATGGCGACCGCGACCGGTGACCCCTGCGCCCGCACGCTCCGCATCTACATGGATGGTCGCGCGCGCTTCGACTTCGTCATGACACCGAACGGCACGGTCAACATCGATAGCCGCGCGTATCGTGGTCCTGGCGTTCGTTGCCGTGTCCAATTCCGCCCGATCGCCGGCTTCGGCGATGCTCAAGAAGCCTCGACGCTAAACTTCACCCTCGCCCGCACATCGAGCGGTATGTGGGCGCCAGTGACGATAGAGATGCCTACGGACGGCGTCGGCGTTGTCCGCCTCGAAGCGCGCCGCCTGACGGTCAACGGAACGCGCCTAAGAGGCTGATTCAGCTTGAATTTGGGAGTGGAGGGCGTGGTCTTTGCGGACCGCGCCCTTCAAGTCTTGTGTGTTACTTATGTATTAACCGCAAGATATGGGGCGTGAACGTCTAAGCAACGAATCAGTTGCGAATCACCGCATTTGATTCGTTCTCATTCTTTTCTCTTTGCCTGTTCTCAAGTTCATGACGCGCTAGACACCATGAATGGCGCTCCGGCTTGAATTCGCCACTGCCGGGACCCATCGTTGGGGCATGACTGCGCGCGCCAGGACGAAGGCCGTTCTGGGACCCACCAACACGGGGAAAACGTATCTCGCGATCGAGCGCATGCTTGGTCATGCCAGCGGGATGATCGGCTTGCCGCTCAGGCTCCTGGCGCGGGAAGTCTATGACCGGGTCGTCGCGGCCAAGGGCGAGGCTGCCTGCGCGCTGATCACCGGGGAAGAGAAGATCGTCCCTGAAGGCGCGCGCTATTTCGTATGCACGGTGGAAGCGATGCCGCTCGATCTGGCGGTCGAGTTCGTCGCCATCGATGAGATCCAGGTCGCGCGCGATTTGGATCGTGGCCACGTCTTCACCGACCGCATCCTCCATGCGCGCGGGTTCGGCGAAACTATGCTGCTGGGCTCGGACACGATGCGTCCGATGGTCAAGAAGCTGCTGCCTGACGCGGAGATTACGCACCGCGAGCGGATGTCGACGCTGGCTTATGGCGGGCCGAAGAAGATCACCAAGCTGCCGAAGCGCTCGGCGGTGGTCGCGTTCTCGGCGGACGAAGTTTACGCGATTGCGGAGCTGCTGCGCCGGCATCGAGGCGGCGCGGCGGTTGTCATGGGCGCGCTCTCTCCACGCACGCGCAATGCTCAGGTGGATCTCTATCAAAGCGGAGAAGTGGACTTTCTGGTTGCGACCGATGCGATTGGCATGGGCCTCAATATGGATGTGGATCATGTCGCATTTGCCTCACGCCGGAAGTTCGATGGCCATTCTTGGCGTGATCTGCGACCCGATGAGATTGCGCAGATTGCCGGGCGTGCGGGGCGCTTCACGCGCGATGGTCAGTTTGGGGAAACGGGCGAGTGTGAGCCGTTTGATGAAGAAATCGTCGAGCGCGTGGAAGGCCACGAGTTCGAGGCGATCGAAGCGGTGCAGTGGCGCAATCGCGAGCTGAAGTTCGGCAGTCTCGAAGCTTTGATGGCATCGCTTGAGACGCCGCCCAATAGATCGGGTTTGCTACGCGTACGTGGCGCGGACGACGAATTGGTGCTCCGACGCGCCCTGGACGATGCGGATCTGCTGGATCGCGTACGTGCGCCTGAGCAAGTGCGGCGCGTATGGGAAGCGTGCCAGCTGCCGGATTTTCGTAAGCTTTCGAAGGATGAGCACGTCCAGCTCGCGCTGCGGATCGCAAATTACATCGTGACGCCAAAAGGGCGGGTGCCGAGCCAGTGGGTCAGTGCCGAGATTGAGAAGCTGGATCGGACGGCAGGCGATCTCGACGTTTTGCAATCGCGCTTGGCCCACATTCGCACATGGACTTATGCCGCTAGCCGCGCCGATTGGCTTGAGGATGCGGACGATTGGCGCGCGAAGACGCGCGAGGTTGAGGACAAGCTTTCGGACGCGCTGCACGAAGCGCTGACCCAACGCTTTATCGATCGACGCACGAGCGCGTTGCTTAAGGGCTTGAAGCGCGAGGACGCTTTGCTCGCTGGCATCTCTGAGGATGGTGAAGTGACGGTTGAAGGCCATTTCGTTGGCCGTCTCGAAGGCTTGGAGTTCAAGCCTGATCCGCGCACGTCATCCGGCCTTGAGGGCCGCGCTGTGCGCAACTCCGCCCTTAGAGCGCTACGGCCAGAGGTGTCGCGCCGTCTCGCGCAGATCGCGCACGCGGCGGATGAAGACATTACGCTTGGCCGCGATGGCCGCGTGCATGTGAGCCGGGCCGCTGTCGCGAAGCTCACGCAAGGTGCGCCGGTGCTGAAGCCGCGACTGCAGATGATCGGCGCCGAGGAGGCATCCGAGCTTGAGCTCAATGCCGCGCGCGAGCGGCTGGAGCTTTGGTTGGCGCAATTGGTCGCGCACGATCTGCGCCCGCTGGTGGCGCTCGAGAATGCTTGGCGCGATGGGCGGCTGCCGCCGGATGCGCGCGGGCTGGCGTTCCGGCTAATCGAAAACGCTGGTGCGCTCGATCGCGCGGCTGGCGATCTCGATCACATGAGCGAAGCGGCGTGCAACTCTCTGCGGCGGCATGGCGTTCGGTTGGGCGTGCACACGATCTTCTTGCCTGCGCTGGTCAAACCGCGCGCTGCTCATACGCTGGCGCTGTTGTGGCGCGCGGCTTTTCCGAATGCCGACCTGCCGCTTTTCCTGGCGCGGCCCGGCGCGCTCTCAGTTTCACTCGAACACAAGCGAACTTGGGGCGAACTCGCCGCCGCTGGCTATCGCGCGTGCGGCCATATCGCGGTGCGGCTCGATCTCGTTGAGAAGCTCGCGGAAGCGGTCGATGGCGACGCGCCGCCTGATGACGTCACGCTGGCGCGTCTCATTGGCCGGCCTGTGCGCGAGCTCGCGGGCATCCTGACGTCGCTCGGCTATCACCAGGCGCCGGCGGACGAGGGCAAGCCCAAGCGGTGGCGCCGCTCGAAACCCAAGCGCAAAGGCAAAGCCGCGGCCGCCGCGCAGGACAACGCCTTCTCCGCGCTCGCCAATCTCTTGCCGCCGACCGATGCGCCGCCGCGCCGTCGCAGGGGCGGACCTTCGTGAGCGAGCGGCAGCGCATCGATGTGTGGCTCTTCCGCGCGCGCTTCGCCAAGACGCGGGCTGCGGCCGCGCGCCTCGTCACTGAGGGCGGCGTGCGCATCGTTCATGACGGTGTACCGCGCCGGTTGGAAAAAGCGTCCGTCGAGGTCGCGGCGGGCGACACGCTCATGTTCCCGCACGGCGAGAAGCTCTTGGCGATCAAGGTGAAGGCGCTAGGCGCGCGGCGCGGGCCTTCGAGTGAGGCGCGGTCGCTTTACCGTGAACTTGACGCAGACGCGTTCGCTTGACGTTCGCGGCCTGTCTCGTCATGTCAGCGCCGACAGCGGAACTGGGCCAATGACCTACATCGTCACCGACGCATGCGTGAAATGCAAATACATGGACTGCGTCGAGGTCTGCCCGGTCGACTGCTTCTATGAGGGCGAGAACTTCCTCGTCATCCATCCGGACGAGTGCATCGATTGCGGTGTCTGCGAGCCGGAATGTCCGATCGACGCGATCAAGCCGGACAGCCAAGACGAGCCCGACGGCAAGTGGCTGAAGGTCAACACCGAGTTCTCGAAAGTCTGGCCGAACATCACCGTCAAAGGCACGCCGCCGACGGACGCCGACTCCTTCAAAGACGAGAAGAGTAAATTCGAAAAGTACTTCAGCTCGGAGCCGGGAAACGGCGACTGAGCAAGCGCGTCACGCCTAGCTTTAAAATTGCCAAAAACTGTGGTATACAGGTTCCAGAAATCGGGACGTGCGCGTCGCGTCCCGAACAGCTGGATCGATCCATAGCGAAAATCTGCTCGGTTTTGGGGAACACAGGGTCAAAAACAGGCCTTATGGCTCCTTTTGCCTTGTGTGAGCGGATTTGACGTTGAGGAAAGACCCGGTTGTTCCAAAGAACATCGTGGGACACGGAGATACCAAATATGCAGACCGCCCAACCATCGATCGCTTTCCGCCCCGGTGACCATATCGTTTATCCGGCCCACGGCGTCGGCCGTGTCATGGGCGTCGAGCAGCAATCGGTGGCCGGCATCGCTCTCGACGTGTTCGTGATCTCGTTCGAGCAGGACAAGATGACCCTGCGAGTCCCGACCACGAAGGCCCGCTCATGCGGTATGCGCGCACTCGCCTCGAGCGACGTGGTCGATCAGGCCATGAAGACGCTTCAAGGCCGCGCCCGTATTAAGCGCACCATGTGGAGCCGCCGCGCTCAAGAATACGAAGCGAAGATCAACTCGGGCGACCTCGTGTCGATCGCCGAAGTGGTCCGCGATCTTCACCGCGCCAGCGACCAGCCTGAGCAATCCTATTCAGAGCGCCAACTCTATGAGAGCGCCCTGGATCGTATGGCTCGGGAACTTGCCGCCGTGGAAAAGGTCAGCCGCGACGACGCCGTCACCAAGGTGACCGCTTCGCTGGCGTCCAAGAAGCAGTCGCAAGCCGCCGCCTAGTCAGCCGCTTACAACCGAAAATGGAAAGGCCGGGCTGAATGCCCGGCCTTTTTCTTTGGCCCCAAACCGCCCGCTCAAGCGTTCGTGATCTGCACATGTCGCGTCTGGCGCGCCGTGGATGTGAACCTGTCACGAGCTGAGGCGTACACTTAAGCATGGCGCTTTCCGAAACCGCAGAACTCCAGCGTGGCGCGCAGCGCTTCCTCCGCGCCGCGATGAAAAAGCCGATGCTTGAGGCTGATCATGAACGCGATCTCGCGCGACTCTGGCGCGATGAGCGCGATGAGCATGCGCTGCACGAGCTCACGATGGCGTACATGCGCCTGGTCGTCGCTATGGCTTCGCGCTTTCGCCATTACGGCTTGCCGCTGAGCGACCTCGTGCAGGAAGGCAATGTTGGCCTGATGCAAGCAGCGATGCGATTTGAACCGGATCGGGAAGTGCGGTTCTCCACTTACGCGTCGTGGTGGATCCGCTCGGCGATGCAGGATTTTGTTCTGCGCAATTGGTCGATCGTTCGCACCGGCACGACGTCCGCGCAGAAAGCACTCTTCTTCAATCTTCGTCGCCTGCGCGCGCGCATTGGCGACGTCGGTGACGCGATGATGAGCGCGGAGGCGACCTCGAAGGTCGCGAAGGCGCTGCGCGTGCCTGAGCACGATGTGGCCTCGATGGCGGCGCGACTTTATGCGCCGGATCGCTCGCTCAACGCGCCGCTTACGGATGAGGGGGACGGCGAGTGGCAGGATTTGCTTCCAGATAGTGCTGCCGGCCCGGAAGCAGTCGTGATGGAGTCACATGACAATATCGCGCGCGCCGAACTCGTGAAGGACGCGATGAGCGAGTTGTCGGACCGCGAGCGGTTGATCATTCGCGAACGCAAGCTCGAAGAAGATGCAGTGACGCTTGAGGCGCTGGGCGAGCGGCTCGGTATTTCGAAGGAGCGCGTCCGTCAGATCGAAGGCAATGCGCTAGAGAAGTTGCGCCGGGCTTTGATCGCGCGCGTGGGCGATCCGGTGGCGGCAGGCTACGTCGGCTAGTCGGTGATCACTTCCAGCTGGCTGGAATGATCAATGCAGAGCTGCGGCTGATCGTGAAAGACACCGAGCGTGCCGCGAACGCGCACTTTGGCGCCGGTTAGGGTCTCAAGATCTGGCCCGTCCCAGCCGCTGAAGCTTTCGCCGAATAGCACAACCGAGAACGACGGATCGGCGGCACCTTCCATGCGCAACGACGCGCGCCGATCAAATACCTGGGCCTCGGCGATACGGCCTTCAACGACTCGGAACGGCGCATCGCCGCGCGTACAATTGGCGTTGGCTTCGATCGCGGCGCGTGCTGCGGTTCTCGCCGTAAGCGGCCGATAGGCGCGTTGACCCCACATGCCGCGCTCGGCGGCTCGGGCGCGTTGCTCTACGGCCAGAAGTTCAGCAGCGCGCGCATGATTTTTAGGCCGCGCGCGCACGTAGGCCGCGCCCCGCGACACCAATTCATGCTGTAGCCAGAACCAGCGTCCGCCTTCGCTCTTCACGAACACATGCGCGATCGCAGCTTCGCGCGGCGCCTCGTCGCCTTCACGCGGACGACCAACCCAACGGCGTTCGCCGCCGTATGTGAGCAGAACTTCTCGATGCAGCACCAATGCCTCAAGTTCGCCTTGCGATTGCGCGGCGTAGGGGGCCTCACCGCTTGGCGCGTCAATCTCCGCGAGGAAGACGCGCGTGCCGTCTTCTAGCAGCAGCGTATCGCCTGCGAAGACCCGCACCACGCGGCCTTCTTCGCCGCGCTCCAAGTTGCCGATCTGCGGGCCGCACGCGGCGAGCAGCAGAAGCGCAGCGAAGAGAACAGCGCGCATCAGTACCCGCCGGCCATCCCGTCTTTTCGCATTTCTGTGGCGGCTTCGTAGACGCCGTTGGGGTGGCGCATGATGGCTTGGTAACCGCCGAACGAACCATCGGCGGGTCTGATGCGGTGGCCGCGGCGTTCGAGTTCTGCACGCACGGCGGGTGGGATGCCGTTCTCCATCGCGACGAAGCCGTTCCCGTCCGGCTCTTCGCCGGTCGGCTCGACGCCGCCATAGAAGCGATAGCGCGCGGCATCGCCCGCGGCCTGCAGATCGAGATCGTAGTCGACGAGATTGACGATGATTTGCACGTGGCCTTGTGGCTGCATGTCGCCGCCCATCAGACCGAATGCGAGCCACGGCTGGCCGTTGCGCAGTGCGAACGCCGGGATGATGGTTTGGAACGGGCGACGACCTGGGCGGTATTGGTTTGGACCGGGCGAGAGCGAGAAGAGTTCGCCACGGTCTTGGAGCATGAAGCCTAAGCCATCTGGTACAAGGCCAGAGCCCATGCCGCGATAGTTCGATTGGATGATCGACACCATCATGCCTTCCGAGTCGGCGACGGCGAAATAGGTGGTGTCGCCGTCGATACGCATCTCAGCGTGCGGCGGTGGCGGCATTGTGCTGTCGTTGTGGATCAGCGCGCGGCGCTGGTTTGTGTATTCGTCCGTCAATAGGCGGCGTACATCGAAGTGTGTGAACGCTGGGTCGCCGTAGAATTGTGCGCGATCGGCGAAGGCGAGGCGCGTTGCTTCAATCTGCGTGTGCAAGGAGTCGGCGGAGAGAAAGCCCATCTGACGCAGATTGAAGCCGTCGAGAATGCGCAGTGTCTGCAATGCGACGACGCCCTGCGAGTTTGGCGGCAGTTCGCAGACCTCCACGTCGCGATAGGGCGCGCAGACCGGTTCGACCCATTCGCCTTGGTGACGCGCGAAATCGTCGTAGCGGAGATAGCCACCGATGCGGCGCATGTAGCTATCGATCGTGTGTGCGATGGGGCCGCGATAGTAGGCGTCGCGCCCACCTTGGGCGATCAGCTCAAGCGTGTTGGCGAGATCGGGATTGCGGAAGAGGCCGTGGCCGTCGGGCATCTGACGGTAGTGTTCGCAGTCTTGCTGACAGAAATATGTGCGACGCGCGTTTTCGACTTCTTCAAGGCGCCCCGCGGTGAACTCTGTTTCCAAGCGGCGCTGATTGTTTGCCCAATACATCGCGATCGTTTGCGGTATCGGCGCTCCTTCTCGCGCATACTGAATCGCCGGCGCCAGCAACTCCGCCATTGGCTTGCGGCCGAAGCGCTCGTGCAGGGCGAACCAGCCGTCGACTGTGCCCGGCACACTTACACTCGCGGCTCCAAAGCTAGGGACCGCGTTCGGATTGCCTTGGCGGCGTGCGACGTTGCGGAGCGTCGCCAGCGATAGTCCGCGCGGTGAACGTCCGGAGCCGTTGTAACCGTGGAGACGCTGCGTGCGCGGATCCCAGACGATGACGAAGATATCGCCGCCGATGCCATTGGCGGTGGGTTCGACCAAGCCGAGCATCGCGTTCGCAGCGATCGCTGCGTCGATCGCTGTGCCGCCGCTGCGCATGATGTCGATGGCAGTTTGTGTTGCAAGTGGGTGCGCAGTTGCGGCAGCGGCGTGCGGCGCGACGACGGGGGAGCGCGAGGCGAAGCTCTGGCCGGAGACGCGTTCGCCGCGACCGAAGTTCGGATCACGCGCCGGCGCATCTTGTGCCACGGCGCTTGTGCTCAGCAACGCGGCGCCTAGCAACGCTGCCGCCAACGCGCGTGATTTCGTGTGAGCCATGTTTGCCCCCTAAAGACGGGGCGTACTCAAACAGGTGCGGCGGCGTCCGGCAAACGAATTGCGGCCTGTGATGTCACGCTAGGTTTTGCGCGCCCGCACCAAGGCGCTGATGAAGCCGATTGCTGCAAGCGCGCTGGTTCCCGCGCCTGTCAGCGCGAGACCGAGGGGCAGCGAGTTCTCGCCGCCGATGGCATCGGCAATGAGCGTTACCAAGGTTGGCGCGACGCCGAAGCCGATAATCGCGCCGATGACGATGAACGCGCCAAGGCAGACACCGCGGATTTCGTTCGGCACGAGGACGGCGATGGCGGCAGCGGTAACAAGGCCGGTCACCGCGCCGCAGGTCAGCAGCAGCAACAACATCCAGGCAAAGCCGGTTGCGTCCGGCATCATTGAGAAGAAGGCGCCAGGAATGGAAAGCACCGCAGCGATCACGGCGCCGATGAGGATGCCACCTTTGATTTTGCTCTTGTGGCCGAAGTCAGCCGCGAAGCCGCCGAACACGGCGCCGATCACGCCGGACACGAGGAGGACGAGGCCCATCCAGCCGCCGTACTGCTCCGGCGCGAGATTGTAGTGGCGCTCAAGCACGGGCGCTGCCCAGATGCTCGCCGCAGCGTCGGCCATCACCACCGTGACTTGTCCGAGGAAGAGTGGCGCGAGCAGCCCGCGGCGCTCCCATAATTCGCGCAAGGCGACGGAGAGAGCTGGGCTGGTTTCCGCGATCTCGTGGCGCGGGGGTTCGCGGACGGTAAGCAGAAGCAACGTGAGCACCAAGCTCGCGCCAGCGAAGACGAGCAACACGTTGCGCCAGGGCTCAAGGCCGGCAATGAGCGGCGCGACATTTGCGAAATAGCCGAGCAACGAGCCGCCGAATGCAAACGCGGCCGCAGCGCCGACCATGTTTCCAAGCGAGAGTAACATCAGCGATCGGCCGCGCGTGTCTGGTGTGCTCAGATCCGCGACCATCGAGATGGTGACGGTGAGAGAGGAGAATGCGCCGATGCCGGCGAGCATGCGCGCAACGAAGATGTGCCAGAACTCGGTACCGAACACCGAGAGCGCCGTGCCGATGGTCCAAAGTAGCGCTAGGAAAAAGAGAAGCGTCGCGCGATTTCCACGATCGGTAATGCGGCCGACGGGGATGGCCAGCGCAGCGATTGGGAGAGAGATCGCCAAGCCTTGCAGCAAGCTCATCTGGAAGTCGTTGATGTGCAGGCTAGCGGCAGCGACCTCTTGCACCGGGCTGAACACCGTGCGCATCGCCGATGCGCTGCCGATGGTTGCTGAAAGCAGCAGCAGCGTTGCAAGCACGCCGCGGCGCTTCACTGGCTGAACCGTGGTCGCAAACTCTTGTGTTGCATCAACCGGCGTCAACGGAGGCCTCCGCTTTCAATAAATCGCCGATGGCGTCGTCAAAGTGGAACGCCATCGCTTTGGCGGCTGCTTCTGGGTCGCGCGCGAGAATGGCAGCGGCGACAGCGCGGTGACGGTCGATCATCACCTGCTTCTGGCTCTTGGCGATGCGTGTGCTCCAGGCTGTTGGCACCGCGACTTCCATCAGTGGCGCGAACGACGCAACGATCTGGATGAAGAGAACGTTGTGGCTGGCGGCTGCGATGGCGTTGTGAAACGCGATGTCGTGTTCGGTGCGCTTGGCTAGATCATCTTTGTCGGCGGCCATGGCTTCGGCGAGATCGACGATGATCGCGGCCTCTTCATCGGTGCGAGACTCGGCGGCAAGAGCGGCGGTGCGCTGTTCGATCGTGCGGCGCACGTCCCAGATATCGGGGACGGTGATCTGTGCGGTTGAGATCGCGTGCTGCAATGATGTCGCGATCACCGAGCCGTCGAGCGCGCCGACGCGTGGTTTGCGACCGTTGCCGACATCGATCAGCTTCAGAGCGGCGAGAGCGCCAAAGGCTTCGCGCATCACGGCGCGGCTAACGCCAAGCGTATCAGCGAAATGCCCTTCACCAGGCAGCGTATCGCCGACGCGAAGCCCTTGGCTGCGGATGTGATTGGTGACAGCGTTGATGGCCGCTTGAACGAGCGTGCCGCCTTCAGCGGGCTGCAAGGTCGGGATGGTGGTGGCAGACAAGGCAGACTCTCTTAGGCAGCAGCTGGGCAGGCGCGCAGATCGGAAGGCGAAACACCAAAGCGCCGCCCGAACGCGCGCGCAAAGCTCGCGTTGTTGAGATAGCCGTTCTCGTAGCCGATCGACGAAACGGGCAGGTTGGTTGTCAGCAACATGCGCTTAGCTTGGCTGAGGCGTTGCTCGGCGATCGCCTCGGCGATGGAGCAATTGAACATGTCGCGGAAGCCGCGGGTGAGCTTTGCGCGGTTCAAGCCGCAGGCGCGCGCGATCTTGTCGAGTGTGAGCTTTTCATTCCAGCGCTCATCGATCATGCGGCGTGCGGCGACGATGCGGCGGGTGTCTTCGAGCGAAAGAACGCCTTCTCCGGCAAGCGGGAGAAGATCATCCGCTGCGAGCAAACGGATCGTCTCGCACAGCAGCTCGATGCCTTTGCCGAGGCGATAGATGGTGAGTGTTTCGCCGGTTAGTCCACAGTCGCGGATTGCGAGCGCGATGCTGCGCAGCGCTGAGGGAAGGTGAAACGCGTCGCCGTTTGGCAGCAGGCCGCCGACACGGATGAAGGCGCTGCGCTGAATAACGAGCAAGAGCCGCGCGTCGGTGGTGACGGATGCGATGCTTGGTTCGAGATCGAATGCCACGGTCGGCGTCTGCGCCTCAACATCGAATGCCAGCACGATGTAATCGGACGGGAGTGGCGCGCGGCCCAGGGGACCAGCGCCTAGCAGCAACGTCATCTCCGGAGAGACCTCGACAAATTCGCGCATTTTCCTCACCCAGTTTTCTGGTTGTTGAGGATACACTGCACCTTTCAGATAGGTATGACAAGTAGCTATCTGATAGGTCTTCTGCGCTAGGCGCCGAGGGCGCGCCTGAGGGCTTCTCGGCTGTCGTGGCGGGCGCGGAGGGAGATGGGGGCATCGGCGCCGAAGATATCGAAACCGTGGAAACCGCCTGGATAAACAAAGAGTTCGACCGGGACACCGGCGCGCGCGAGGCGGGCGGCGTAGGCGATATCCTCGTCGATGAAGAGATCGAGGGTCGGGCAGGCGATGAACGTTGGCGGGAGGCCGGTGAGGTCGGTGGCGCGAGCGGGGGCAGCGTAGGGAGAGACGCCGTCACGGCCGGGTTCGTGGCCGAGCAATGAGTTCCAGCCGAACGCGTTGTTGTGCGGCGTCCAGATGAACTCGCCGGCGACAGGATTGGGTTCGGTGGTGACGCACGTGCGATCGTCGAGCATCGGATAGATCAAGTGCTGAAAGGTGAGTTTGTATTCGCCGCGATCGCGCGCGAGCAGAGCAAGTGCGGCTGCAAGGCCGCCGCCGGCGCTTTCGCCCATCACACCGATGCGATCGCGATCGATGCCGAGCGCGTCAGCGTTGGCGAATGTCCACGCAAGACCGGCGTAGCAATCTTCGATGCCGGCAGGAAAGCGATGCTCGGGCGCCAGGCGATAGTCGACGCTGATGATGATGCAATTGAGATCGTACGCGGCCGGACGGTGCAGCGGCTCGAGCTGTGATGCTGCGCCGCCGACATAGCCGCCGCCGTGAATGTGATAGATGCACGGCAGCTTCTGTTGCGCGGCGCGTGGTTTGTAGATTGTGAGCGTGATGTCGGGCGCGCCGGCGGGGCCGGGCATGTTGCGCACGGTTTGCTCAATGGCTTCGCGGATTTCGGCGGGCACCGCGACCGGTAGCTGCGCGAAACGCTCTGCTTCACGCATTGGCGCAAGCAGCTCATTCGACAACGCAACCGTCGGGAAGACATCCAGCACGGGGAGGAGCGCTGGATCGACGAGGTTGCGTGTGCTCATGAACTAGTCCGCGAAGATTTTGCCGGGGTTGAAGAGGTTTTTCGGATCAATAGCCTTCTTGATGGTGCGCATCATGTCGACGCCGTCTTCACCAAGCTCACGCACCAGCCAGTCTTGCTTGCCAAGGCCAATGCCGTGCTCGCCGGTGCAGGTGCCGTCCATATCGAGGGCGCGCTGAACCAGGCGGTTATTAAGCGCTTCCGCTTCCTTTTGCTCCGCGGCGCTGTTTGGATCGATCACGAATATGACGTGGAAGTTGCCGTCGCCGACATGGCCAAGGATCGGCGCAGGGAAGGACGCCTTCTCGAGATCCTTTTTCGTCTCGTTGATGCACTCGGCCAATCGCCCGATCGGCACGCATACATCTGTTGGCCAGCCGATGGCGCCTTTGCGCATGGCGGTTGCCGCGTAGAACGCCTGATGCCGCGCCTTCCAGAGCTTGGCGCGTTCTTCAGCCATGTTCGACCAGCGGAATTCACCGCCGCCATTGTCGCGTGAGAGGTCGCCAACGGTGGCGATTTGCTCTTTCACAGCGTGTTCGCTGCCATGGAATTCGAAGAAGAGAGTCGTGCGCTCCGGATAGTCGAGATTGGAGTGGAGATTCACGGCCTTCATCTGGACATCGTCCAGGATTTCGACGCGCGCGAGCGGGATACCGAGCTGGATAGATTGCACGACAGTGTCGATAGCGCCCGCGAGAGTCTCGAAACTGCAGACGGCCGAAGATATCTGTTCCGGAATGCCGTGGAGGCGCAGCGTCACCTCCGTGATGATGCCGAGCGTGCCTTCTGAGCCAATCATCAGGCGCGTGAGATCATAGCCGGCGGCGCTCTTGCGGGCGCGGCGAGACGTGCGGATGTCGCGACCATCTGGGGTAACGATGCGGAGCGACAAGATGGCTTCGCGCATTGTGCCGTATCGAACGGCGTTGGTGCCGGAGGCGCGGGTCGAGGCCATGCCGCCGATCGTGGCGTTGGCGCCTGGATCGATGGGGAAGAAGAGCCCTTTATCGCGCAACGCGACGTTCAGCTCTTCGCGACGGACGCCTGCTTGCACCGTGCAATCGAAGTCATCGGCGTTGATCGCGAGGATTTGGTTCATCTCGGAGAGATCAACGCAGACGCCGCCGCGCACGGGTGTCGTGTTGCCCTCGACCGATGTGCCAGCGCCGTAAGCGACGATCGGCACATCGGCAGCCGAGCACGCTTTCACAAGCGCGACGACGTCTTCCGTCGAGTGAGCAAACACGACCGCATCCGGCAACATCAGCGCAAAATGGGTTTCACTTGCGCCATGCTGCGCGCGCATGGCTTCGCCGAGATGCAGGCGGTCTCCAAAGATCCCGCGCAGCGTCTCGACGAAAGCCGGCGCGAGCGGCGTGCCGGCACGGAGTGCAGGCGCGCCCATGGTTCAGAACCGTGCGCTGACGCGAACGCCAACGCGGCGGCCGTCACCAGTGATGCCGAGATTGTGCGTCAGCGGGCTGGCGTTGCCGAAGAACGCGGCAAGCAGCGAACGATCGAGGTAGGAGTCGTAGTATTCCGAGTCAGTCAAGTTCGTGCCCCAGAGCGCGATCGTATAGTTGCCGTGCTCGTAAGCAAGATTGGCGTTGACCACATAGTAGCCTTCAAGTTGCGGCTGGAAGTTCGGATCGAGGCTCGAACCGGCGCGGTCACCTTTGTAAGAGACGGTCGTGTTGAACACGATGTTGTCTTCGCCCACCGGGATCGTGACGGTCGGCGTGACGTAGAAATTCCAATCCGGTTGGAAGAGGATCAAGTCGGTGGCGAGGCCGCCTGGGAAGACTGCTTCGAATTCGGAGTCGTCCGTGATGCGGGCGTGGTTGTAGGTCAGGCCGCCGGTCAGTTGGAACATATCGATCGGTGACCAGATGCCTTCGACTTCAACGCCGTAGCTGGTGACGTCGCCGGTGTTCAGGTTCACCGCTTGCAGCGTCGGTGTCAGTGAATTCTGGCCGATATAGTGCTGATAGTCGTTGTAGTAGATTGCCGTGTTCAGCGTCAGCGTGTGGTCGTCGTTCGTGAACTTGTCGCCGAGTTCGTATGTCCACACCGAGTCGCCTTGATAGAAGGGCAGCGGACCGCCCGGCGTGTTCGCGCCGCCGCCGCGGAAGCCGCGCGCAATCGAGGCGTATGACATGTGGTTGGTTGACCAGTGCTGAGTCAGCGTCACGCGCGGTTGCAATTCATCCGCGCTGTACTGGCCGGCAGTGCCGTCAACGTTGGCTTCTTGGTGATCGAAGCGCAGGCCCGCCGAGAGTTCGAGCGTGTCGGTAAGATCGTAGAACGCTGTGGCGAAGATAGCTTGTGACGTGATCGTTTGTGTCGAGGGCACGATTGGTTGCGGCCCGCCGAAGATGGTGCGGTACACAGTGTCGGTTGACGTTGCGTAGTTCGCAAACACGCCGATCAGCGTGCTCAGGCGATCATTCCACGTTGTGTCGAACCGCAATTCGCCCGTGAACGTATCGCGTTCGTTGCGGCCATCCAGAACGCGGATGACATCGAACTGACCAAAGTCGCCGTCGCCGGTGGCTTGGCCATCCTTCCGGTCGTAGGCGAGGACTGCTGTCATGCGGGTGCTGTCGTTGATGTCGAACTCGCCGCGGCCGTTCACGCCCCAATATTCGTACGTGGCGATGCTGTTGAGGTTGAGCTGGACGTCATCGACGTAATCAGTTGGGCCAGATGGACTTGAGTACGCCGTCTGTGAGCCTTCGACGCTATTGTAATAGGCGTTGAGTGTGATCTGTGCGTTCTGGGGCGCATCCCAGACGAGCGTGCCATTGACCGACTGGTTTTCCAGCGGACGCGCATCGCCACCTGCGAGTGTGTTCGTCGAGAAGCCGTCGTGTGAATGGTAGGCTGCGGCGATGCGGCCGCGCAGTACGCCTTCGATGATCGGGCCGCTCAGGCTGCCAGCGACCGTCTGGTAATTGTCTGGGTCAGCGTAGGACGCAGAAAAGCGACCCGAGAATTCGTCGGTTGGTTCGCGCGTGATGACGTTGATCGCGCCGCCGAGCGTGTTGTTGCCGAAGAGCGTACCTTGCGGGCCGCGCAGCACTTCAATGCGCGCAACGTCTACGACCGGGTTGTTCAGGTAGGAGGTGTTGGTTTGATAGATGCCGTCGACAAAGATGCCGACGCCCGGTTGCACGGAATCGATCAAGGTTGTGCCGACACCGCGGATGGACATAAAGGCGCGGCCGACAGCGTCAGTTGTGATGTTGAGGCCTGGTGAGTACGCCGCGATTTCGCGCACCGAGTTGATCTGCTCGCGCTCGAGCGTTTCGGCGGTCACCGCCGTCACCGCGATCGGAACGTCTTGCAGGCGCTCTTCGCGCTTACGGGCGGTGACGACGATTTCGTCAGAGCTTTCCTCGGCCGCCGGTGCGTCCTGAGCCAGCGCCACGCTGGGGATTGCCGCCAAACCAAGGGCCGCGCCGGCCAGAAGCTTCGTGATGCGCCGCATTTGTATTCCTCCCGATGAGCGCACGCGCCTTTTCTGGGCGTGCTTTCGTTAGGGAGACATTACGCCAGATGGTGACCTATCTGAAAGGTGCGGCGGCCGCCTGAAGCTGTGCCGAGCGGCTCGGACGCTTGGCTAGCCGGAATCCTAGCGGGTCAGCAGGTCGGCGAGACGGTCGGCGATCACCGCCATGCCGTGCGCGTTCGGATGCCACGGCGCACCGAGGGCGCCGTCATAGTCGCGCGGCAGGCCAATGCTCCATGGATCGGCGTCGCACGGTGTGTGGCCGCGGGCGAGTTGATCCATGCGGAGCACGGAGGCGCCCGTTTCGGCGGCGGCGCGATTGGTGATGTCCGCGAGACGCGTTGCGACGGTGCGAAGCTCGTCGGCTTCTTCCTCAGTGAACCGCGATTGCGGGCACTGCGCCTCGGGAACGAGCGCCAAGTACTGAATGAACACCACGCGCGCCTGCGGCGCACGCACTGCGATCTGACGCGCGACGTCGCGCAGATTGCGCTCGAGAGTGACGTAGGCGTCTTCCGTGACCGGAAAGCGTGAGGGGCAGGGCAACGCCAAGCCAGCAACACGGATGACCTCGCCTTGCTCGCAACTCGCGGCGGTTAGATTTCCGGCGAAAGCGATGTCATTGCCGCCGATTGTTATTGTCACGAGTTTGGTGTCGGCGGTCACCGCATCTATCTGCGCAGGAAGTTCGTTCCACGCGTTGAGAACGTGCGCAGATGTTGCGCCGCCGCAGCTAACGTCCGCGAGTGCGAGATTGAGACGTTCGGCGAGGAGGTGCGCATAGCTCGCCGTGCTCTGATAGCAACGCGCAGGGCTGCCTGCAGGCGCGGGGCCAGTACCAGCGCCCGCAGCGAACGAGCTGCCGATGTTCACGTATCGCGATCCGGGCGCGAGTTGAGGTGAACTTGTGTGCGCGCGTGCGGCCAGCGCAAATGCGGCTGCGACGAAATAAGCGAGCTTCATAAAATGGGCCTCACCAGCAGGAATAGCCGCCATCGGCGAGCACGACGCTGCCGGTCATGAGGCTGGAGGCGTCAGAGGCGAGGAAGAGAATGACGGACGCCACTTCCTCTGGTTCGCCGAGGCGCGCCTGCGGTGTGCCATCGATCCAGCGGCGGTACATTTCGCCTTGTTTATCGGCGAATTCGTTGAGTGGTGTGCGGATGTAGGTCGGCGCCACCGCGTTCACGCGCACGCCGCGCGGCGCCCATTCGGCGGCGAGCGATTTCGTGAGCTGGTGCACGGCCGCCTTTGAGGCGTTGTAATAGCTTTGCGGCTGCGGGCGGTTGACGATGAAGCCTGACATAGAACCGACATTCACGATCGCGCCCGAACCTTGCGCGAGCATGTGTTTACCGAAGGCGCGCGCGCACCAAAACGTGCCGTTGAGATTTACGTCGAGGACGTTGAGCCAGTGCTCGTCCTCAACGGTCTCCGCTGCAGTTTCGCTGCGGGCGATGCCGGCATTGTTGACGAGGATGTCGACGCGGCCTTCGCGCGAGACGATTTCTTCCGCAACTTGTGTGACACGAGCGGAGTCCGTGACATCCATCAAGATGCCGCCGACTTCATAGCCTTGCCTGCCGAGCGCGACCCGCGCCTTCTCGATGGCGCCGCCATCGCGGTCCGTGATGATGACGCGCGCGCCGGCTTCGGCAAGCGCCTCCGCGGTCGAGAAGCCAATTCCGCTCGCGCCGCCCGTCACAACAGCGACGCGGCCAGTCAGTTTGAATTTGTCGAGATACATTGCGTCCTCAGGGCAGGAAGCGTTCGGCGATGAAGGGCTGCTCGGGCGCTACGGCGCCGGTGTCGATCGTGCAGGCGAAGCGCTGTTCATCGTATGCGGGCCATGGCAGCGCGCCGGTCTTCGCGAAGTCCGCCCAGATCTTGTTGAGCTTGGTAGCAAGCTCTTGCGGGGGCGCGCCGCCTGCCAAGCCTTTGGGACCGCTCACCGTCGCCAGCGTGTCGAACACGAACGGCAGCTCCATTGCGTGGCAGGCGCCAAGTTGGTTGTCGTACGCCGATGAGCGCCAGGCGAATTCGTAGACGTGCGTGCGCCCGCGATGCGCTTGCGCGAAACGGCGCGCGGGGAGGCGGAAAACGAGATCGGTCAACGCTGCCGTGAATGCATCGCCGGGTCGCTTGCCGCGCTCGTTGATGCCGTAAGCCTTGAGGATCTCCTTGGCCTTCGGCTCGGCGCGTTTCACGGCGAAATTGGCGAGAAATTTGCCGATCTTCCGCTTCACGCCGCTCGGCACGAAATAGAGGTTCATCTCTTCGGTGTTGGTGCCGATCAGCAATTCCACATCGCTGCCGGCGCCGTTACGCAGTGCGGTGATTGGATGCTCAGGCAGCACGTCATCGCCATAGACTGGTAGGAATTTGCTGAGGCCGAAGGCAGGTTCGCGGCCGTCGGCATTGCGCAAATCGATCCGTGCTGTTGGTTGCGAAATGCGCTTCAGCGCGTCCAAGGCGTCAGCGATCGATTTGCTGCGGAAGCCTTCTAGCGTTGGCTTCACGCGCAGCATTTTGGCTAGCTTTTTCACCAAGCGCTGCGCGACTGGGATTGGCCGTACCATGTCGCCGTGGCCGCTTTGGACGATGGCGCGGCGAAAGAGGTCTTTGGCCAGCGGAGAGGCCAGCAGGTTGGCAATCGACATCGCGCCGGCGGATTCGCCGAACACGGTGACGTTTGCAGCATCGCCGCCGAACGCCGCGGCGTTCGCACGCACCCACTTCAACGCAGCAATTTGATCGCGCAAACCCAAGTTCGTAGGCGCGCCCGGAATTGCCAGAAATCCTTCGATTCCCAGGCGATAATTGATCGTGATGCAGACTATGCCTTGGCGCGCGAAAGCGCTTCCATCATAGACGTCCGCTGCGCCAGCGCCGCCCGTGAACGAGCCGCCGTGGATGAACACCATCACTGGCAAGCCAGTTTGCACGCCACTTGGCTTCCAGATGTTCAGCACGAGGAAATCGTCGCCTTGGACTTGGTTGCCGCCGATGAGCGGCTCGATGTCCAGACCTGGCAGCGCTTTTTCGAGTTCGGCCGCGGAGGGCGTGTATTGTGGCGCGATGCAGCCGCGCTGCGTTGCGTCTCGGACGCCGCTCCATGGCGCCGGCGCTTGCGCTTCTTGGAAGCGGAGTGCGCCAACGGGAGGCGCTGCGTACGGTACGCCAAGAAAGCGCGTCACCGCGCCGTCATCGGCGCCAAGGACTGAGCCGCTTTGAGTTGTCGCCACTGGGCGCGTGTCCGCGCTCGCCGTCTGTGCAGATTGCGTCATGAAGCCAAGGTTACAGGCATAAGCGGCGGCGGATGTCACGTCATGTTGTGCCGTCCGGCAGCGGCGCAGTGCAGCGCGGCTCGGGTGGCTAGCGCGTCCGTAATCGCGTCGCCAGCAGCGCAACCCCTTCGCGGAAGGGCACGCGCGGCGGCGACAGGTCAGTTGCCGATGTTAGCAATCGCACGGTTTCCGGTGCGGCAGGCTCGATCCAAATCACCGGCAGGCCGAGTTTCAGCGCCTCAATGACGGTGTCGCCTGTCCCTCCGATCAAGTCGGTCGACGCGCCGTCCCAAACCGCGACCAGGACATCGCTGTTATCCAACGCCAATCGTGCGGCCATCGCGTAGCGTTGCGACGCCTCGTTGAGAAACGACGGCGCGTCACCGATCCATAGCGCAGCGTCGTGCGCGTCGTCGTCCGAAGGTGTTTCAACGTGCGCCGCATGAAGAAGCTCGGAGAATGCCTGGATTGCAGCGTTTTCACTTCGATCCCGGGACGCGATAGCGTGCCGTGCTTGTTCGAGAACTCCGCGTTTCACCTCAGCACTGTCGTCGTTCGAGGTAGCGCCGATGGCGCAGGTTAGAGCGGCGCCAAAAGGCAATGTCGCGTTGACCCGCCAGCCTAGAGCCAAGGCGCAGCGTGTCGCGATTTGATCCGCGCCGTCAGCGAGCATGGTGTTGAGCGCGAAGCTTCGCGCGCCCACGGGCGACGACGTGAGGAGGTCGAACAACGTTTTGAGCGCGTGTCCGACAGCTTCTGCTCGGCCGTGCATACCTTGATGCGAAAGCCTGTGTCCGGTGATCGCCAGCGTCACCGTTCCGTCCGTCGCGCCGCGCGCCATCACACTCTGCTCCTGCGATGCGCTTTGCGCTGAGTTCGCTGGCGACCCCGGAGAGATTCGAACTCCCGACCGTGTCCTTAGGACGGACCTGCTCTATCCAGCTGAGCTACGGGGCCAACCGAGCCTTGAGCTAGGGAAATCGGGCGTGTGCTGCAACCTGTTTGCGCCCGCCAAGGCTGGACACCCCCGCCGCGCCCGGCCCATCATGACGGCGGGGGCCGCATACTAACGGGGAGACGCCGTACATGGCGCAGAAGTACGCCAATGTCTGGTCGCGCGCCGCTGCCAGTTTGACCGCGCTCTCGCACACGCAAGCCGGCGCCTTTCGCTGGGGCGTGTTGATCTTGCTTACCGCGGTGTGGTTCGGCGGCGGCATTTGGTTGTGGCGCGATCTGCCGTTTTCAGAAGCGCTCTATCGCACGTTCAGCGCCGTCAGCATGTGGGATGCGTATTTCGCTTCATCGGATTCGGCCATCAATCCGCATGACGGCTGGTTGCGCGAAGTCGTGCGCTACGCGGCGCTCGCGGCGCCTGTCGTTGGTTTGCTGTTTGCATTTTCGGGACAACTTGGCCGTTCGCTCGCGCGGATGTTCAATCTTGCCGCGGCGCGTCACGTCGTCATTGCCGGTGACAGCTCCGCCGCATTGTCGCTCGCGCAGGACTGCCGCAAGCGCAAAGACTCGGTGATTCTGATCGCCGATGGCTTGGCGGAGGAGACAGCGCTCGGTCTGCGGCGCAAGGGCGTTATCGTGCTCGAGGGTGAGGCAATCCAAATCGAGACGCTGCGTACCGCGCGCGCGCATCACGCCGCGCATGTCGTGGCGTATGAGCCGGACGACACGGCGAACTTGCAGATTGAA
The DNA here is from genome assembly GCA_026400735.1 of Alphaproteobacteria bacterium. Taxonomy (GTDB): domain Bacteria; phylum Pseudomonadota; class Alphaproteobacteria; order Caulobacterales; family Aquidulcibacteraceae; genus Vitreimonas. Next base: position 4,419 of record JAPLOL010000064.1, on the reverse strand, counting down.
GCGGCAGTGCGCCGTCTGGTGGGTGACTCAAAGCGGCGGCCGCCGATAGGCGTGCACGTGTCAACGCGTTCAGCGATGTTGTTGAAGGAAGCGCGTGAGATGCGTTCGTCGCAGATGCGCAAGAAGAAGGCCGGGCCGCCGCCGATTGATCCGAAACCGTTCTCGCTTGAAGAGATGGCGGCGCGCGCTTTGGTGCAGAAGGAAAGCCAGGCGCTGCTTACATTGGCGCAGCAACTCGGACAGTCGCGTTTGCATATTGTGTTCTTTGGTTTCGATGCCGCAGCTGAGGCCATCGCCGAGCGCGTGCTGATGAGCCTCTGGTCCGCGCATTTTGAAGCCCCGCGCCTTACAGTGCTTTCACCAGATTCTGCTTCTGCTGAGGCGGGCTTTAAGGCGCGTCACCGTGAGGCGTTTGCGAATCCTGGCGCATGGGTGGCCGACATCGAGTTCTTGCCGTTCGACTGGAATCTCGCATCGGTCGGCGCCGAGGTGCTGGAAAGCGTTGAGCAGGCGCGCGGCAAGCCGACGGCAATCGTCGTTTCCACCGGCGCCGATCCCGGCAACATCCATCTGGCTCTCAGCCTAAAACGTCTCTGCAATCACGGCAAACGCTGGCCCGTTCCGATCTACATGCGCGAGACCAGCCAGTCCGAGTTTTCGCAGCAATACGCCAAGGGAGACGAGACGCCGGAGCTTGACGCATACCTGCTCGCTTTCGGCGCGCACCAAGTGAATTCAACGCGTGTGCGCATCATCGACGGCGCGCTTGATCAAGGCGCGGCTATCGCGCACGAGCACTATAACAGAGGACTCGGCAGCAAAGACGCGATGAGCATGCGCGAGCTGCAGTCGGCGATGAAGGATTGGAGCGACGTGCTCGAAACCTATCGCGCGGCAAATCGCGCTGTCGCTGATGCGGCGATGGTGAAGGCGTGGGACGCGGGCTTTCGGCCGGCGGCCAAGGGCGAGAAGGGCGATACGGCCATCGCTGTGCCGCCGGCGTTGATGGAGAAGATGGCGCGCACGGAGCACGATCGCTGGATGGCGGAGCGCTTGATGTCAGGCTGGCGTCCGACTGCGACGAGCGAGGCGCGCAACAATGATCTCATGGCGCACGATAAGATCGTCGGCTGGGATCAATTGAACGAAGCCGATCGCAACAATGACGTTGTGCAAATACGCGCATCGATGGACGTCGCGCGGTTGATGCACAAAGAGGGTTTTGTGCCGCGCAGCTAGTCGCCAATGCGGCCACCGTCATCGCGGGTGATCACGATGACTGCCGAGCGCGGCCAAGCATCGCCGCCATCGGGGAAGTGCGACATCGGCGCTGCACCTTGCCAGCGCGATGTGGCGAAGTCCAAGCCCGCGACGTCGTTCGCGCCTGGGTGCTGGATCGAGCAGAAGAACGCGTTTTCATCGGGCGCCATCAGCGGACCGCAAATCTCCGCGCCAACGGGCCCGACCAGAAAGCGTTTGATTGGACGGGGCCGCTCAATCGCGACAGGCGTCATCATGAGGCAGTCGTTGCAATTCTCGAAGACAGCGTCGCTGCCATCGGTCGCGATCCACACGCGATGGCTCGAGTCGATGAACATGTTGTCCGGGCAGGCGAAGCGTTCGCCGCTTGTGGTTGGTTCGCCGTTGATTGCAGTCGACACGAAAGCGGGTGCGCCGCTGCCGCGCGTGCGCACAGTTGCGCTTTCGGCGTTCGGGTCGCCGGCCATGACGAATATATCCCAGGTGAACGTCGTCGCGGCGCTGTCGCCGTTGGTTTCATCGAGACGCACGATGTGACCGGTGAGATTGCTTTGCGCGCGGTTGGGGTGATCTGGGTCTGCGCGGCGCGGATTGCCGGGATGCGCGAAGCCGCGCTCAGTATTGTACGTGCACGCGATCAGCACCGGCCCTAGGCCGCGCCAGTTTTCGTCGCAGATGGCCTCGATGTCCTCTGGCCGGTCCATGGGCGTTGCGCCAAGAAACCGCGCCGCATCGCGCGCGCGCACAAGCAAGTCGGCTTCGTCACGGAAGCGCAGCGGTGAATCTTCAGCGGCCGCCGCTGCGTTCGCCGCGTCGAGCGTGAGGGCAATCCATCGGCCGCTGCCGTCCTCACCGAACTGTGCGCAATAGAGCTGGCCGCGATCGAGCAGATCCATGTTAGCCGCGCGGTTGCTGGGATCGAAGCGAGCGCGGGTGACGAATTTATAGACATGTTCGTCGCGTTGATCGTCGCCCATGTAAATCGCCACGCGTCCATCGTTCGCGATGGCTGACGTGGCGCACTCATTTTTCTTGCGGCCGAGAGCTGTGCGTTTTTTCGGGACCGAAGTGGGGTCATGCGGGTCGATCTCGACAACCCACCCGTACAGCGACGGTCCATGCGGGTTTTCGCTTAGGCGAAACTGCCGTGGCGCTTTGTCAGGAAAGCCCGCGCCAGGATAGCCAAACGAACTTGCATCGATCGCGAGTTCAGGCTGGTTGAACTGCGCATCGATATCGAGCGCGCCCGCAAACAGGCCATCGAAGTTTTCTTCCGCTGTGAGATACGTGCCCCACGGCGTAAGGCCGCCTGCGCAATTGGCCCCGGTGCCGCAACGCACGGCGTTCGCCGGTGCGGTGGCGCCAGATCGTGCTGGTTCAGCGGCGTTGACGATTGCGCTCGCGGCGACGATCCATGGATGCTGCGCAGCGGGACCGGTGAACATCACCGGCGAGAACGGCGTGACGCGACGATTGCGTCCGCCCGCGCCGTTGCTCTTCACCACGCGCCAACCTGTACCGTCGCGTGCAACATCAACGACACTGACACCGATCGCGGCGTAGAGCGCTTCAATCTGCTCGGCGGTAATGTCGCGCGGCGAGCGCAGGGCCGGGAAGGCGAGTTCGAGTGAGGTGTATTCGTTGTTGGCGCACAGGATCATGCGATCCTGCGTCTTCGGCGGCGGGAACGCGTATTCAGCCGCGAACAACGCCAGCATGTCATTGTTCTGACCGAAGCGGCGCTCTTGGTCTGTGCGCGTCATCGCGTCGAGATTTGGCGCGTCCGGCATGCCGTCAAACAGCGCGTCACCCCAGGCGATCAGCTTGCGCCACGAATAGCCGGGCGGCAGTGTGACGTTGTCGGCGTTGGTTGAGCTGACTGAGGCAAAGCCACCTCTTTGCGTGGCGCTAGGTGACGCGGGTGTCGCGCACGCCGCCAGATCCAAAAGCGGAAAGCCGACGAGCCCGCCCAAAAGCGCGCGCCGAGATGCGATAAGATCGTTGATGTGTTTCGCCACGCGCCCAGCCTTGATTATTCGGCGCACGCCTAAGCCTGGCATGCGACATTGCTATGAAGGCCCGCGCGCCTCTCGCAGCGTCGCAACGTCGCGGATCTTTGCCTCAAATAGCGACCAGTCGTCCTTTTCGGCAATCGGCGCCCACAAAGCCTCCACGTCGTCGATGAGCATGGTCACCGGAGTGGGGCGCTGAAAATAGGGATGGCGCAGGAACGCGTCGCCGCCCGCGCCAGTTCGCGCGTCGATTGCTGCGCGGATCGGCGTGAAGGCCCGGTCGGCATAGAGAGCAGCTTGAGGGCTCGCCGCTGCACGCTGGTCACTTGCGGCTCCACAATACCAATCGTGGAAAAATTGATCCCAACCAGCGCGTGTTTCGCTCAGCCAGCCGAAGAGATCTGAGAGAAATTGTACGTCCGCAGCGAGATCGCCTTCGATCAGGTTCAAGCGTCCAAACACGCCGTCGCGCAGCCCGACCTGATAGGCGCTGCCAAAGCGCATGAGCTCCGCTTCCAGCAAGGCTGGCGGACACACCAAACTTAGCGCGCCGCCTAGTTGCGCCAGCGCCCAAGACACAGCTTCGGGTTGCCGGCCGAACGCATAGAGCCCTCTTTCGTCAAAATATGCCGCGGTGAAACTGGGATCGCTGACGGGCACGAACCGCCAAGGCCCGTAGTCGAAGCTCTCGCCGCAAATGTTTAGATTGTCGGTGTTCAGCACGCCGTGCACGAAACCGGCCGCCATCCAGCCTCCCGCTAGGCGCGCATTGGCCTCAACGGCCTCGCCAAACAACGCCGCGACTTGCGCTTCGCCGCTGAGGTCGGCGTGGCGCCGGTAGTAAGTCGTGCAGCAATGCTCAACCAGCGTGCGGATGAGGTCTGGCCGTTCGAAAAAGGCTAAGCGCTGAAAGGTCCCAAAGCGGATGTGGCTATGGCCGAGCCGCACCAGCACAGACGAGCGCGTTGGCGAGGGCTCGTCACCTCGCGTCAATTGCTCACCGGTCTCGAACAAGGAGAATGCCTTCGACGTGTAGGCGCCCAGCGCCTCTAGCATCTCGGCCGCCAGCACCTCGCGCACGCCGCCCTTCAGCGTCAGCCGCCCGTCGCCGAAGCGCGAATAGGGTGTCTGGCCAGAGCCTTTGGTC
>JAPLOL010000035.1 GCA_026400735.1 Alphaproteobacteria bacterium | reverse complement strand
AGGTGTGGAAGAGCCGCGAGGCTTGAAGCTGACTGGTACTAATCGCTCAATCGGCTTGAACGATCATTGTTCATGCACGGCGACGACTGCGTCGCCATCGTAACGCAAACAAAAAACGCAACAGACAATGTCTTCTCTCGTCTTGAACGAGAGCTTTCGCGCGGGTCTTGCCGACCTGGCGGCTATGCCGGGGGGTCCCCACCTGATCCCATCCCGAACTCAGTCGTTAAGTCCCCCAGGGCCAATGGTACTATGTCTTAAGGCATGGGAGAGTAGGTCGCTGCCGGGTCTGCAAGATCCGCGTGAACGCAAAAGTCCAAAGAACCCTCAAATCACAATGACGGCCTCGGCCGTGACGTCTTCCGGCCGCGCTCAAACGCGGCCGTTTGCGTATCAGAGATCAGACTTTGCCGCGGGATGGAGCAGCCCGGTAGCTCGTCAGGCTCATAACCTGAAGGTCGTAGGTTCAAATCCTACTCCCGCACCCAAATACGAAACGGCCCCGCGAGCTATCGCGGGGCCGTTTTGCGTTGAGCCAATGGTTTCGCGGCATTCAGCCGAACAGCCCGTTGGCTCGTTTGAGTAGGCCTGGCCGAGAGCGCTTAGGCGCGAGCGCGATCAGTGCGCTCAGAATTTCAGCGACAATCCAACGATCGGCGCCGAAGGTCCTGACGCCGTGCGCGAAGCGCGCGCCGGCTTCGCTGCGCCGATGAGCACGCAGACGTGCTTGACGCTTTGCCTTGCTGCGATGGCCGTCACCACCGATCGCGTCGATTGAGGACGTATCGAATATATCGCGGCGCACCGGCGCCGGCAGAACGCCGAACGTGTTCAGCTTCCAGTGCCAAGCGCGTTTTAGATCTTGATCGATCGGCAGATCGCGCGGCTCCGCGGCAATAAACTTTTCCGCGCCGGCGCGGCTCCACATTTGCGCACCGGTGCTACCAGGGATGGTCGAATACCGAACCAGCTGTGATGCGTTGGCGAGCTCCGCGTACGGAATTGCGACCTGTTTGGTGTCGTTCGAGAGTCGCACGATGTCCCAATCCGCCGGCAGGCTTTGCAGCACATGCTCGATCAGCGCGGAGAAACCCTCATGCAGTTCGATGTCATCTTCAAAGACGATAACTGGCGCTCTTAGATCGCCGGAGACGATGCGGCGACAGATCGAGAGGTGGCTCGCATAACATCCGGTTTCGCCTGGCGACAGGAATGAGCGCTCGCGATCGCCGGCGTGCGGAAAATAGGGGCGCAGACCTTCATCGAGCGCCGCACCGTTAGCGGCGCTCAGCCGAATAGGCGTGAGCCCGGCCTTCGCACACTCAGTCTCCATATGCGTTCGACGCGCGGTATCACGATCGAGATTTATGAAAATTGTAGAGCCGAGCAGCGTCATGCGCCGCTCCGCGGTGGCTCAACGATGTTGATATTGAGCAGTTTACGCAGCTTGCTGATGCGACGCGGAATGAAGAGCCGCCTGTCCAGATGTGGACCTTTGACGATAGAGCCGTCCGGCTGGACCGCAGCATAGGTCGTCAGAGTTGGCTTAACCTCAGTGATGCCGATGCGATCATCGCGCGCCGATGCGACACCGCCTTTGATCACGTCATACATGCCGCCTTTGCCGACCGCGCGCGTGTGCAACACAGGCGCTTTGTCCACGATGAGCAGGCTGCGCTCCGTCGGTTCAGCCATCTCCGCCCAAAGATAGTCCACGCCCCAACCGCTGGTGCTTGCGCCAAAGCTTGGACGTGCCTTACGTAGAAATTCGCGATCAAAGCAGAAGTTCATGATCTCTACGAAGTTGGTCCAACGCGCCGTGTATTGCGGCCGCACCAATGTGATGTCGTGACTGTAGAATGAGCCGCGCATCAGCGCCGGTTGCGCTAGCTGCGGCAGCAACTGATCGCAAACAGCAAAGAAATCGCGCCACGTCGCGTAGGGCGCCCAGATGTCGTCGTCGACAAAGCAAATCCATTTGTAGCCATCAAGGCGATCGCCGAGCTTATCGATGCAGGCGGCGAGTCCGGGGAATTTGGCGCCGGGATCGTGTGTGATCGTGGCGTCCGCCGGGCGATCGGGGAATGGATCGCTGGCGCTGCCATAATAAGAAAGGTGCAGGTCGAACGCGCGGTCGGAATCGCTCACGCCCTCGATCCAGGTGCGATGGATCGATCGTTCGCCGACACGCCCGATCAGCAGAGCATTACGCGCCATCAGCAGAGCCTAATCGACGCGCTGGAAAATCGCGCCAAGCACGTCGGCTTGCTCAGCATAAAGTTCGAGTGCGCGACGCACATATTTTGCGCGCCGTTCGATGCGGCGAAGATCCGGCAATGCTTGATTGACGAAAGTCTCCGCCCGCGGCGGGCTCAAGCTATCGAGCGGCTGGTTGTCCGGCGAAAGTCGAAATGCCCCTGTGCCGCTGGCAAGATCACGCGGCGCCTCAAGGCCCGCTACCTTCGCCGAATTGTACCCGCGAAAATCCGCAAAGTTGATTCGAAAGTTCGTGCGGCGCGCCATCTCGCGGAGCGATGTCTTAGAAAACCAGGCGAGGTGTACCGGCGGATTGTCTGTGCGCCAGACTGCCGCTTGCGGGAGGAAATCCTTGCTCGGTGTGGATACCAACGCGACGCCACCGGGCTTTAGCAACGCACGCAGCGAGCTCAGCACGGCGAGCGGTTCTTCGAGGTGTTCCACCACCTCGGTCATTATGATGATGTCGAAGCGTTCGTCGGTCGTGGACGGAAATACGTTCACATCGGCGCAAACGTAGTATGGCCCGTAATTCTGCTTGGCCGCTTCGACCGCGCTTGAGGAAATATCGAGGCCGCGAATGTCGTGCCCGGCCTTCTTCAAAGCGTGCGTTAGATAGCCCAAGCCGCAGCCGACTTCGAGAATTTTGGCTTTGCGATCGGGATCGAGGGCAGTCACCCGATCGGCGATGAACCAATACATCGCCTCAAAATCACTCAGCGTCTTCAGTGGTTCGGCGGAGTCGCGCACGGCATTCCGCAGCCTCAAATAGCGATCGTATCCAGAAAGCTTCTCCGGCTGTTTGTAGATCGCGTCATAGACACCGCCGTCCGACTTGAACGGCCAAGCAAATTGCAGATCGCATTTGTCGCACTCATGGATGTCGAAAGTGGTCGGCGCGCGATAGCCGGCATAGCCGGCGCGCAAAAGCGATGCGGCCTCACCGCAAATGGGACAGGGATTTGCGGCGGCGCCCGGCATTGCGGCGTGGCTTAGAGGCGTGCTTGGAGGCGCGCAAGCGGCGACCTCGCGGTGTTGTGTTCGCTTCGCGCAGGGTTTGCTCTTGCGATGTTCTGCAAAAGCGTGCGCGGTGCTTTTCGAGCGCCGTAAGCCTCGGATTCCAGGCGGATTCGGCAAACTTGCCAGCGGTCACGACGAAGCGACCGGAAATTGCGACGAAGAGGGCGGCCAGTTGCAGTCCCTGACGTCACCAGAGCCTCCAACTTGGATAGTCTAGCGCCATGAGGGATGGAGTGGAGTCAGTGCCAGATGCGGGTGGGCGTCAAAGCCTGTTCGAGCATCCAGCCTGGACGCGCTGGGGTGCTCACGTCGGCTTTTGGCTGATGTACCTCGCCATCCGCACCGCTGCCGCCGGCGCGGACCCACCAGAAGACGTTAACGACTTCCCGTATCTGCTCAATCGCGGCCTTGTCGTTTTCACCTATTTCTCGCTGACCGCGGTTTTGCTGGCGGCGGTAGCGGGTCCCGGTGCGGGGCGTTCGAATTGGGCGCGGAATTTGGCGTTGGTGTTGGGCGCTTTGGCGCTCGCCCCGCTCACACAATACAGCGAGCAATTCTGGCCGCAGATGCTCGCGCGCATTTCACCGGATCCATATCCGTTTGTGATCTACGTCTTTCAGTTTGGTTGGGCGTTGCCATTATGGGGCCTGACCCAAGCGCTGCTCGGCTACCACTTCGAGACGCAGGCGCAGGCGCGTGCTGTGACCCGCGCGCAGGCGCTCGCGTACGACGCGCAGCTGCGGATGCTGCACTATCAGATCAACCCGCATTTCCTGTTTAACACCTTGAACGCGATTTCGACGTTGGTGCTGGAGAAGCGCAACGAAGCCGCGGAAAGCATGATCCTCAAGCTTGCAGGCTTTTTGCGCTATTCGCTGGATCGCCAGCCGACCGCGCTGGCCAATTTGAGCGCTGAGCTGGAGGCGCAGCGCAAGTATCTCGAAATCGAGCAAACGCGCTTTGACGACAAACTGAAAGTGCAGTTCGACATCGAGCCGGGCCTTGAGAGCGCGAAGCTGCCCAGCCTCATCCTGCAGCCGGTTCTTGAGAACGCGATCAAGTACGCCGTGACGCCAAGTGTCGACGGCGGTTCGATCATGGTGTCGGCGCGTCGCGATGGAAACGTGCTGCGGATTGTCGTTGAAGACGATGGTCCAGGCTTGCCGAGCGAAAATGCATTGCCGCGCCGTCGCGGAGTAGGCCTCGCCAACATTCGCGAGCGCCTAGAACTGATTTATGGCCAGCGCGCAGGTCTTATTGCACGCAATCGGGAGCCGCGTGGCTGCCGCATAGAACTCTACCTGCCCCTGGAGGAAGACAGTGTCCGCCCAACCCCTGCGCCTGCTCTTAGCTGACGACGAGCCCCTGGCGCTCCGCCGTATCAAGCTTGCGCTGCAAGCGATCCCCGGCGTGGAAGTCGTGGGTGCGGCAAGCGATGGCGCACAAGCCATCGTGCAAATGCGCGACCTGCGGCCCGACGTCGTGCTGCTCGATATAAAAATGCCGTTGGCTGACGGGTTCGAAGTGGCGAATGCAGTTGAGGATTGCGGCGGACCCGAAGTCATCTTTGTGTCGGCGTTCGATTCTTATGCCGTGCAGGCGTTCGAAACGTCAGCGGTCGACTATCTTGTGAAGCCGGTGGAATTCGAACGTTTGGCTTCTGCGCTCGGTCGCGCGCGTGAGCGTCGCGCGGCGAAGGATGCGGGCAGACGCGCAGAAGAGCTTGCGGCAGTCCTCGAGGCGTTGAAGCGCGAATCCGATGAGCGTGAAGGGCCACGTTACGAGAAGGAATTCTGGATCCGCGACCGCGGCCGCTTTTTGCGCGTCCCCGTGGCCGACGTCGAACGCATCGAGGCTGAACGCGATTACGTCCGGCTCTATTGGGAAGGGCGTACGCTTCTGCATCGCGAGACTATGTCTCACCTCGAAGAGAAGCTCGATCCGAACCTCATGCTTCGCGTCCACCGTTCCGCGTTTGTAAATTGGAAGCGGCTCAAAGCCGTGCGGCGCGACGCGAATGGCCGCCTGATGGCTGTGCTCGAGAGCGGTGACGAAGTGCCGGTGAGCCGCGCCTATGCGCAGCGCGTTATGCAGGAAATGAAAAGCCGCGGCTAGGGCCGAAAAGGGAGCGGACGGTTGCCCGCCCGCTCAAGGTTTTTCATGCAACGATACGTATCGTCAGCTTGAGGATGCGCCGCCGCCCGGTTTCGGATGCGCCGCCAAGCTGCCCGCGCTAGAAGCCTTCCAACTAGGAGGCGCGCGTGCAGGGCAAGGTTATTGTTATCACCGGCGGATTTGGCGGCCTTGGGCACGCAGTGGGTAGTGTCGCGCGCGTGGCGGGGGCGATAACGGTGCTCATCGATTATGCGCCAGCCCCAACTGCCAGGCCCGATGGCGCTATCGCGCTAGGTGGCGTCGATCTCACCAAACCTGAAGCTGCTGAAGCCGCGATGAAGGCGGCCCGCGATGGAGCAGGTCGCATTGATGCGCTGCTCAACATCGCCGGCGGCTTTACGTGGACGAGCGTCGCAGATGGCGGCATCGACCAGTGGGATAAGATGTTCGCCATCAACACCAAGACGGCCGTGAACGCGAGCAAAGCAGCTTTGCCATATCTGATCGAAAGCCAAGGCGCGATTGTCAACGTCGGCGCCAACGGCGCGCTAAAGTCTGGCGCGGGCTTCGGTCCGTATGCTGCGTCAAAGCAAGGCGTACACAAGCTGACGGAAGCCATGGCGGAAGAGCTCAAAGGCAAGGTGCGCGTGAACGCCGTGTTGCCTTCCACGCTCGATACCGAAGCGAACCGCAAAGACATGCCGAAGGCTGACTTTAGCGCATGGGTTAAGCCGGAGAACCTTGCGCGCGTGATGCTCTTCTTGGCGTCAGACGATGCCTACGAAATCACCGGCGCGCTAATTCCGGTGTTGGGGCGCGTTTAGATCAGCTTCTCAACGATCAGCGCCGCCGCCGCTGCCGCGTCGAGCTTTGTCGTGTCGATGCGAATTTCAGGGTCGTCTGGCGCTTCATACGGACTGTCGACGCCGGTGAAGTGCTTGAGCTGTCCAGCGCGCGCTTTTTTGTAAAGTCCTTTCACATCGCGCTTTTCGGCCTCGGCCAACGGCGTATCGACAAACACTTCGTAGAACTCGCCGTCGGTCATCAGACGGCGCGCCATGTCGCGTTCGGAGCGGAACGGCGAAATGAAAGAAACCAGCACGATCAGGCCTGCATCCGACATCAGCTTCGCGACCTCCGCAACGCGGCGAATGTTTTCGACCCGGTCTGCATCGGTGAAGCCCAAATCGCGGTTGAGCCCGTGGCGCACGTTGTCGCCGTCTAGCAGCACCGTATGCTTGCCGAGCGAATGCAGCTTCTTCTCGACAAGATTTGCGATAGTCGATTTGCCTGCGCCAGAGAGCCCGGTGAACCAAAGCACAGCGGGTTTCTGTGTTTTGATCTCGGCGCGCGCTTCCCGCGTCACGTCAAGCAATTGCCAATGCACGTTCTGCGCGCGGCGCAGTGCAAAGTGAATGAGCCCAGCGCCCGCCGTAACGTTCGAAGTTCGATCGATCAGAATGAAGCCGCCCATATCGGCGTTCGTCTCGTAGGGATCGAAAGCGATCGGCTGATCTAGGCTGATGTTGCAAACGGCAATTTCGTTGAGCTCGAGCACCTTGGCGGCAAGCTCTTCGAGCGTGTTCACATTGATCTTGTGTTTGATTTCAGTGATCGTCGCCGACACGGTGCGTGCGCCGATCTTCAACCAATACGGCCGCCCCGGCAGAGCCGGTTCATCCGACATCCAAATCAGTGTCGTCTCAAATTGGTCCGACACCTCCGGCGCATCACCGGCCGCCGCGATCACATCGCCGCGTGAGCAATCGATCTCGTCTTTGAGCGTCAGCGTTATCGATTGGCCGGCCACGGCTTCTGCAAGATCGCCGTCTTTGGTAACAATGCGATTGACAGTGCTGAGCTTGCCCGAAGGCGCCACGCGGATTTGATCTCCGGGTTTCACGCTGCCGCTGACGATCTGCCCAGCGAAACCACGAAAGTCGGCATTCGGCCGATTTACCCATTGCACTGGAAGTCGGAACGGTCCGCTAACACGCCGCGCCTCGTCGATTTCGACTGTCTCCAGACGCTCCATCAGCGCCGGTCCATCGTACCACGGGGTTTGAGTGCTTTTGGTCGTGACGTTGTCGCCGGTGAGTCCAGAGAGCGGGATGGCGACCACGCTCTTCATGCCGATTTGCTCGGCGAAGCGGCGGTAGTCCTCGACGATCGCGTTGAACGTCTCGCGCGACCAGCCGACCAAATCCATCTTGTTCACGGCGAGCACCGCTTGGCGGATGCCCATCAGCTGCACGAGATAGGAGTGCCTGCGCGTCTGCGTCAGCACGCCTTTGCGCGCATCGATCAGAATCACGGCGAGATCGGCCGTGGAGGCCCCGGTGACCATGTTGCGGGTGTACTGCTCGTGACCGGGCGTATCGGCGACGATGAACTTGCGCTTGTCGGTCGAGAAGAAGCGATAGGCGACGTCGATGGTAATACCTTGCTCTCGCTCGGCCGCGAGGCCGTCTACGAGCAGCGCAAGATCGAGATTGCCGCCTTGCGTGCCGACGGTCTTGGAGTCCGCCTCAAGCGCCGCGAGCTGATCCTCAAAGATCATCTTCGAATCGTAGAGCAGGCGTCCAATCAAAGTGGACTTGCCGTCATCGACGCTGCCGCAGGTGATGAAGCGCAGCAGCGATTTGTGCTGGTGCTGCGTGAGGTACGCTTCGATATCTGCGCCGATAAGATTGGACACGTGGGCCATTAGAAATAGCCCTCCTGCTTCTTCTTCTCCATGGATGCTGACTGATCGTGGTCGATCACCCGGCCCTGGCGTTCGCTCGTCGTCGTCAGCAGCATTTCCTGGATGATTGCCGTCAGCGTCCCGGCGTTGCTCTCGATGGCGCCAGTCAGCGGGTAGCAGCCCAACGTGCGGAAGCGCACCTTCAGCGTCTCGACCTTTTCGCCTTCGCGGAGACGCATGCGCTCGTCATCCACCATTATCAGCGCGCCATCGCGGCGGACTACGGGTCGTTTTGCTGCGAAGTAGAGCGGTACGATCGGGATGTTCTCAAGGTGTATGTATTGCCAAACGTCGAGCTCGGTCCAGTTCGACAGCGGAAACACACGGATCGACTCGCCCTTGTGCTTCTTCGCGTTGTAGAGCCGCCAAAGCTCTGGCCGCTGGTTCTTCGGGTCCCAGCGATGATTGGCCGTGCGGAAGGAGAAGATGCGCTCCTTGGCGCGTGACTTTTCCTCGTCGCGCCGCGCACCGCCGAAAGCCGCGTCGAAGCCATACTGATCGAGCGCCTGCTTCAGCCCTTCGGTCTTCCAGAGATCAGTGTGCAGAGAGCCGTGATCAAACGGATTGATCCCGCGGGCGAGGGCATCTGGGTTCTTGTGCACTAGCAACTCAAATCCAAGTTGCGACGCCATCTGTTCGCGCATCTCGTACATGGCGCGAAACTTCCAGGTCGTGTCGACATGAAGCAGCGGAAACGGCGGCGGTGAGGGATAGAACGCCTTCGCCGCAAGATGCAGCATCACGGCGCTGTCTTTGCCGATCGAGTAGAGCATCACTGGTTTGACGCTCTCGGCTGCCACTTCGCGCATGATGTGGATGCTCTCAGCCTCCAGGCGCTGCAAATGCGTCAGGCGCGCTGGCGAGAGCGTTTCTGGTTTGGCGCGATGGCTCATTGCGCCTCTCTAAAGGTCGTCACGAATGCACGCAAACGGCCCCGCCAGCGGCGGAACAGTGCTCGCCGCGATGGCTAAGCTATCGCCAGAACGGGGAACAGCGGGCCAGTTGTGTGGAATTGCTGACGCCGCGCATCGGCTATAGACAGCGCCCTGTGACCCGCGCGCTAGCCCGCCGTTTTTCCGTCGCTCCGATGATGGATTGGACCGACCGGCATTGCCGGGCGTTCCATCGTACGCTGACGCGTGAGGCGCTGCTGTATACCGAGATGCTGACGGCCGACGCGGTGATCCACGGTGATCGCCAGCGGCTGCTCGGTTTCTCTGACGTCGAGCACCCAGTGGCGCTGCAGCTGGGCGGCAGCGATCCTGCGAAAATGGCCGAAGCGGCGCGGATCGGCGCGACGCTCGGCTACGACGAGATCAATCTCAATATCGGCTGCCCCTCGGACCGTGTGCAGGCGGGGCGCTTTGGCGCTTGCCTGATGATCGAGCCGGATCTGGTGGCCAAGCTTTGGTCTGCCGCACAAGAGGCTGCGCCGCAGATCGAAGTGACGATCAAATCGCGCATCGGCGTTGATGACCAAGAGCCGCGCGAGGCGCTGTTTGCCCTCGTCGATGCGTGCGCGCGCGAGGGTTGCAAGAGCTTCACCGTGCACGCGCGCAAGGCCTGGCTGAGCGGGCTGTCGCCGAAAGAGAACCGCGACGTGCCGCCGCTCGACTATGGGCTGGTGCACGAGTTGAAGCGCGAGCGCCCGGCCCTAGAAATTATCCTGAACGGGGGCCTGCGAGACCTCGATCATGCTATCGCCGAGAGCACAGGCCTCGACGGCGCAATGCTCGGTCGCGCCGCGTATCAAACGCCAGCGACGCTGCTGGAAGTCGATTCGCGCGTGTTTGGCCGCGAAGCGCAGAACACAACGCGGGAAGGCGCAGTCGAAGCCCACATTCCGTATATCGAAGCCAATCTCGCCGCGGGCATATCGCTCCACGCGATGACGCGGCACATGCTGGGGCTCTTTGCGTCGCGTCCCGGTGGCCGCCTCTGGCGGCGTGTCCTTTCAGAGCGCGGTGTACGCGCCGGCGCAGGTGTCGAGGTCGTGCGTGAAGCATTGGCGCAGGTAAGCCAAGCGCACGCTCAAGCGGCATGAACCCTGAACTTCTCTGGTTTGCAGTTGGCCTAGTTGTCGCCGGGTTGGCTGCAGGATTCGTCGGTGGCTTGTTCGGCATAGGTGGCGGCATAGTCATCGTGCCGGCGCTCTACTTCGTGTTCACGGCGCTGGGCATCGATGAAGCCGTGCGCATGCACGTTGCCGTCGGCACTTCGCTTTCTACCATTATCGCAACGTCCTGGCGTTCACTCGCGGCGCACACCAAGGCGGGGGCCGTGGATTTCACCGTGCTGCGGTCGTGGGCGCCGTGGATCTCGCTCGGCGCACTGCTTGGCGCAGCGGCCGCCGGTTTCGCCAACACCGAGGCGCTGCTCGTGATCTTCGGCTGCGGCTTGCTGTTGATCGCCGCACAGATGGGTCTGGCCAATCCGAACTGGCGCATGTTCGCCGAACTTCCGCGCGGCATTGCACGCGCCTTCATAGCCGGCGGGCTAGGCTTGCTTTCCGCGATGATGGGCATCGGCGGTGGCGCGATTGGCGTCACTGTGATGACGTTGTGCGGACGTCCCATTCACCAAGCGGTGGCGACCGCTTCAGGCTTCGGCGCCGCCATCGCGATCCCTGCGGCGCTTGGCTACGCAATCGTGGGATGGGGCCGCGAAGGCTTGCCGCCTTGGTCGCTGGGTTTTGTGAACTTGCCCGGCTTCGTTTTCTTGGCGTTGCTTACGACCATCACGGCGCCGATCGGCGCGCGCCTGGCCCATACCCTGCCGCAGCTCATTCTGAAGCGCGCCTTCGCAATGGTGCTTGCAGTCCTCGCGCTTAACATGCTGCGCGAGGCACTTAGCTGAAGAATTCGGCCAGCCTCATCCAAAACTCCGCGCCTTGAACGAGCAGCACGAGGATCGCGATGATCCCGGTCCACAACAGAATAGAGAGCAGAACGCCCGGGCCTCCTGCGCTGGTCTCAACCGCACGCTGCCGCGCCCAGAAAGCTGCGCTGCCCGCGATTAGAAGCGCCATCACGCCCCAGATGATCGTCTGCAGGTCGAGGCCGCCTACGCTCATGGCGCAGGCGGTTTCACCGCGAGCCGATCCGGCAACTGCGCCATGATCCCCTTGCGTTCAGCCTCTCCCATCGCGCCCCAGCGGGCGATCTCCTGAAGCGTGCGACCGCAACCGATGCATTGGCTGGTCAGCCCGCTGACTGCGCAAACTTTGATGCAGGGGGTAGAGATCGGCTGAGGCTGCATATCGCCGTCTAGCTAAGCGCTTGAATTCCAGGGCGCAAACCAGCGTCACTTTCGAGAATATCGAATTTCGATAAAATCACATTGACTATCAACGAACCTTATCGTATATCGATATCAGCCTGAAAACGCAGCAAGGACGCATCCAACGCCGATCAGGGCGGCATCCCAGAAGCGAGGCCAGGCTGGAACTAACCAGTTTTGACTAGGAGGGTCAGTCTTATGCGTTTCGCTCTCATCGCCACCACTGCAGCTGCCGTGGTTGCCGTGCCTTTCGCGGTTGGTGCCGCGGGCCCGCAGATGTCGAGCAACGAGTTTCTCGCTGCCGTCCGATGCACCGCCTACGAGGACGTTTCGGGAGCCCGCATCCAAGACGCGAAGTATCAACTCAACGCCGAAGGGCGCCACCAATCTGCTGAAACGGTCGCAGCCGCCACCGCCGAGGTGGACGCCATCGCTCTCCAAGCCGTGAACAGTCAAACCGCCGCGGATCGGGCTATGCTGCGCGCGCAGCGGGCTGCCGCGTGCTCGGGCGCGACGTTCGCAAACGGCGCAAGGGAAGATAACGCGGTTTGAAGCTCGCAACGGCGCGCGGGTGTGCCCGCGCGCGGAGGGGACGTGTCATGAAAGTGCTGTTGTTAGCAGGATTGATCACCGCGGCGACCGTGCCGTTCGCGGCTGCCGCCGAGAACGAGATCGATTGCCAGGCCACAACGCGCCGCGCCGCCGCCGAAGAGCGGCTCGATCAAGCGCCGGCGTCTCCCGCGGTGAACACCGTGCGCCCGGCGGTGGTGCAACGCGACGCGAACGCTGACGCGCCGCGACCCGCAGTCGCCGAACGGCGCCGCAGCGGCAAGCCAATTCCGGACGCGCAATTGATCCAGCCGCGTGGTGCGCTCTGAGTTGAAGCCAAAGGCAACGTGATTATAGTCGTCCACGCGCATGCCGCGCTTGGGCTCGACACATCATGGATCTGAATTTTTCGCCGGAAGAGATCGCGTTCCGCAACGAGGTCCGCGCCTTCATCGACGAGAACTATCCCAAGCACCTCAAAGGCAAGGTGCTACGCGAAGACCTTTCGAAGGCGGACTTCCTCGCTTGGCACCAAATCCTCGGCAAGAAAGGCTGGTCAGCACCGGCTTGGCCGAAGGAATACGGCGGCACCGGTTGGACCGCGACGCAGCGCTACATTTGGCTCGAAGAAAACGCGCGCGGTGAAACGATCCCGCCGCTGCCCTTCGGTGTCTCGATGGTCGGCCCGGTCATCTATACGTTCGGCACGCCTGAGCAGAAGCAGAAGTACCTACCTGGAATTCTCTCCGGTGAAGTCTGGTGGGCGCAGGGCTACAGCGAACCCGGCGCCGGTTCTGATCTCGCATCTTTGAAAACCCGCGCCGTGCGCGAAGGCGATTTCTACATCGTCAACGGCCAGAAGACCTGGACCACGCTCGGCCAATACGCCGACTGGGGCTTCTTCCTCGTCCGCACCGATACGAGCGCCAAAGCGCAAGAAGGCATCTCGTTCCTGTTGATCGACATGAAGTCGCCGGGCGTCACAGTGCGGCCGATCAAGCTCTTGGACGGCGGCTACGAAGTGAACGACGTCTTCCTTGAGAACGTGAAGGTGCCTGTCGACCAGCGCATCTACGAAGAAAACAAGGGCTGGACCTGCGCCAAATTCCTGCTCGCGCACGAGCGTGCAGGCATTGCCGGCGTCGCGCGCTCGAAGCGCAATGTCGAACGTCTAAAGTCGATCGCCAAAGCCGAGATCGGTGACGACGGCAGGCCGCTGATCGAGGACGACGAATTCCAACGTAAGCTCAGCGAACTTGAGATCGATCTCTCGGCGCTGGAGATGACTGAACTGCGCACGCTCGCCCGGGAGCAAGCGGGTAAGGGCCCTGGCCCTGAAAGCTCTTTGCTGAAGATCAAAGGCACCGAAATTCAACAGCGCCTGACGGAGCTCACCCTCGAAGCCGTCGGCAATTACGCGCAACCTTATCCGCGCGGTTTGGGTGGCAACGAATTCGCGGTCGGCCCCGAATACGCCAGCGCTGCAGCGCCTGTGTACTTCAACTGGCGCAAAGCCTCGATCTACGGTGGCTCCAACGAAATCCAACGCAACATCATCGCGAAGATGGTGCTCGGGCTCTAACGCCCTCGCAAACAATAAGAATACGGGAAACGCGCGATGAACTTTGACTACACTGACGAACAGAACGCCATTCGTGACTCGCTCTCGAAGTGGGCCCAGCAGCAGTATGATTTCGACAAGCGCCGCGAGGCTCTGAAGAGCGACGACGCGTGGAAGTCCAATTGGGCGACGTTCGCTGAGCTTGGCTTGCTGATGGCGCCGTTGCCGGAAGAATACGGCGGCCTCGGTGGCGGCCCGCTCGATGTCAGCGTCGTGGCTGAAGAATTCGGCAAGGCGCTGGTGGTTGAGCCGTATGTACCGACCGTCGTGATCGGCGCCGGTGCGCTGAAATACGCGGGCTCCGCGGCACAAAAGGAAGAGCATCTCAACGCCATCGCCGGCGGCGAGCGCATTATCGCGTTCGCGCAAGCCGAGCCGAAAAGCCGCTGGGCGCTGAACGATGTCTCGACGACCGCGAAAAAGGACGGCGCAGGCTACGTGCTCAACGGCCAAAAGGCCGTGGTGCTTGGCGCGCCGCAAGCTGATCATCTGCTCGTCACCGCCCGCACCAGCGGTGGTCAACGCGACGCCAAGGGCATCTCACTCTTCCTCGTGCCGAAGAACGCCAAGGGCGTAACCACGCGCGATTATCCAACGATGGATGATACGCGCGCGTCTGAAGTCTATTTCGAAAACGTCAGCGTCGGCGCCGAATCCTTGATCGGGTCGACCGATGGCGCGCTGCCGGTGATTGAGCGCATCGTCGATGAAGCCAACGCCGCCTATTGCGCTGAATCCGTCGGTTGCATGCGGATGATGACGGATCTGACGCGTGAGTACGCCAAGACCCGCAAGCAATTCGGCAAAGCCATCGCCGAATTCCAAGTGCTGCAGCACCGCATGGTCGACATGTTCATGGCGTCCGAGGAGAGCTACTCGATGGCGCTGCGCGCCACGATCAAACTCGGCGAGAGCGATGAAGAACGCGCGAAGGCCGTGTCAGCCGCGAAAGTATCGATCGGCAAGCACTCGCGCTTCGTGGGCCAAGCCGCGGTGCAAATTCACGGCGGTATGGGCGTCACCGATGAGATGCGCGTCGGCCACTACTTCAAGCGCACGACGATGCTCGACGCCACGTTCGGCAACGTCGACTATCACCTGCGCCGGTTCACTGCGCTCAATCGGAAGAACGCTGCCTAAGAGCAGCGACGGGGGGAAGAATGCGGATCTCTAAAGCGGCCATCATGGTCGCGCTAAGCGCTTTGGCCTTGGCCGCTTGCGATCGTTTGCCTGGCGCGTCCGCTCCGACGACAGAAGCGTCGCCAGCCACTACAGAGGCCGCAGCCACAACGACGACCGAAGCCTATGTCGGCACGTGGGCGGTTAATGCTGCGGGCTGTGGCGTCCCGCAAGAACTGCAGGGCGCGCCGTACATCTTCAACAGTGACGGCTTTGATCAGCACGAAGCGCACTGCACGTGGGCCAACGTGCAAAATACCGGGCCCAATGCCTGGCGCGTCGACGCGGCGTGCCAGGTCGAAGGCGACGAACAGAGTTCAAGTTGGGACATCAGCGTCAATGGCGACACGATGCAGATGAACCCAGGCGGTTCTCTCGTGCGCTGCCCGAACTAAGCTGCGCGCTTTCTAAACAACCGCCGCACCAGCCAGACCACGCCGCCCAGCAACAGCAGGCCGACCAAGCCAATGCCAGCGAATATCCACCAGTAGCGCTGGTAGGTCTTCATCCGCGTATTGTGTGCGACTTGCGCTTGCGGATCGTATCCGGGCGGCAGTTCCAACACGCCATTGCGCGTTGCGTACGCCTGATAATCCGCCAGCATTGACGCAGCGAGTTCAGGTTGCTGCGCCGCTAAGTTCGTCGTTTCACCCGGATCCTGCACGATGTTGTAGAGCCGCCAGGAATCGTCACCGAGCGGCAAAGGCGTGCGCACTAATTTGTAGTCGCCGCGATAGAGCGCCGAGTGTCCCGAAACCTCCACGCCAAACGGCGTGTTCGGATCGCGCACAAACGTCGCTTGCCCGTTCAGAAGCGGGTTCATGCTGACGCCATCCATCGCTGGCGCATCAAGCGGGACGCCGGCGCGTTCAAGCAGAGTAGGCGTCACATCGGTCACGAACGCGCGCGCATCGATCCGCGCCGGTGCGATGCCCGGCCCAGCAATGATGAACGGCACATGCAAGCCGCCTTCGCCCGCAGTGAACTTGAACAGCGAACCCGTCCCCGTCGCGTTCGCGTTCTCCGGTCCGATCATCACGAACGACCCGCGCTCGCCCAAATTGTCGACTTCCCGCGTGTAACCGGTCAGCCGCATCCAGCGCCGGAAGTCCGCGTCCGCGACCGGATTGCTCGGCTCCGGGCCATTGTCGGACGTGACAATAAAGATCGTGTTCTCCGCCAACCCGCGGCTCTGCAGGTACGCGATGAAGCGGCCGATATGATGATCCATCGCCTCGATCATCCCGGCGTGGACTTCCATACTGCGCGCATAAAGCGCCTGCTCATCGCCGGAGATCGCCGACCACGGCCGGAAGCTCGGATGCGGCGCATCGATCTGCGCGCTCGCCGGAAGCAACCCTAGCTCCTGCGCGCGCCGCCAACGCTGCGTCCGCAACTGCTCCCAGCCGCCGTTATACATGCCGCGATAATGATCGCGATATTCCGGCGGCGCCTGCACCGGAATGTGCACCGCCTGAAATGCGAGATACGCAAAGAACGGCTGGTTCGCATCGTGCGCATCCGCATTGGCGTCCATGTAATGGATCATCCGGTCGACGATGAATTCGCTCGAATAGAAGTTCTCGGGCAGATGCGCCGTCTGTCCGTTCTCAAACCAGTGCGCCGTATCGTAATACGGCACGTAGGTGCGCTCTTCCCAATTGTCCGCGCCCGACGCGTCGAGCACAAACGACTGATCGAACCCATGCGAGTTCGGCAAATCACCTTCGCCGTGACCCAAGTGCCATTTGCCCGTGGCGTACGTGCGATACCCGGCGCGCTGCAGCCGCGACGCGAGTGTCACCACGCCCGGTTCGAGATGCATCGTGTAGCCAGGGCGCCCGCGCATTTCCGGCGGCAGCACTTCGATGATTGTCGAGTGCCCGGTGCGGTGGTTGTCCATCCCCGTCAGCAACATCGCGCGCGATGGCGAACAGAGCGGCGAAGAATAATAACGAGAGAATTGCGCGCCGCGTTGCGCCAGCGCGTCAATGTTCGGCGTGTGCGCCTCGCCGCCGTAGGGGCCGAGATCGGTGAAGCCGACATCGTCAGCGACAATCACAACGATGTTCGGGCGCTGCGTTGGCGCTGCCGGCTGTTGCTGCGCGGCGGCGGGAGCACCGGTGAAGGCTAGGAGCGCCACGCTCACAAATGCTCGTTGCGCCCACGCTTCAAACTGCGCCATGTGACCCGCCTCCCGCCTGCATGGGTAAGGGAGCTAGGAACGGGCGTAAAGCCGTCGCACAAACATGTCCGAATCCGGCGAGACGGGCGAGGCGAAACGGCCCATATTCGGCCCATGATGTTGGACGCCGATACCTGCCACGCGGCATGCGACGCGAAAGACCGCCGCTTCGACGGGCGCTTCTATATCGGCGTCAAATCGACGGGAATCTATTGCCGCTGCATCTGCCCGGCGCGCAATCCAAAGCGCATCAACCGCACCTTTTGGCCCTCAGCCGCAGCGGCCGAAGCTGCGGGCTTCCGGCCATGCCTGCTGTGCCGCCCCGAACGCGCGCCGGGCCTAGCGCCAATCGACGCTCCAGCACGTCTCGCCGCCGCCGCCTATGCCCGGATCGAGGCAGGTGCGCTGGAAGAGCAGGGATTGGAGGCGCTCGCCGATGGCCTCGGCGTCACGTCGCGCCATTTGCGACGCGTGATGAACTCACAGTTCGGCGCTAGCCCGATCGAGATTGCACAGACCGGCCGTCTGCTCGCCGCGCGGCGCTTGCTGAACGAAACCGCGCTGTCGATCACTGAGATCGCGTTTGCGTCGGGCTTTCGTTCGCTCCGCCGCTTCAACGCGACCATGAAAGACCGCTACGGTGCGCCGCCTTCAAAAATGCGTGGCCGCAAAGCGCTGACCCGCGGCGAAACTTTCACGGTCAGCCTGTCGCCGCGTGGCGACTACAACATTGCGCCGATGCTTCAGTTTCTGGGAATGCGAGCATTGCCTGGCGTCGAGGTTGCCAACGACAAGACCTACACACGTGTCCTGAAGTGGGGCGATGCGCTGGGGTGGTTGGAAGTCGGCATGGGGCCAAAGGGTTTGGCCCTGACGCTCTCGGAAAACCTGGCGCCACACTTACGCCCGCTCGTCGCCAATGTGCGCGGCGCTTTTGATCTCGACGCAGAAATGACCGCCGTCGACGCGCATCTCGCAACCGACGCGTCCTTGGCGCAAGACGTAAAGCGCGAGCCCGGCGTCCGCGTCCCCGGCGCGCTGGATGGCTTTGAAACAGCGATCCGTGCCGTCCTCGGCCAACAAGTAACAGTGCAAGGCGCGCGCACACTCACCGAGCGCCTCGTCGCAAAATATGGCGCAACGCTTGAACGCGGCCCCGAAGGCCTCGATCGCGCGTTCCCGGATGCACCCGCGCTCGCTAGTGCCGGCGCCGCGGCGATTGCAAAAATCGGTCTGCCAATGAAGCGCGCCGAAACCTTGCATCGTCTCGCGGTTGCGTCGTGTGATGGCAAACTTCCGCTCGCACGCGGCGCGTATGCGTCGGGCCGCGCGGCGCTGGATGAAATTCCTGGCATCGGTCCGTGGACGATCGAGTACGTCGCGATGCGCGCGCTCGGCGATCCCGATGCTTATCCTGCGACAGACATCGCGCTCATCAATGCGCTCGGCCGTAAAGGCGAGACGCTCGAACATCTCAAACCTTGGCGCGCGTATGCAGCCATCCGTTTGTGGCGGCGCGTGGCGAAGAAAGGAATTCAGACATGATCAGTGCAATCCACGACAGCCCGATCGGCCCACTCACGCTGGCTTCGAACGGCAAGGCGCTGATCCAGTGTGAGTTCGACGGCGGCAAATATCCGCTGCCGCAATACGAACTCGGCAACGACAAGATCATCGACCAAGCGCGCCGCGAACTGGATCAGTATTTCGCCGGCAGGTTGCTCGTGTTCAAAGTGAACGTCGATCCGCAGGGCACCGAGTTTCAGCGCAAAGCCTGGGCCGCGCTGCAAGCGATCCCGTACGGCGAGACTCGATCTTATGCACAGCAGGCCAAGGCCATCGGCTCACCCAAAGCCACGCGCGCAATCGGCGCCGCCAACGGCCGCAATCCGATACCTGTCATTATCCCATGCCATCGCGTGATCGGCGCCAATGGCAGCCTCACCGGCTTCGGCGGCGGTACGGAACGCAAGCAAATCCTGCTGGAGCTGGAACAAGGTGGCAATTTGTTGGCCCGCGCCGGCTAATTATCCGCTGATTATTACGAAGCTTAAACCGCTTTGAGGCATCGCACCCCAGGCCCGCGGCGTGCTACAGAGCCGCCGCGACAACGCGGGAGGAGTGCCTGGATGCGGAAGCTTTTGGTTGGTGTCGTTTGCGCGATGGCCTTGGCAGTGCCGAGCGTCGCTCCCGCACAACAACAAGAAGGCTGGAGCTACGCGTACCTCGAAGGTGTCGCGACCGCGACGCTGCGCGATGCACGTGGCCGCACCACCGCAACGCTGACGTGCCGTCCGCCGACGGGCGACATCGTGCTCACCGACTTTACGCTCGCCCGCAGCGCGCGTGGCGCAAGCCAAGCTTCTGTGCGCATTGGCGCAATGGCCGTGAACGTGCCGATGACGCTTGAGGGCCGCGGCCGCAACCGCACGGTGAACATCAATCTCCCGCAGCGCCCGCCGATCTTGGCCGCCGTGCAGCCGAACGATCGCCTCTCGGTCACCGTCAACAATCAGACGGTCACGTACGCCGAGGGCGGCCCGGCCAGGATGCGCGAAGTCGCCTACGCCTGCTGGGGCAGCTGAGGTTCCGCTGTCGCTTAGGGTTGCTCGTTCGAAAGTTTGACGACTAACATTGCGCTTGCTCACCGGGGGGTGGCTTGCGCATGGGTGACCAAAGTCCAGATCAGCGGAAACGGCGACCACCGCCGCAAGGGGCGGTGTGCGCCATTGTGCGGGTCGAAACGCTTGCCGGAAAATCTGCCGAGTTCGCTGCGCTTCTCAGCGATCTCGCTCACCGCGTGCGCAGTGAGGAAGACGGGTGCACGGCATATCACGTGACGCGCGCGCTGGGCTCACCTGACCATTTCGCCGTGCACGCCCGCTTCGAAGATTGGAAGGCATTCAAAGGTCACGGCGAAACCGTCCATTTGAAACGCGCTTTGCCGCGCATCAACGCGCTGCTCGCGTCATCGATCGCGATGGAGCTTTATCTGGACGTGGACTGAAGCCGGCGCGCAACGCCAGGTACGAAGTTCACGCCGATCGCTGCCGCGAACGAAAGCGCGCCAACGACAGCGCCAAGCCAGTCCGCGTCCCCATCCGCGCGCGTGACCTCAAGCGTCACAAATGTTGCGAGCAGCAACGCGCCGCAGGCGAGCGTCAAGCGCGTCTGCACTTCAGCCGAGCGGCTGCGCCAGAGCTGGGCGTGCGCCATGAGAATGATCGCGGGCAACAGAAAGCCGAAGGTATCGCGTGAGATGAACGGCGCGGGTGATTGGCGCGGCGCCCAAAATGGCGTGACCCAAAGCGCTACGGCCGTCAGCATGACGCCGAGCGCCGCCACCAGCATGGTATTGGCGAACGCGATGCGCACGCGGCGTGCGCCGTGGCGCGCACGCATCCGCAAAATCAGCGCCGCGACAAGCCAGACGCCGACATGTGCGCCAAGTTCGGCAAAGCTGATCGGCTCCAGCATGACCGCTCCGCCAGCATAGATCACGCGCACGGCGAGATCTGCTGTGGCGACTGCAAGGACTATCGTCGCGCTCTCCAGGAAGCCCGCGCTGTAGCGCGCCTCGCGCCGCGTCGCTGCCCACGCGGCCAAGCCGGTGAGTGCTGCGGGCGCGGCTAAGCCCGCGCCGATCAACGCGATCGCGGGCCATGAGCTGGTTTCAGAAAGCAGCACACGCGCCGCACCGAATGCAAAGATCACCGCGAAGATGCTGCACAGGCAGGCAAAAGCGCGCCACACCCGCGACGGCAGCCCAAGATCAATCCCGCTTAGCGCCAACGCGGCCAAAGCAAACACGGGCGCTGCGACAGCGGCGGGCAACGCCATCGCCACCGCAGCAGCAAACGCCGTGAAAACGCCCGCCATGAGTACCCAAAGCGTCGCCTTCAAGCCATCGAGCCCGCGCTCGCGCCGCATCATAGCGGCGGCGATCACGCCAATGAGCAACAGCGAAAGCACTGCAAAGCCGCCAGCAGCCGCGTATCGATCGGCAAGGCCGCTGTGCGAGAAATAGAGCGCCGTGATCGCTGCCAGCGGTGCGAGCGCGCCGGTGCCAGCCAGCGCCAAGCCACGCGCGCCAAGTTGCGGCACGCGCACGGCGGCGATCGCAAAGAAAATCGCTCCCGCCCAAGCGGTCGCTGGCGTGAACCAAATCGCAGCGCTCGGCTGGCCGCTCAGCACGAACAGCCCAAGCAACGCTGCTCCAAAGGCGCCGAAGTGCATGCCCTCAAGACGCAAACTCAGCGCACCGGTGATCGCTGTCGCCGCAATAATGAGTCCGAACGCGATGCCCGCCGCGCTGACCATCCCGATCTGCAACGAGAGCGCCAACACGGCGATGGTCATGGTCAGCGCCATGGTCACGCCAGTGCTCACGCGGTGGAGGTGCGCGTGCGCGAGGCCGGTGACAGCCGCCAGCACGACGCAGATCGAATAGCTCGCCGGATCAGCGCCCGCTGACCCCAGCGCAAAGCCGATCAGCGCCCACGCGCCAGACGTCGCAACAGCGGCCCAAGCCGCCGCGCGCCACAGGGGCCGATGCGCGATGGCCATCATTGCCGCGCCAATCGCCAGGCCGCAGGCGATAATCGTCGCGGCGCTCGCATTGAAGGCAAAGCCGAGCGCCGGTGCGATCGCAAGAATGCCAAGCGTCAGCCCGCGCGCGGTTTCAACCGAAACGCCAGGCGTCGGCACATTGATGGTCGGCGTCGCCGGCAAATTCCAAGTGCGCTGCGCGCGCTCGGCCGGCGCCTCTTCAGGTTCGGTGCTGACCAGCGGAATGACTTCAGCCGACGCGCCACGCGTCCCAACTACCTTCGCGCGCCTTGCCCCGCGTGCGGCTAGCGCCTCGCGCAGGTCCGCGATCTCAGCCTGCTGCTGCTCGAGTTTGCGCCAGAACCAGAAGCCTGCCGCGAGAGCGGCGGCGGTCTGGATCGCGAGGAGGGCGAAAATCAGCTCCATGCGGCGGCGTTACTAACCGAGACAGCCGCCGAGGGCATGCCCAAAACGGGTCATCTCCCATCCGGAACGTAACCTGTTGCCGCAGAGCAGCGGATAACGCTGCGTCAGCCCATCAATTTGCGCATGAATTTCTGCGTCTGCATGTTGCCGCCCGAATAGGCCTGCCGCCCTGTTTCGTCGGTGATCTGGACCCACTGGTCTCGAACTGCCTCTGCGCTCGCGTTGTGTCCGAGATACGCGCCCTCGGTCTCGGTGATCTGAGCCAACGAGAAAACGCCAGCGCCAGCCGTGAGGATCGCGCCGTTCGGCCCGTCCTTCGATGCGAGGTAAACCACGCCGGGGGTAACCTGTTCCGGCCCGAGCTTTTCGAGCATTGCTGGCGGCATCAGGTTTTCAGTCATTCGGGTTGCAGCGACGGGCGAAACCGCATTGATGCGGATGTCGTTTTTGGCCCCTTCGATCTTGATCGTGTTCATCAGGCCAACGAGTGCGAGCTTGGCGGCGCCGTAGTTGGACTGGCCGAAATTCCCGTAAAGCCCGCTCGATGAGGTCGTCACGACGATGCGTCCGTAGTTCTGGGTCTTCATGATCTCCCAGACAGCCTTCAGCGGCTTCACGGTGCCCATCAGGTGCACATCGACCACCGTCGCGAAGTCGGCGATCTCCATCTTGGAGAAGCTCTTGTCGCGCAGGATGCCCGCGTTCGCGATCAGCACATCGATGCGGCCCCACCTGGCCATCGTGCGCTCAACCATCGCCGCAACGCCCGCATCGTTCGTGACAGACGCGCCATCGGCGATCGCTTCGCCGCCAGTCGCGGTGATTTCGGCAACCACAGCCTCCGCAGCTGACGATGATCCCCCCGAACCATCCATCGTGCCGCCGAGATCGTTCACTACGACCTTGGCGCCGCGCTTTGCAAATTCCAGCGCATGGCTGCGACCAAGGCCGCCACCGGCGCCGGTTACGATCACAACTTGACCATCGAAGCGGATGTCGTCGCTCATCTGAAATGTCTCCGTTTTGTGAAGGTTTTGTTGTCGGTCGATTGGCTTGAGGTCAAGTGATTGCACCGCTCATAGCGTCGCACTAGCGTTACGGAAAAGCGGGGCGCCTGTTGATCTACACATTCGAGAACGCGCGAAGCTTGATTGCTATCGTGCTGATCATTCTGATCGCCTGGGGGTTCTCTGAGAACAAGCGGCGCTTCCCGTTCTTCCTGACGCTCGGATCACTGGCCGTGCAGGCAGGCTTGGTGCTGTTGCTGTTTGCCATTCCAAACTCGCATGCGGTGCTCGCGGGCGTGACTTCCGCCGTCGACGGTCTCGCCAATGCCGCCGATCGCGGCGCACAATTTGTGTTCGGGTATCTCAGCGGCGGCGATCAGCCTTATGGTACGATCGCTGCCAACGCGCCCTTCATCTTCGGCTTCCGCGTGTTGCCGCTTATACTGGTGATCTCGGCGCTTTCGGCGCTCCTTTGGCACTGGGGCATTTTGAGGTGGCTGACGCAAGCGTTCGGCTTCGTCTTCGAGAAGACCATGAACCTTGGCGGCGCGTCCGCGCTGGCGGTGGCCGCGAACATCTTCATGGGCATGGTCGAGAGCCCGATTGTCATTCGCGCGTATCTCGACAAACTCTCCCGCGCCGAACTCTTTCTTATGATGGTGGTCGGTCTCGCGACGGTCGCGGGCTCTACGATGGTCGCTTACGCCGTCATCCTTGCACCAGTCCTCCCGAATGCGGCAGGCCATGTGCTTGTTGCTTCCATCATCTCTGCGCCCGCGGGCATTTTGCTCGCCCGCATCATGATCCCGGAAGAACACAAAGCAGGGACGCCATATGATCACGCTACGGCGCTCAAATACGAAAGCTCCATGGACGCCATCACGCGCGGTGTGCAGGACGGCGTCATGGTCGCGGTCAATGTAGCCGCTTTCATTATCGTCTTTGTCGCCTTCGTCTGGATCGTGAACAATCTTCTCGGGCTCGCGCCGCCGATTAACGGTCAACCCGTCACGCTTCAGCTTCTCTTCGGCTACCTCTTCGCGCCCGTCGCTTACATGATAGGCATTCCGTGGAGCGAGGCGCTGGCCGCGGGCAATATCCTCGGCACAAAGCTCTTCCTTACCGAATTCATTGCCTACATCGAACTCGGTGCCATTCCCGCCGACGCGATGAGCGAACGCTCGCGCATGATCCTCACCTACGCGATCTGCGGTTTCGCCAATGTCGCCTCCGTCGGCATCATGACTGGCGGCATGACTGTGCTAATGCCTGAGCGTCGGTCCGAGATCATGTCGCTCGCGTGGAAAGCATTGCTGCCCGGCTTCATGGCGACTTTGATGACGGCGGCGGTTGTGGCGGCGATGCCTGTAGGGCTTTTCGGTTAAGCCTGCGCCTCGTGCGTCCGTTGGCGGCGTTCGCGATGAGGCCCCACGCGAGCACCAGCGTAACGAAATGCGGGACGGCGCAGTTCCGCCTAGCGGCCGGTTTGGAGCCGCATTGCCAAACGGTCGGCGCGACGCGCCAGTTTCGAGCGGCGCTTGTTGAGCGTTTTCAACGCGCGCGCGAGGTTCTTTTCTGCGCCCGCCAGTTCGGGCTCGGCCACCAGCCGCTCCATCAGCAGCAAGGCATCGCGCTCGCCACCCAGAGCAACGCCGACCTTTTCGGCCGTCTTACGTCGCGCCTTTCCAGGCCAGGAA
Source organism: Alphaproteobacteria bacterium (assembly GCA_026400735.1). Lineage (GTDB taxonomy): Bacteria > Pseudomonadota > Alphaproteobacteria > Caulobacterales > Aquidulcibacteraceae > Vitreimonas. The sequence continues at coordinate 19,308 of JAPLOL010000035.1, read as the reverse complement.
GCCCCCAGCATCGACGCTGCAAAGAAGCGATCCTTCTCACGCATGCGCCACCGATGGCGCATCACGGGATCAAACGACGCCAAACCTCGCCGCCGCGCGCGGCGGGCGCGGCGCTCCAAACGCTTTGCGCCGCGCCGGATTTGGCGATGCGACGCCTCGGGCCAGACCTGCGCCAGCGCCAGCAAATCCTTCATTCCCGCGCGTGCGGATTCAAGATTGAGGCTGGGATGTGAGGCGGCGATCTCATCGATGCCACGCGCGACGGTCTCAAACGCAACCGCCACGCGCTTCTTGCTCTGTTGCGCCGCGCTGCGCGCTGCTTCGCTCAACGCCGCCGGATCGCGCGCCAGCGCCAGATTGCGCATCAATGTGCGCGCTGAATCTACGAACACAGACGAAAGGCCCGGCGCGCATGCACGCCCAACGCGCGCCAGCGCTCGCGCGCGTTTCACACGCACGCGACAACGGTGCACGGCTTTCACATCGCTTTGCGCGAGATCAAGTTCGTCGATGGCGGCGCGCAATTCTGCCGTCAGCGCAGCGCGCAGATCGAACGCCGGTCCTGGCGAACGCATAAGAATGCCCCTGAAGCCCCGCGGCTAGTCGCGCCGCGCGATCTTCTTGAGGGTGCCGGAATATGAAAGCAATGGCCGCTCTGCCTGTGTCATAATTCCTCGAACGAACACGACGGATCTTGTGTCGCGTACAACTTCGCCGCGTGACTCAACCAAAACACCCGGAGCGCCAGCACCGACGAATTCCGAGTTGAACGTCAGCGTCACCGCGTGACCCCCCGCCAACACATTGTGCGCAATGGCGAAAAGCGAAAAGTCGGCGAAGCTCATCATGCAGCCGCCATGGATTGCGCCGCCGCCATTAAGATGATGCGCCTGCGGCTCAAACACGCAGCGCGCGCCTCCATCTTCCCATCGGAAGTAGAACGGGCCGATGAGCGTTTCGTAAGGATCGCCGCCGCGACTCCATGTCGTCCAGCCCGCATATGGGCCTTCCGTCAGCGTCACGCCTCCGCTCCATGTCGTTTGAGGCGTTCCGTCACCGTTCATGGCATTCCCTCCGTGCGCCGGTGCTGGCATGGTGCGGCGGCAACGGCAAGGCGGGGCGCGTATGCGCGTAGTGATGGCGATCCTGGCGTGTCTGGTAGCGGCGCAATGCGCTTCACCCGACGATAAGCGCTTTCGCGTTGGTGAGGCGCCGACGGCGTATGTCATTATTGGCGTTGCGGAGGCGGCCGAGAATACCTCGCCCAGCTACACGGTTTTATGGCGCAGGCTGGACGCCAATGGCAATTTCATGCGCTACGGCGCTCGTCGCATCTTCGAGGCGCGGTCAGAATCCGGGGACGGTGTGCAAGTGCCGGGCATCCCCGGCGAATTTATTCTCTCCGAAGTCGAGCCCGGCACCTACGCTCTCGACAGTGTCTTCGCCTTGGTTCGCGATGGCCGGGTGAACTACACTGCCAATGGCATCATCCGAGGCCCCGAGCGTCCCTCCTTTGAGGTGCGCCCTGGTGAGGCGGTGTATCTCGGCATCTGGCAAGCAAACTTAGACAACTCGTTCGCCACCGTGCGTCGCTGGCGCGCCGAGCGCAGCGACCTGGAAGCCGTCATCCGTGCTGTAGATCCGGTCGAAGGCGGCATTCGCATCGTCGATACGCCCGACCGCGCGGTGCCCTGTGCGCCGTATCGCCTCAACACCAATTCACAGCGGCAGGTGTGCTGATCTCATGGACCACGAAACGTTCGACCAGCTCCTCGACGGCGTGCGCAGGTTCGTCAATGAACGCCTGATCCCGCTCGAAGCCAAAGTCTCCGAAGACGACGCGATACCCGCAGACGCGCTCAAGGAAATGCGTGCGCTCGGCATGTTCGGCATCTCGATCCCGGAAGAATACGGCGGTCTCGGCCTCTCCATGGAGGAGGAGTGCCGAACGATGTTCGAGTTCTGCCGCTGCTCGCCGGCATTTCGCTCAGCCTTCGGCACCAATGTCGGCATCGGCAGCCAGGGCTTGGTGATGTTCGGCACCGATGCGCAGAAGCAAAAATGGCTGCCCGGCATCGCCTCCGGCGAAGTCGTGACCTCATTCGCGCTGACCGAGCCGGAAGCAGGTTCGGACTCCGGCGCTGTCCGCACCAAAGCCGAGCGCGATGGCGACGTGTACGTGCTCAGCGGCACGAAGCGTTACATCACCAACGCCAACCGCGCTTCGATCTTCACCGTCATGGCGCGCACCAACCAAGACGCAAAGGGCGGCAGCGGCGTCTCGGCGTTCCTTGTGCCTAGCGATCTGAAAGGTGTCTCCGTCGGCAAACCCGAAAAGAAGATGGGCCAACAGGGCGCGCACATTTGCGACGTGAACTTCGACAACGTCCGCGTGCCCGTTGATCTGCGTCTGGGCGAGGAGGGGCAAGGTTTTCGCATCGCCATGCAAGTGCTTGATCGCGGCCGCCTGCATATTTCATCCGTCTGCGTTGGCGTCGCGGAGCGCTTGATCGAGGAGAGCGTGCGCTACGCCGCCGAGCGCAAGCAATTCGGCCAACCAATCGCCAACTTCCAAATGATCCAAGCCATGCTCGCCGATTGCCGCGCCGAGGCCAACGCCGGCCGCGCCATGGTGCTCGAAGCCGCCCGTAAACGCGATCGCGGCGAAGACGTCACCATGGACGCTGCCGCGTCAAAACTTTTCTGCTCGGAAATGGTTGGCCGCGTCGCAGACCGTGCCGTGCAAATCTTCGGCGGCTCAGGCTACGTCGCCGATCACGGCATCGAGCGTTTCTATCGCGACGTGCGCATCTTCCGCCTCTACGAAGGCACCAGCGAAATCCAACGTATCATCATCGCCCGCGAAATGATGAAGCAGGGCAAGTGAGCTCCAAACCATTCTTCCGCTTTCACCCCGAAGCCTACGAGCACGGCGTGTTCGACGCGTCCGATGAGGCTTGCTCCGCATGTGGCAAGCCTTGCGTTTGGAAATACAACCAGCACATCTACGCACTGCCGCCAGAGCCCACAGCCATTTGCTCTCGTTGCATCGCCGATGGCAGCGTCGCTAAGGTTGTGCCCGAAGGCGATTACGGTCTGCACGATTTCGAACTCGGCGGTGAAACCAGCGAAGCGCTTGCCGTCGAAGTTGAGCAACGCACACCTGGTTTTTGCCACCTTTAACCCGTTCCTTTGGCCCGTGCGCAACGGCGTGCCACTCGCGTTCCTAGGCTTCGGCGCCGATGACCCGTTCAAGGAAAACGACGCCGTCAAATCCGCGATTGCGAAATTGGCCGAAGAGATGGAAGGCGAAATCGCGCCGGACTACGCGATGATCTTCAAAACCCTTGATGGTGATGAATACATCGCCACGCTCGACCTTGATTGAGGCGCATATGTCCGATCGAAGGCGCGCAACCAAGGCGGGTACCGCCGAACTCGACGAAAATAGTCCCGAGAGACGCAGGCCGATCTTCAGCTTGATCCTCGTTACGATACTGCTCTTGGCAGCGATAATCGGCTTCGTTCTATGGACGATCGACCTTCTCAAGGGGTTCGCGGCCTTTTAGGGCATCCGCAAGCCGTAAGTGTATCCATGACGCAAGACCCACGCAAAACACTCGCAGAGCGCGCCAAGGGCATCGCAGCATTGCCCGGCGAGAAGCTCGCCGAACTAAAAGCGTTCGGCGCTGAAAAAGTGCAGGAGACACTCGGCGCGTTCCTCTCCGCGCTCCCGGCGCTGAAGCGAGCTGGCTACGATCTCCGCGAATTCGAAATCGAACTCGGCATCACCCCCAAAGTCATCGCTCACTTCATGCCGTACCCCGCGAGCGACGAAGACATCGCCGCCGCCCGCGAAGCGCTGAAGGACAACAAGATCGGCGCCTCCATGCTCAGTGTCCTCCGCCGCGCCGGCGACATGCATCGTCAAATCAAAGCGCCCGGCTTTGAATGCGCACACATGGAGATTGATGTAGGCGTCATCCCCGCTGTGCGTCTCCGCTATCGCGCCGCAGGAGCGTCCTAGCGCAAGTCTGAACGCCCCAGTCACATATGCGAATGCTTTTTAACGTCTTGGCCTCAGCCTTTTGGCAGTGACGTTTGCGAAATCGCAAGTGATCGCGCTGAAGAGATACATTCTTTACTGGTGGGGCCTCGCTCGTGTTGCGGCGTGCGTTCAAGAGTTCAATCGCGGGAAGGATCGCAGCAGCGGTCCTGATCTCGACGATCCTGGTGACCGCCGCTGGTTCGACCGCGGCGTTCCTGGTGTATCGCGAGACCTCGATGCGCGCCGCGCTCGATTCAACGCTGGCCTACCTGACCGAACGCCGCAAAACCGAAGAGCGAGTCTTTGACGATCTGCGCTTCGTGCAAAGTGGCGCACGTCAACTTTTCCAGCAGCACTTGAGCCGGCTCGATCCCGCCCAAACAGCGCGCCGCTTCGATCGCCTCTTTCCGCTTCAGGACGACGGCACGCGCCGCAGCGCCAACATGTTGTTCGACGGCGGCCGCGACGCCGATGACGTGGATGTCGCCGGCATCGGCTCGTTCATGGCCGATGGCCGCGCGATGACAACTGAGGATAAACGCGAACTCTACGCCGCGTTCCTGGTCCTGCGCGACATGGGGCCGCTCGTCCACGAGCGCCTGAACAACATGTACTTCTTCACGCCGAGCAATCGGATGGTGATGTACGCACCCGATCGCGAGGATCGATTGGCGTACTATCGGCGCGAGGCGCCGGGCACGTTCGATTTCCAGCACGAAGAGTTCGCTCAAATCTCGACGCCGCAGGCGAATCCGGAAGCGCTGACCCGCTGCACCGGCTTGCGGAGCCTCATTACCGATCGCTCCAACACGCGCCTTTCTTCCGCTTGCGTGACACCGGTGGATTTGGACGGGCGCCGTCTGGGCGCATGGGGCGCCAGCATCACCGTGGCGGATAATCTCGAAGCGTCTGTGCGTGCGGCGTTGCCAGGCACCACCACGGCGATCCTTGATCGTCGCGGCGCCCTGATCGCGCATCCGCGCCTGTCGCTAAGCGGCTCCTCGCAGGCCGCCGCTGAAGTGGCGAGCGATCTTGGGATCGCGCGCGTCATGGACTACATCACGCAATCGGGCAGAGACAGCGGCGTCATGCCCGAGCCAGTGAACGGCAATTATGTCGTGTTCGCGCGTATCGCGGGGCCGGATTGGATATTCCTGTCTCTCGTGCCGCGGCAGGCCGCTTCGCAGCACGCGAGTGAGAGCGCCGGCGTGTTCTTGCTCATTGGCGTTCTGGCCGTCATCGCGCAGGTGCTGTTGTTGGCGCTGCTCATGTATCGCTGGGTGGTTGGCCCGACACTGCGGCTGACCGAAGCCGCCAGCACCAATGCAAGCTTGTCGATCGATGATCTCACTCTGCGCGCCGACGAGATTGGAGAACTCGCGCGCGCGCTTGCCGAGCGCGATCGACGTGACGTCGAGCGGATGAACGATCTTGCTGCCGCCAGCGCCAGCGCCGATGCCGCCAATGCCGCCAAGTCGCAATTCTTGGCGACTATGAGCCACGAACTGCGCACGCCGCTCAACGCTATCATTGGTTACACCGAAATGATGCGCGAGGATGCAGAGGACGAGGGTGGTGATATCGCCGACCATGATCGCGTCCTCACCGCCGCGCGGCGCCTGCTCCGGCTGATCAACGAGATTCTTGATCTGTCGAAGGTCGAGGCAGGGCGCATGGTGCTCGATATCCGCGACGCCAGCATCGCCGATATCGCGCGCGACGCGGTTGACGCTGTGCGTCTGCAAGCTGAAGCCAACGGCAACAAGGTGATCCTCGATGTGCAGCCGGGCTTGCCGCTGGCGCGCGTCGACGATTTCAAGCTTGGCCAGTGTTTGTTGAACCTGTTGTCCAACGCATCGAAGTTCACGCACGACGGCCAGATCACGCTGCGCGTCACCATGCGCGAAGGCATGTTCATCTTCGGCGTGCAAGACACCGGCATCGGCATCCCGGAGGGTAAACTCGAAGATCTGTTCGAGCCGTTCGTCCAGGCGGAGTCTTCAACAACGCGCACATTTGGCGGCACCGGCCTCGGCCTTGCTATCACCCGGCGCATGGCGCGCTTGATGGGTGGTGACGTCACCGTGCGCAGTGAATCCGGCAAGGGATCGCTGTTCTCGCTCACGGTGATAGCAGAGATGGTCGAAGCGACTCCCGCGCAAGAACTCGCGCCAGCGAAATAGGGCAGCGGAGCGTGTTAGCCGTCAGACGCTCCCCTTGGCGAGGTCCATCATCTTCCGCGCCGCAACCAGCATCCACACGGCTTGGCCTAAAGTGACAGCCAGCATGCCATGAATGTTCAACGTCAGCGTACCGGTCAACATCCAAGCTAAAGTCGCTCCACCGATGGCGATCCCGAGGATGCGCTGCAGCGGAGCGGCCCGCCAAGCGATTGACCACAACAACACCGCGATGGCTGACAACCCAGTATAAACGTTCGCATAAGATCGGTTCTGCCAACGGGTGAGATTGGCCAGACTTTGGAAGTCGAGACCGGTGTTCGAGGCGCCGGGGGCGTTCGCGGCCATGGAGATTTGCGTCATCACAAAGCCGCTCATGATCGCCGCCGACATGATAGCCACACCAGCAAAAAGGTAGAACGCAAGCGCCAGCGACCCGAGCGGACGATTGATCATCTTAGTCAGTGTCCACGCGCCAAATACCAATAGCGGCATCGCGAGCACTGCAGTGGCGTGCACGATGACATTGAGATCGAACGGCCCGATCTGCATCGTTCCCAGGCGCGTCGGGTGAGCGATCATGAGCGTGACGCTCATGATCGTGCCCGCAACAATCGCCCATGCACCGACACGCGTGCTCGCCAGATCGTCCATTGCACTCTCCTCGATTAGAGAGCCGTGCTAACCTGCCTCGAAACACCGGTCGCTTGCAGTTCCCGGACAAATGAGGGTCACGTGTCCAATATCGACCGTCGCGCCGCGCGCACGCGAACTTTGTTGAGCCAGGCGTTGATGGATCTCGGCGCGAGTCGCTCTATCGACGGTATCGACGTTGGCGATCTGGTCGGCGCAGCCGGGGTAGCTCGTTCCACTTTTTACGGTCACTATTCCAACAAAGAAGATTTCCTGATCCGTTCGTTTGTAGGCATGATCGGCGCCGGCGAGCGTGACGAACGGGCACAGATCCCTGATCGCACCGCGCTCGCGCCTGCACGTTACCTGTTTGCGCACGTGTATTCCGCCCAAGAGTTCGCAGCGCAGTTTGTGCAGTCGGAGTTCAGTACGCAGGTGTTCATCGCCGGCGAAGCCAAACTCCGTGAGATCGTGGATGAAAATCTCAAAGTGCGCGCGCCTGCTTGGAACGCCGCGCGACGTCACGAAACCGCGGTCTACGTCGCCGCCGGTCTCATGGGCCTGATCCGCTGGTGGATGCTGAACAGCTTCAACCGCACGCCAGAACAGATGGAAGCAGCGTTCGCACGCCTGAGCGCCGCAGCGATGCTCGACGATGCCTAGCTCATGCGCTGCAACAACCGTGGCAGGCGCTGCCCGCGGTCGTCGACGCGCGCGGGCAATTTGCGCTAACACGCGCTGTGTCACGCGCACTCAAATCCATTGTTGCCGAAATCGCCGCCTGCCGAGTCTGTGCTGATGCGCTACCGCACGAGCCGCGTCCGGTTGTGTGGGTCGATGCTCGCGCGCGCATTCTCATCGCTGGCCAGGCGCCAGGCAGGCGTGTGCATGAAAGCGGCATTCCGTGGAACGACGCATCCGGCGATCGTCTGCGCGACTGGATGCAACTCGACAGCGAAACGTTCTACGACAAACGCAATATCGCCGTCGCAGCTATGGGATTTTGCTTCCCCGGCACGGTGAACGGTGCAGATTTGCCGCCACGACGCGAATGCGCGCCGCTTTGGCGTCCGCGCCTTCTGCCACTTTTGAAAAATGTGGGTCTGACGCTTCTAGTCGGCGCCTATGCGCAACGCTATCATCTCGGCGCTGCGGCGAAGAAGACGTTGAGCGAAACGGTGCGCGCATGGCGCGAATACCCCGCCAACGTCATGCCTTTGCCGCATCCGTCGTGGCGAAATACGGGCTGGCTGAAGCGCAATCCATGGTTCGAAACAGATTTGCTTCCCGAGTTGCGGCGCAGGGTTTCATCTGCCTTGCATTGATGGTGCTCGTTGCCTGCGTGCCGACGGTGCAGCGCGCGAATTCGCCGCTCGATGGATTTGAGGGGCCGCGCTTCGAGCCAACCGCCGAACGCTTTGTCTCCTTCGACGGCGCCGAACTTGGTCTTACCGCGTGGTTGCCGTCGAACAATGCCGAACCGCGCGCCGTGATCATCGGTCTGCACGGCATGAACGATTACGCCAACACCTTCTACCTTTCAGGCCCATGGTTCGCAGAGCGTGGTGTAGCTACGTTCGCTTACGATGCGCGCGGCTTTGGCCGTTCGCCGCGTCGGGGCGTGTGGGCAGGCGAGCGTCTGATGACGGAAGATTTGCGCACCGCCGTTATGGTCGCGCGCCGCACCTATCCGAACGCTGAGATCGTCGTTGTCGGTGACTCGATGGGGTCGGCCGAAGCTATTGCCACCTTCGGTGCGCCCGGCGCGCCAACCGTAGATCGCCTCGTGCTCGTCGCGCCTGCAGTGTGGGGCTGGTCGACGATGCCGGATCAGTACGCGCTCGCGCTGTGGGTCGGCGCGCACACATTCCCATGGCGCGCTGTGCAACCGCCCCGCGGCGTCGTGCGCCGTGTGACTGCCTCGGACAATCAGGCCGCGCTTCTGCAAGCGGGGCGCGCGCCGCACATGATTTGGTCGACGCGCATCGACGCCGTCTACGGCCTCGTTGGCTTGATGGAGACTGCGTCCGAGCACGCCGCCAACCTCGATGGCCACGTTCTCTTTCTCTATGGCGCGCACGATCAGATCATCCCGCGCAACTCGGCCATCGCCGCCGCCCGCCGTCTTCCGTCCTCGGCCCGGACAGCGCTCTACGAAAATGGCTGGCACTGGCTCCTGCGCGACAACCAGCGCGAAGTCGTCTTCAACGACATTTTGGCCTTTATCGACGACCCAGACGCTCCACTGCCGTCCCAGGCCCCGCCGCTTTTACCGGTAATTCAAGCAAATCGTTAACGTCATTGGCCTAGGGTCGCCCCACTATGACGGCCAAAAAGGCTCTCTTTGATAAGAAGGGGATGGCGCTCACGCGCGCGAAGTTGCGCGCCTGGTGGGATGGCGCCGATTTCGACCCTGAAGCTGCTCTGGCTGAGATCGAAGCCAAGCTCGCTGCTGAACCTGTCGCTAACGATGTCTCTGAGGACGAGCTCTTCGACGAGCTGCCCTACGATCTGCCGCCGCGTTTGCAAGCGCTCGCCGTGCTCTGGGGCGATGACCGCGTCCGCCCAGGTGACGCCACCGCTGATCGCCTCGAACCCGCGCGCATAGGCCTGGCGCCTACGGGCACGCTCGCCGTACTCGGCCCGGGCCTCTCCGGCGTCATGGCCGCTGTAGCCGCCGCCCACCCGGGAAAGATCGATGTCTTCGAATGGCGCGAGGAAACCTTCGACGCTTTGAAGCATGGTCTAAAGAAAGCCAAGCTCGACGATCGCATCAGCGCTACGCGCATCGATCTTGAAACGCACATATTCACGCCCGGCGCCTATGACGGCCTGCTGAGTATCGACGACTTCGCCTATTGCGGGCACCCGCCGCACTTGGCGGCGCAGTTGTTCAAGTCGTTGAAGTCAGGCGCATGCGCAGTCGTCGAGTGCTACGTGGGGTTCAACGTTCCTGAAATCATGACCGCATTCGCTTCATCGTTCGCTGAGCCGCAAATCCGTGCGCATGGCGACGTGTTGCAAGCACTCTCTGGCACGGGCTTTGCGCTCGAGGCCGACGAGGACATGACCGAGGACTTTTTGTTCACGGCGCGCGGCGCGTTCAAACAATTGGGTGAGCGTCTAGCTGCAGCCGGCGCGCTGGAAGTTCCGGTCGCGCGCGAACTCGCCTGGGAAACCGAAGCGTGGCGTATGCGCCTACAACTGCTCGCGACGCGCCGTCTGGAGCGCCGCCGTTTCGTGCTGCGCAAGCCTGCTGACGATCAGGCCGAAAACGCGAACGCGCCAGCGGGCTGAATTTCTACCGACACGGTTTCGCCGAGCGGCTGACGCGCAAGGGTAAGTGCGCGCCACGTCACACCTTGAGCTTCGACGCGCACCAAATCGTGTGCTCCGTGCGGTCGCTGAGCGGCGACGCGAACCTCGCCGCTCGGTGAAAGCGTCAACGCCTCGGCGCGAACAACGGCGATGGCTGCTGTGCCATCGGCGAGATGCGTGGCGCGGACCAAGCCAAACGGTGTCGCAATCGCCCCGTCGCTAACGATGCCCTTGAAGACATTGACCGGTCCCAGTGCCGAGGCGGCATCAAGCGAAGTTGGCCGATCATACACCTCGCGCGGCACACCTTCCTGCAGCACGCGCCCAGCCTTCATGATCACAATTCGATCAGCGGCCTGCAGCGCATCTTCAGCATCATGCGTGACGAACAATGTCGTCGTGCGTGTCTCCGCCAGCGTCGCCAGCGTGGCGTCGCGCAACTCCGCACGCAGCCCAGCGTCGAGACCTGAGAAAGGTTCATCCAGCAGGATCGCGCGCGGCTTCGGTGCCAGCGCGCGCGCTAGCGCTACACGCTGTTGCTCGCCGCCGGAGAGTTCGTGCGGATACGCATTGGCGCGGTGTTTCAGTCCAACGCGATCTAGCCATTTCAGCGCCGTCTCGTCGCGCTCCGCACGGTCAAGCTTGTCGAGGCCGAACGCGACGTTCGCGCCGGCGGTCAGATGTGGAAAAAGCGAATAGTCTTGAAACACCATGCCGATGCGCCGCGCCTCGGTGGCGAGCATTGCCCCTCCGCCGGAAACACGTTCGCCGCTCAGATGGATCTCGCCGGTATCGACAGGCTCAAGTCCGGCAATGAGGCGCAGAATCGTCGACTTGCCTTAGCCCGATGGTCCCAACAGTGCAACGACCTGGCCTTCCGGAGCAGTGAAGGAAACGCCGTCGAGCACCGGCGTTTTTCCGTAAGAGCGGCGCACGTTCGTCAGTTGCACGCTCATGAGGAAGCTCCGGCGCGCCCGCGTTCGATGTTGCGCGCGAGGATGATGATCGGCGCGAGGCCGGCGAGGAAGATGAGTAGAGACGGCGCCGCTGCTTGCAGCAGTCGCTCGTCACTCGCGTAGGAATACGCTTTCACGGCAAGTGTATCGAAGTTGAACGGACGCAAGATTAGGGTCGCCGGAAGTTCTTTCAAAATCTCGACGAAAAGGATGAGCGCCGCCGCCGCCAAGCTAGGCGCAGCGATCGGCAAATCAATCGTTGCGAAGCGTCGCCAGGGGCCGGCGCCCAGAGTGCGCGCCGATGCGTCAAGTCCCTTCGACAATCGCGCAAGTCCAGCATCGATCGGCCCCACACCCGCAGCGGAGAAACGCGAAGCGTAAGTCCAGAACAGTGCGGCAAGCGAAAGCGTCGCGCCTAAGCCGCCGACCCAGCCCGCTTCGCGCGCCAATCCAAACAACGAGAGCGCCCCAAGCGCAATCACTGCGCCTGGCGCTGCGTATCCCATGCCTGCCGCGAACAACGGGGCTTTGCCCCAAGCGGACGCGCGCCGCGCCGCCACTGCAATCGCTGCAGCAAGGGCGAGCGTAATCACCGTGCCGAGCGACGATAGCGCGATCGAGTTGATGAACGGCCGTACGATGTCCTGCACGTTTGCATGCAACACAGCCAGGCGCGCGAGCCAAAGGAGCGGCAGTAGAGCGCCGAGCGTGATCAGCACCGCACAGAAAGTCACCGCAAGCGCGGACGCGGCTGGTTTGAGATTGTAGCGCGGCAAGGTCCGCCAGCGGGATGAGCCGCCTGCATAAGATGCGCGCCCGCGCGCGCTGCGTTCGGCGAACAAGAGCACGGTGGCAGCCACAAGCAATACGCCGGAAATCTGCAGCGCCAGTGCGGGGTCGCCGTGCGCGTACCAGGCACGAAACACTGCAGTCGAAAGCGTGCTCAAACCAAAATGCTGCGCGGCGCCATAGTCAGCGGCAATTTCCATGCATGCGAGCGCGGCGCCCGCCGCGATACCGGGTCGCGCCAAAGGCAATGCCACGCGCCAGAACACCCGCCACGGCGATGCGCCCAACATGCGAGCCGCTTCGAGCGCGCAGGCGGACTGGCTCGCGAACGACGCGCGCGCGGCGAGGTAAACATAAGGATATAGCCCGACGGCGTAGATGAAGGCGGCGCCCCATGTGCCTTCAACAGGCACAGGCGAGCCGCCGGCCCACGTCATGCTCGCGTACGCGTAAGCTAGAATGTAGCTCGGCGCCGCTAGCGGAATTGCGAGCGCCCATTCGAAAATATGCCGTCCTGGGAAATTGCAAAGCGTAACGAGCCACGCAGCTGCCGAGCCAAACACGATCGCGCCTGCTCCACCGATGAGCACCAAGGTCGCTGTACCGAGCGCGCCTTGTGCGATCAGTGCTGCACCGAACCCAGCATCTGCGTGTTGCGTAAGCGCCAGTGCGATGACCGCGACCGCAGGAGCGGCGCAAATCAAAGTCGCGATGGCCGCCGCGATCGCCACACCGTCGAGGGGCGTCGTCTTGGGGCGGGCGGGGGATGCGGCGAGGCTCATGCGCCGCTGCTTCTAACGTGTGTTGGCTTAGGTCCAACCCACTTCTTCAAAGAGACGCGAAGCATCCGCTTGGTGGCGGCCCAGCGCATCGAGCGGGATATTCTCTTCTTTGAACGCGCCCGCCGCAGCCAAATCTGGCGCTGGCGCTATTTCAGGGCGGATCGGGAATTCAGTGTTGAGCGGCGCTAGCATGGTTTGCGCTGCGTCGCTCACCAAATACTCGAGGAATTGGACGCCGAGGTCCCGCCGTTTGGCGTGAGCAGTGATCCCGCCGCCAGAAATGTTGATGTGGGCGCCCGAGCCCGCCTGGTCGGGAAATACAAACCCGACTTTCTCGATTGCCGCGCGATCTGCCGGATCCTCAGAGCGTAGCATGCGGAAATAATAGTAGTGGTTGACCAATGACGCCTGCGCTTCGCCGGCAGCAACCGCTTTGATCTGATCGGTATCGCTACCTTGAGGATCGTGCGCGAAATTGCTGTGCACTGCCGCCGCCCAGGCGCGCGCGTTGTCGGCGCCGAGCCTTTCAATGCGCGAGGCCAAAGTCGACAATTGATACACGTTCGAGGAAGAGCGCATCACGATCTGGCCACGGAAACGTGGCGTGCCAAGCGCGTCCATGGTCGCGACTTCTTCGGGGCGCACCGCGTCCCTGCGGTAGACGATAATGCGGGCGCGTTTGGTGAAGCCCCAATAGGCGCCATCGGCGTCACGCAGATGCGACGGGACCTTTTCCTGCAGGGTCGGCGTCGTCACGTTCTGGAAAAGCGCGGCGTCCTTGACCTTCCAGAGATTGCCGGCGTCGGCGCTGATGAAAACATCCGCCTCGGTCTCCGAACCTTCGGCCTTCAAGCGCTCAAGCAATTGTTCTGCGCTTCCCGTCAGCGCACGCACCTCAATGCCCGTCGCTTCCTGGAAACCAGCGTAGAGCGCGCGGTCGGCGTCGTAGTGCCGCGCCGTGTAGAGGTTGATGAACTTGTCGCCGCCCCCAGCGCAGGCGGCGAGCGCTGTAGCAGACGCTCCAAGGACAAGACCGCGGCGGCTTAGGTGGAGTGACAGAGGTGATCTCCCGACGATATTGCGAAGCGTTTGCAATTGCACCGCAATCGTCGCCAAGGTCAAGCCCTTGCACGAGGCAAGCTTGACGCAGGCGCCGCGGACCTTATGGTCCGCGCCCTTCGGAAGCCCTGGTTTCCGGGCGCGTAGCTCAGCGGGAGAGCACTCCCTTCACACGGGAGGGGTCACAGGTTCAATCCCTGTCGCGCCCACCATCCTTTTTTCAGCCGCCGAAAAGTTGGCCAATGCCATGAAAGGCAAGGCTAAATCGGCGGTTCTAAACCCCTCATTTCGCGCATATTGCAGGTTTCCCGAAAACGCCAGTTTCAGCACCGCACGCTTGTGCTCGATGCGGTCAGAATTCCATAGTTTCCAGGGCTCTGCGAGGAATGTGAGAGCGGTTCTAAGTGACTGCTCGAAACTCTTCAGCGGCTGAGCGCTACGGGCAATCTTTTCGGCTAAAGCCAGCTTCTCTTTCGTGAGCTTTTCAACGCGTTCTTCGAGCGCGTGGGCCACGACTTGTGTCTTGGCTTCGATCACACGATCGACCGTCGTTTCGATCTGGCGCTCTGTGTCTCTGAGTTGGGTGCGAAGACTGTCTAAGCGTCCTGTCGCGGTGCGGCGGCGCATTTCCCAAGCCCGTTCGAACATATCGACCGCCAGCCGGACGAGGTTCGCCGAAGGGGCGAGCGCCTTGAGCAGCGCTTCAAACTCCCCTTCGATCTTGTCGCGCCTAATGCTCTTTCCGTAGCTCTCACAGGCGCGATTGAAGCAGAAGTAATAGGCATAATGGCCGTTACGACCGCGCGGCCAAGATGCCGTGAGCGGCGTGCCGCAGGCGCAATTCACAAAGCCGCGCAGAGGGAAGTCCTTGCTCAAATCCTTGCGCGCCGGTGCGCGCTTATCGCCCTTGAGGCGCGAAAGAATTCTGTTGTGTGTATCGACTCCGATCAGCGCTTGGTGGCGACCCTCACGAAGGGTGACGCCCCAATACGGCGCGGACACCAAACCTGCATAGACGTGATGGCGCAGCATGGCTGACACGATGTTTTCGTTGGTCAGGCCCTTGCGCTTACCGGATCTTTGACGCGGCCATTCGGGAAAGCTTTCGAGGAAGCGCTGAACCTCGGCGAGCGATTCAAAACGCCGCGAGGCAAAACCTTCGAGTGCTTCTTTGACGATGGACGCGAAAGGCTCATTGGGTACGAGCAGCGCTCCTTCGGTTTTCGTGCGCTGATAGCGATAGCCGAGCGGCGCTTTGGTGACGCAATATCCTTGCTCGACGCGCGCCGTCATTTTCTGCACGGCCTGGCGTCCGAGCTGGTGACGCTCCAACTCTCCGCCCGCCGCGACGATCGTCTCGAAGAATCTTCCTTCCGCCGTGTTCTCAAATCGGAAGTTCAGGCAGTAGGGAATGGCGTTGTGCTTCTCTAGCGTTCGGCGCAGCGTCCAGTGAAATTCGGTATCGCGCGCAAAGCGCTTCAGATCGTCGAAGATCACGATATAGCGCTTGCGGCGATTGGCTCTCAAATGCTGGATCACGCCGACCATGCCAGGGCGCGTCATAAAATCGCCGCCCGCAGTTTTGGTGTCGCCGAAAACTGTTTCGACGGGCACGCCAAGCGTCGCGGCATACTGACGGCAGCGGTGTTCTTGACTGAGCTTGCCGCTGCCTTCGATCTCCTGCTTCTTGCTTGAAACGCGGCAATAGATCAGCGCGGCGTCGATCTTCGCTTCGCTCATGAATCCTCCGATTCCGATGCGCGATCTTGCACACGCGCGAATTCGGGAAAAGCGAAGTGAACTGAATCTACACCCCAACCGAGATCGACGAACGCGCACATGATATTCCAAAGCGTGCGCAGAAATTCGATCGCCTCTTCTTCGGATGCGAATGCGTCTTCGACTTCTGGGAGATAGCGCTCCAAGTCTAACACCGAAGCCCCTGCGGAGGACGCGTCGTCGCTCAGGTTCAATGGATGTGTACCCACGTTGCCGCCTCCTTTCGGTCTCCTTGCTCGGTTTGAATCAAGCTGAAGACTAGCACAAAACAAGAACAGAAGCTAGGACTATGTTCCTATTGGAACTCGGGAATTGCTAGAGAAAATCTTGGTCTATACTACGTATATACGCACTATTAACCAATCCGAGCCAGAAGGCAAGAGCGTATATACGGGCTCAAGGCCTCGGCGCTAATGCGGTTCGGATAGCGGCCTCAATGAACCTGTTTCGGTCCATATCCTCGGCCTCGACATAATCATTTACCTCAACAATCAAGTCGGGGGGTAGTGTAAGGGCGATTTGCTTGCGCGTTCTGTTCTCGGGGGCATCAGCAGGCAAGTCGGGCCTCGGTCTCTCGAAGGCTTTTCTAAGCTTTTTACCTTTCCTGACTGCACGCTTTTCTTCCAGATCGCTCCTCACAAGTACTTTGTAGCCACCAATATTTACCCCATCTGAATGAGGATTAGCAATCATTTCGGTTGCAAGCTCAAAGACGAGCGAAGCCATCTCCTTGTTGGTCAGTTCGCCAGCAGTCTCGATCCTGTTGAGGACTTTGGCGGTGAGGTCGGTTTCCTTCATGCGGGCCTCTTACGCGAGTCAGTATATACAAGCTAGTGAGGGTGGAGGCTGAAAGAAAGCTGGCACTGCTTGCAAGGTGTGAGCGTGTAGTACCCGCTCGCCTTGGCAAGGGGCCGCTGCGCGCCCCGTTGCATCCCCAAGCTTGGCGCAGATCGAGGCATCGAGCCTGATCCGCGCCATGCAAACGTCCGCCGTTTGATCGCGCAAGGGTGGAGCCTCCGCGCTCCTCCCTTGACCCACCATGGCCAACCTTCGCGGTTTGATCGCGCACAAGTGGCGGGCCTTCGTGCCCCTCCCTGTGGACCCACCCAGACCAACTTCCGCAGTTGGACCGCGCGAGGGTGGAGCCTCCAAGCTCCTCCCTTCGATCCCGCCATGGCAACCGAGTGCCGGTCGAGCGCACCAAGGCGTCTGCCGCCCGTGGACCCTGCATCAGGACGTTCGCCGTCCTTAAACCTTGCGCCATGTTTCGCGCATGGAGGCGATCAGGAGCTAGCCACCACGTCAGCCGACAGCATTACGACAAAGACCCGCCCCCCGAAACCCTTCGGCATTTGGTACCCAATTTTTGCTGTGGTCCGTCGTGTATCCATTGGCTACACTGCGGCATGGCAAAAGACACGGGGCTGCGGATTCGAATTGAACGAGATTTGCGAGACAAATTTCTCGCACGATGCCGAGAACAGGATCGCCCCGCTGCGCAGATCATTCGCGAATTCATGCGCCGGTATGTCGGCGAGATAAACCCTGCGAACGATGAGCCCCTCAAGCCGGCGAAGAAAACCAGAGGCCGGAAGCCGTGATCGCCGCTCATCAAGCCAAATTCTACGCTCATGACCTGACCCGACGAGCCTCGACGGGTTTGGACCGTCTCTCGATGTCGCTGTTCGACGCAGCAGTCGATCTCAATCCTCACCAGATTGAAGCCGCGCTATTCGCGCTTGAGTCGCCGCTTTCAAAGGGTGTTCTGCTTGCCGACGAGGTTGGACTCGGCAAGACGATCGAGGCGGGCATCGTGCTTTGCCAATTCTGGGCGGAGCGAAAACGTCGATTGCTGGTCATCTGCCCCGCATCGCTCAGAAAGCAATGGGCGCTCGAACTCTCGGAAAAATTCAATCTCCCGACGCGGGTTCTCGACGCAAAAACCTTCAAGGACGAACAGCGCGCGGGCCGCGCGCCTCTGAATGAGAAGGCCATCTTGATTGTCTCGTACAACTACGCATGCGCCATGAAGGATGAGATCAAGACGATTTCGTGGGATCTCGTCGTCATTGATGAAGCCCATAAGCTTCGGAATGCCTATCGCCCAAGCAATAAGGTCGGCCAAGGCATACGCTGGGCGACCGAGGACTGTCGGAAACTGCTGCTGACCGCAACGCCGCTGCAGAATTCACTGGTCGAACTGTACGGACTTTCGACCCTCATCGACGAGCGCCTGTTCGGCGACATAAATGCATTCCGGGCGCGGTACGCCAGCGCTGGTGGAAGCATAGTGGACCTTCGTCAAAGGCTGGCGACGTTTTGCAAGCGCACGCTTCGCAACCAAGTCACTGAGTATGTCCAATACACGGAGCGGCGCGCCATTACGCGCCCATTCACGCCGAATGACGCTGAGCATTCGCTCTATGAGGCCGTGTCCGCGTTCCTCCAACGGCCCGACAGTTATGCGCTTCCTCACAGACAACGCCACCTGACCGCTCTCATCTTGCGAAAGCTCCTGGCTTCCTCTTCCCAAGCGATTGCCGGAACGCTGGATACTCTCAGGCTTCGTCTCGAAAACCTGCGTGATGAGCAAGTCGCGAATGATCCCGAGTTTGCCGAGGGGCTTGTAGACGCCGAAGAAATTGAGGGCGATCTCCTCGATGACATTCTTGCAGAAGAGGCGTTGCCCGAAAGCTCGGAAGATCAGCGCGCACCGATCGATCGCCAGAAGCTCAGAGAAGAGATTTCGATACTCCAGGAGCTTGCGAGCCGTGCTCGGGCCATTCCGGTCGATACGAAAACGGAGACGCTACTTAAAGCGCTCGATATTGGCTTCGCGCAAATGGCAGAAACTGGCGCGGCCCGGAAGGCGCTAATCTTCACCGAGTCCCGCCGGACACAAGACTATCTGAAAGCGTTTCTTGAATCGCATGGCTATGCCGGTCAGGTCGTGCTTTTTAATGGCACAAATGGTGGACCGGACGCGACGAAAATTTATGAAAGCTGGCTGGCCAAAAATCGCGAAACTGGCCGCTCATCAGGTTCTCGCGGCATCGATGTTCGTGCTGCCTTGGTCGAGCAGTTTCGCGACCAAGCCACGATATTCCTTGCGACTGAGGCCGCCGCCGAGGGTGTGAACCTTCAATTTTGCTCACTCGTGGTCAATTACGACCTACCGTGGAATCCCCAGCGGATTGAGCAACGCATTGGACGATGCCATCGCTACGGGCAAAAGCATGATGTTGTTGTCATCAACTTCCTGAATGAGCGCAATGAGGCGGATCGACGTGTCCTTGAGCTGCTCGGCGAGAAGTTCAGCCTCTTCAATGGCGTCTTTGGTGCGTCTGACGACGTACTCGGCAGTATTGAGTCCGGCGTTGATTTTGAGAAGCGCATTCTCGCAATCTACCAGGGGTGCAGAACATCGGCGGAAATCGACGCGGCGTTCCACAAGCTGCAAGCGGAGATGGACGAGAGCATCCGCGCCCGCATGGATGACACGAGGCGAAAGCTGTTTGAGCGCTTTGATGATGACGTTCACCAGCGCCTTCGTATCAAGCTAGCAGACGCTAAGGCGCAGCTTGATCGTGTCGGTCAGCGCTTTTGGTCTCTGACGCGATTTATTCTTGATGACAGCGCGCGTTTCGACGACCCGGCGCTGGCGTTTGATCTGATGAGGCCTCCCAGTGCGGACATTCTGGTGGGGCGCTATCATCTGATCTCGAAGTCGCAGCCCGAGCCAGGACATGACAGAAGCGGCGAGC
>JAPLOL010000098.1 GCA_026400735.1 Alphaproteobacteria bacterium | reverse complement strand
CGCTCCGGGCTGAGGGGCGGTCATATCGCAGAGCCGCCGGGGCAAAGCAAGGGGCGGCTCGGAACTGTCTTTGCAGACGCTGCACAAGGCGAGGCCCCGGCGGCAATCCACCGGGGCGAAACCTTGGTTTTATGGGCGCCGGTTATTTGCGGCGCGCCAGGGCGGTGACGAGGACACCTGCCAGGAGGCCCGCACCTGCGGCGGCGCCGATCGCGGCAAACGGGCGGGCCCGAACTTCTTTGCCGACCCGCTTGATGCCGCCGTTCACGCGTTCGCCGGCCGCGCTCCACTTCTGCTCGAAGATGCCGCTGAGATCGTCGGTCAACTGCGAGAAATCTTTGCCCAAAGTATTCATGTCATCACGCAGGTCGATCGCACCATTGCGGCGATGACGGGTTTCGTATGCGTGTGCCATTTTCTTCACTCCACCATGGTGCAGCCTCATGCTGCTCCGATGAATTGAAGATAGGTCGCGCTAACTCTGGTTGCCGCGACCTGGGTCACACAACGTTGTAGGCCGCAGTTTCTCCACAAAGTGCGCCAGTCCGCGCTCGGCGTATTCTCCGCCGCTTTGCCGGCGGCGGCGCTGAGCTCACCAAATTTCGCCGAAAGCGCGGACGAAGTTACCGCCGAGCACCTTCTCAACCACGCGGGGTGCGATACCGCGATCAAGCAGCGCATCGGCAATCACCAAAGCACGATCAGGGCGATTGAGTCCTTCAGTGAAGGGCAAGCGCCCATCTTCTTCCGGTGCGGCCACGCCCGCCGCGATGCGGCGTTGCGTCTCCGCGTTCCAACCGTCGCGCTCCTCGGCCGACATTTCCATCGTATCGAAGCTGGTGTCGCTGCCAATGCCGACATGATCTTCACCGCACACATCAAGCGCGTGCGTCATGTGCGCGATGTAATCGTCGACATTCGGCTGGCGCGGACTTGGCGCAGTGAAGAAGAGATCGAAAATCCCAAACACACCGCCCTTCTCAGCAACGGCGCGCATCACCTCATCGCTCTTGTTGCGCGGATTGTTGTGAACAGCCGCGCAGCCCGCATGCGTAATCAGCACCGGCTTGGTCGATGCCGCGATCGCAGCAGCAGTCGTTGCTGGGTTAGCGTGACTCAGATCCAGCGCCACGCCCTTCTCATTCATGCGCGCCACAGCTTGGCGACCGAGATCCGTCAATGTTGCATCGGGAGGCGACATCACACCCGCACCGAATGGCGAAGGCGTATTGTAGCTCAACTGCATCACGCGGACGCCGAGATTGCGGAAGAGGTCGATGCGATCGACCTTGTCTTCCAAACACGTCGCGCTCTCGAACGAAAAGATTATCCCAACTTGCCGCGCACGCTTGGCCGCAGCGATGTCGCCAACGTTGCGGATCTGCCGGAAGTAATCCGGATGCGCCTCGATCAAGCGCTGATAAAACGCGATCTCCGCGAGCGTATCCTCGAACGGCCCATTGAAGCCGCCCATGCTGGTCTTGATCGCCGACACGCCAGCGTTGCGCGCCAAATCCAACGTCGCTTGCGCCAGCGGCAACTGATCCGACGTCAGCGGCGGCCCGAGATTGGCGTCCACAACAATCGCGCGCCGATGCACCGAGCGGGCCCGCGAACTGATCGCGCCATCATACGCCAAGGCCGCGCCGCCAAAGGCGCTCCCCGCCAGCAGCGCACCCGCGCCCAGCGCGAATTCACGACGATCCATTTCATTCCTCCCCGTTTCCAGACATGGATGCTGTCCACGCCTGCTTCGGATGCGTCAGGGCGCCTCTAATCGCTCCGCGCGCGAGGTCGCCAACACGCGCTGCACGCGGCCAACCAGATTATCCATCGGCACATAGCCCATGAGTGACGGAATACGGCTATCGGCGGAGTTATCCCGATCATCGCCCATCACGAAAAGCGAACCTTCGGGCACGACAAATTCCTGCGTGTTGTCCAGCTCTGTCTCGCCGCGATCAATCACGACATAGCTCGCGCCACCGGGCAAAGTTTCGCGGTAGGCGTGCACATCGATCGATGCGCCGTGCTCGTCTCTGAACGATGTAGCCCCCAAGTCTTCGCGCGGCACAGCCTCGCCGTTGAGATGAAGCGCACCGTCAATCATCTGAACGCGATCGCCAGGCAAGCCGACGACGCGTTTGACAAAATCGCGGTCCGGCTCCGGCTTTGGGCGAAACACCGCAATATCGCCGCGTGAAGGCGTGTGCGCCATAACGCGCTCAGAAAACCCCGGAAACGGCGCGAAAGAATAGCGCCCGTAGCCATACGTCCACTTCGAGATCACAAAATAATCGCCGGGATAGATTGCCGGCTGCATTGATCCGCTTGGCGCGCGAAACGTGCGAAATCCCAAGCCGAACGGCGCGACGAATGGCGCCGCGAGAAGAGCGAGAACAACGACGGCGGTCGCAAAAGCGTCGCGCTTTTTCTTGGCTTCACTCACCTCGGTCCCCATGCCCAAGCGATTATTCCCCTGGCTCAGCCTTGCGCGGCGGCTTCATCCGCCGCCGATTGACGTGGCCCTCCGGCGCCAGATGCCCTTCCGGCGTCCGGCCTCGGAAATAGTCGCGCTGCCATCCGTTCTTCACGGCTTCGGCGTCTTTGTCGGCGAGCTTGTCGAGGAAGTTGCTGCGGCTTTGGCCCCATGCATCGTACTGGCGCTTCAGCTCGGGATCGTCGTGGATCGATTTTATGATCGGCTGCACCTCATCCATCTTCTCGTGTGGCAGCGGGAAGATGAAGCAGAAGGGCTCGTCCTTTTTGAATGACACCATGCCCGGGCGCGTGAAACGCCAGTTCATCGTGAACGGAAACGGCAGCCAATAGGTCTCGACCACGCCAGCCAATGGCTGAATGCCGTCCTTGATGTGATTGGGCGGCCCGCCGCACCACAGATCCCAACCCGGCTCCGTGCGAAACAGATAGCCGGTGTGGAACGTCAGCACGCCGCCAGAAAAGTGAGACACAGCCCAGCGATCGAGCAACGCGCGCGGTGTGCCGTCATCTGGATCGAGCCGGATGTCTTCCATCCGCGGCCCGCCCGTCCAGGTGGCGGTAAAGCTGACCGGCGAGAGCAGCGACCAGCCTGTCGTGTTCGCAACCACCAGCGGCAAACACCGATAAGGATGGCGATCGGAAAACCGATCCATCCATTCGCGGTCCGGCGCGCCTGGAACCATTTCGGCGGGCTGCTGATCGACTTGATAACAAGTAAGTTTCATCCCCTTCCTCCTAGACGCTCGCGGACACTTGCGCCAAGGGGATGCGCGTCATGCCCGCGACAGAATCCGATCTTTTCGCCAGCTTCGATGCCCTCGGCATCAAGCATGTGACGCACCGGCACCGCCCGGTGTTCACGGTCGAGGAAGGCGCCGACCTCAAAGCCTCGATGCCTGGCGGTCACACCAAGAACCTGTTCCTGAAAGACAAGAAAGGCGCGATCTTTCTCATCTGCGCCATCTCAGGCTCGGCTATCGATCTAACCGCGACATCGAAGCTCATCGGCTCGGGCCGCTTTTCGTTTGGCTCCGCCGACCTGCTGATGGAGTGCCTCGGCGTCACGCCAGGCTCGGTGACGCTCTTTGCGATCATCAACGACCCCCAACTCAGGGTCACATTAGTGCTGGATGAAGCCTTGTTCGCGCTCGACCCCGTGAACTTCCACCCGCTAAAGAACGACGCCACCACCGCCATCAGCCCCGCAGATATGCTGAAATTCGTGCGTTCCCTTGGCCGCGAGCCCACTCGCCTCGCATTTGACGCTGATGGGACACCAACGAGAATTGAACCAGACGCTGCGCCAGCCCATCTTTAGGCGCGAACGAGGACACGCATGACTATTATCGACGGCACAGCGCCGCCCGCTTCCGATCTGGTGAAAGAAGGCTCCGACCAAGGCTTCATGGCCGACGTCGTCGAGCAATCACGTGAAACACCGGTGATTGTCGATTTCTGGGCGCCATGGTGCGGGCCCTGCCGCACACTCGGGCCGCCGCTTGAACGCGCTGTGATCAACGCCGGCGGCAAAGTCCGTCTGGTGAAGATCAACATCGACGAAAATCCTGGAGTCGCAGGCCAGCTCGGCGTGCGGTCGATTCCGGCTGTGTACGCTTTCGACCAAGGCCGCCCGGTCGATGGCTTCATGGGCGCGATCCCCGAAAGCCAAATCAAACTCTTCGTTGACCGCCTCGCCGGCGCCGACATGACCGCTGAAATCGACGCGCTGCTTGCACAAGCCGCGGAGTCGCTGAAACTCGATGACATCGGCGGCGCAGCCCAAGCCTTCACCGGCGTGTTGCAGCTCGATCAAACCAACACCAAAGCGCTTGCAGGCATGGCCCGCATCGCACTCGGTGCGGGAGACATCGAGAACGCCGAAGAAATTCTGTCCATGGCGCCGCCAGAAAAAGCCAACGACCCCGACATTCTCGGTGTTCGCGCTGCAATCGAGCTCGCCGGCAAGGCCGGTGACGCAGGCGATAACGACGAACTCGGCGCCAAAGTCGCCGCTAACCCCAACGATCTCGACGCGCGCTTTGAATACGCCGAGGCGCTTTCCGCGCGCGGTGATCTGGAAGGCGCGAGCGATCAGCTCCTGGCCATTATCGAGAAAAACCGCGAGTGGAACGAAGGCGCCGCGCGCGCGCAGCTGCTGAAAATCTTTGAAGCCGCCGGGCCGGTATCCGACGTCACCAAGAACGGACGCCGCAAACTTTCGGCGATTCTGTTCTCGTGAGCGCGTTTGGCTATCGCAAGCCTGCGGACTTGCCGCAGACGATCCCGCTCTTTCCGCTGGTTGGCGCAATCTTGATGCCGCGCGGCGTGCTCGCGCTCAACGTGTTCGAGCCGCGTTATCTCAACATGGTCGATGACGCCCTCGGCGGCGATCGTCTCATCGGTATGATCCAACCGGCGACTGGTGATGAGAACAATCCGGCGCCCGACCTCTCGGACGTCGGCACCGTCGGGCGCATCACCGCCTTCTCCGAAACCGATGATGGCCGCTATCTCATCACGCTCACTGGCATCTGCCGCTTCGATCTCAATCAAGAACTCGAACCCGGCACACCATATCGCCAAGCCTTGGTGAGCTTCGATGCCTTCGAAAACGATTTCGCTCAGGCCCGCGGCGAGCGCATTGATCGCGACGGCTTGATTAAGTCGCTGAAGAGCTACGCCGCGCTGCACGGCTTCGTCGTCGATTGGGAATCTGTCGAACAGGCGCCGACCGAAACCATCGTCAACGTCGCCGCGCAAATCTGCCCGTTCGATCCCGCCGCCAAGCAAGCCATGCTCGAAGCCGTCACACTTGAGGACCGCACCCAAGCGCTGCTCGCGCTCCTTGAATGGGATCGCGCCGCCGGCGACGACCAGCCGCGGCCAATTCAATGAGCGACGTCGATCCGAAACTGCTCGAAGTTTTGATCTGCCCCTCGTCGCGCACGCCCTTGCGCTACGATCGCGAGCGCCAGGAACTCATCAGCGACAGTGCGCGGCTTGCCTACCCAGTGAGAGACGGCGTCCCTATCATGCTGATCGACGAAGCAAGAGAACTCGGAGCAGATGAGTGAACCCCAGCGTGCGCCCAGAACGCGCATAGTGTAAAAGAATCGCATGACTGCAGAAGCAATCTCCCGCCCCTGGCCCACCGATCTCGTCTTTGACCGCGAAACCAAGGCGCTCACAATCGCCTTCGATGACGGCGAAATGTTCGAAATCCCGTTCGAACTTCTCCGCGTCGAGAGCCCGAGCGCTGAAAACAAGGGCCACGGCGGCAACGTTCCGCCACCCGTCACCGGCAAAGCCAACGTCAACGTCGTCAGCGCCGACGCCGTCGGTCGCTACGCCGTCCGCATCAGCTTCGACGACGGCCACGACACCGGCCTCTATTCCTGGGACCTGCTGCACGAACTTGGCCGCGATAAAGACGAAAAGCTTCGTGTCTATCGCGACACCCTGCGTCTACGCGCATTGAGGGACGAGGCGTAAGCCATGTCGACTCTGCTCGAAGAAAAGAGAATCACGCGTCCAGCCCAACGCTGGCGCAATTTCTATTGGCTCGACAAGCAAATGGAGATCGGCGGCGAAATGCGCGGCCCAGGTCGCACACCGTCAAAATTTGTTTGGCCGACAAAAGACATCGCGGAGACGATGGCCGAAAAGCGTCGCCTCGAGTGGGAAAAGATCGGCGTCAGATATCTCGGCGCGGAAGAAGAAACCTGAAACTCACGTCGCAATCAGCCGATAACCAACGCCAGGATCGGACACCAACAGCGCGTTCAGGCCGAGCTTCGCGCGCAACTGCCCGACGTAAACCCGCAAATACTGAATATCCGCGCGCTCAGATCCCCACACCGCCTTCAACAAATCCTGGTGGCGCACCACTTTGCCAAGCCGTGTCGCCAGCAGCGCCAGAATCTCGAACTCCTTCGGCGATAGCTCAATCTCACGCCCCTCACGCCGCACCACGCGCGCGCCGAGATCAATCTCAAGCGGCCCCGTTCGCACGATCGGCGCGCTACCCGCACTCTGCACTGCGTGCCGCAACGCGGCGCGCAGCCGCGCTAGCAATTCCTCCAAGCCAAACGGCTTCGTCACATAATCATCCGCGCCCGCATCCAACGCGCGCACCTTCAACGCCTCCGCATCGCGCGCGGTAAGCACCACGATCGGCGTCAGATCCTCTGCGCGAACCGCGCCAATGAAATCCAACCCATCACCATCCGGCAAACCAAGATCGAGCAAAATCGCGTGCGGCTTATAATGCGCTCGCATCCGCCGAGCGTCCGCAAGCGTTCCAACGCCAACAGCAACGTATCCCGCCGCCTTTAGCGTCATCTCCAACGACCGCCGCAGCGACGCGTCGTCCTCAACAACAAGGATAACCGGCTCAGCCATCGCGCGCGGCCTTCACCCATGACGCAAAGCTCAGCGAAAACACCGCGCCACCGCCATCGCGGTTCGCCGCGTTCAGAGCACCGCCCTGCGATTCCATAAATGTCCGCGCGAGCGCGAGCCCCAAGCCCAATCCTGGCGCTCGACCGTCCGCATCAACACCGCGAACGAACTTTTCGAAAAGCCGCTCGGGATCGTCGCCCAGCCCAGGCCCGCGATCCGCGACCTCCACCAGCACGTTGTGATTTTCCAGCCGCGCCGAAACGCTGATCCACGCACCGCCAGCATACTTTGTCGCATTGGAAAGCACATTCGCGAGCGCCCGCGTCGCAAGCGCTGGATCGGCGGACACCAGCGGCAAATCATCCGCCACATTCACCGCCGCCTCAGCGCCAACATCCGCCAAAGCTGCCGCAACAATTTCACTCACACTCACCGGCTCCAATCGCACCGGCGTCTGCCCCGCCTCCATCCGCGATGAAGAGAGCAAAGTCTCCACCAACTCCGACAATCGTCGCGCCTCGCCCTCTGCCAAATCCAACAACTCAGCCCGCGCCTCCGCGCCATGATCGGCCGCAAACTTCTGTAAGCTCTGCAGCGTGAACACGATCGTCGCTAACGGCGTCCGCAAATCGTGCGACACGCCCGCCAACAACTCCGCCTTGAAGCGCTCGCGCGACGCTTCCAGCCGCGCCGCCTCCGCCATCCGCGCGCGCTCAGCGATCACGCTCACCAGCACACCCACAACAACAAAGAGTGCTAACGCGCCCAAATCCTGCGGCCGCGCCACGGCCAACGTGAACCGCGGCTGCACGAACAAAAAATTGACCGCCGCGACGCTTAGCACCGATGCACCCAGCGCCGGCCCAAGCCCGTAACGCATCGCCGCAATCACGATCGGCACCACGAAGAACAAAGATAAACTCTGCGGATCGAGCCATTGCTCACCAAACCGCGCCAACACCGCCGCAACGCCGACCATCGCCGCCGTCACAGCAGCCGGGCGCACCAAGGCGCGCCACGCGAAAGATCCAGCCCCATTGCTCACGCGCTGAATCTGGCCCCGCGCCTCACGCCGCGCAACCTCATGGAATCTTTATGTCCATCGCGCCCATCTCCGGCCGATGACCACGCTCACCGCTGACTCATCGCCCGCGAACCCAGCCGCTATCGATCACACCAAACGCGGCTTCTGGGGGCTCACCCTCGCCGCCATCGGCGTCGTCTACGGCGACATCGGCACCTCGCCGCTCTACGCCTTCCGCGAGTCGATCACCCATGTCGTCCAGCGCAACGGTGCGGCGACGAACGCTGAGATCATCGGCGTCATTTCGCTGATGCTGTGGTCGCTCATCGCGGTGGTCACCATCAAATACGCGACCATCCTGCTACGCCTCGACAACCGCGGCGAGGGCGGCACGCTTTCGCTCATGGCGCTGGTTCAGCGCGCGCTCGGAAAACGCACGCCGTTCATCCTCATCATCGGTCTCGCCGGCGCCGGCCTCTTTTACGGCGACGCCATGCTGACGCCGGCTATCTCGGTTCTTTCCGCGATCGAAGGTCTCGCCGTACTTCCTGGCCTCACCGGTCACGTCGAACCCTTCATCATGCCGGTTACGCTCGGCATCCTTATCGCGCTCTTCCTCGTGCAACGGCACGGCTCTGGCATTGTCGGCGCCTGGTTCGGCCCGATCTGCATTCTCTGGTTCACGGTGCTCGGCGGTCTCGGCCTCATGCACTTGAGCCAAGAATGGAGCGTGCTCGCTGCGTTCAATCCGCTCAACGCCATCAACTTTCTGCTCAATCACGCCGGCCTCGGCTTCATCGTGCTCGGTTCTGTTTTCCTCACCGTCACCGGCGCCGAAGCGCTCTACGCCGACATGGGCCATTTCGGCCGCAAGCCGATCTCACGAGCATGGATGTGGCTCGTCTTCCCGGCGCTCGCGCTCAATTACCTCGGCCAAGGCGCGATGGTGATCGCCAACCCCAGCACGATCAGCAACCCGTTCTTCTTCATGGCGCCCCAAGCCTGGCGACCCGCGCTTGTCGTTCTCGCCACCGCCGCGACCATCATTGCCAGCCAAGCCGTGATCTCCGGCGCCTACTCACTCACGCAGCAAGCCATCCAGCTCGGCCTCCTGCCGCGCATGCGCATCCTGCAAACTTCCGAGCGCCACCACGGCCAGATCTACATGCCGCAGGTGAACTACATGCTCATGCTCGGCGTGCTGTTCATGACCTTCTCGTTCGGCTCATCGACCGCACTCGGCAGCGCCTACGGCGTCTCCGTCATCGGCGCGATGATCACCTCATCGATGCTCGCCATCCTCGCCATCTGGAAAGTCTCCAAGCGCCCGCTCTGGTTCGCGATCGCTTTGATGGCGCCGTTCATCCTCATCGAGCTGATCTTCGCCGCCTCGAACCTCACCAAGATCTTCAGCGGCGGCCTCGTGCCGCTCATCATCGCCGCCGGCTTCATTCTCGTCATGTGGACTTGGGTGCGCGGCTCACGCCTGCTGCACGAACAAACCCGCCGCGACGTCAGCCTTCAGCAAATGCTGGCGACGCTCGAAATCTCACCGCCAACGCGCGTGCGCGGCACGGCCATCTTCCTCACCGCCGACCCGCAGGCCGCGCCCACCGCGCTCATGCACAATCTGAAGCACAACCAAGTGCTGCACGAGCGCATCATCCTGCTCTCCGTCCGCACCGCACCGACGCCGCGCGTCAACGACTCCGACCGCGTCAACATCGAAACCGTCCGCGACGACATTCAGATCGTGAGCTTGAGCTTCGGCTTCATGGAAACGCCCAACGTCATCCGCGGCCTCACGCTCGCGCGCGACAAGGGCCTCGCCTTCGACATCATGAAAACCTCGTTCTTCCTCAGCCGCCGCGCCCTCGTCCCCACCGACAAAAGCGGCATGCCCCGCTGGCAAGACCTGCTCTTCATCTTCCTCGCGCGAAATTCCTCAAGCGCGACAGAGTTCTTCCACATCCCAACAAGCCGCGTCGTGGAGCTGGGAGCGCAGGTTGCTGTGTAACGTGCCCGATAGCTCCGGTTGAAGAGCCTCTGCGCGATCTCGGTAGAAACGAGAGCTTCGCCTCCACCGAGCTGCGCTGCGACACGCCTCTGAAGTTTGGTGCTATTCGTTCTTCGTCACTTCATCGCTCCACGGGAGTTGCTCGAACGGTGGCTCGTAACCCCGTTCACGATAGATGGACTCGTCGAGAGGAATCGAACTCCCGCCGTGCACATCTTCTACGATGACCCAGTTTTCGATGGGCGGGGTGCCTCTATGACGACGCACCCCTTTTCTTAAGTATTTGTTATTCATGACTTTTACTCCTACAGCGCCGGCCACAATGGATGGGCGCATGAGTATTTAGTCGTCGTCCCACATTGTGACCCACGTCACAGCGACAAGGCTAACCCTTAGCTACCTTCTCCTCATCGGAACGGGGCAACGGCCCCACCAAGAGGAGCAAGAGCAATGACCAAGTTTTATTCCCTGATGCTGGCTTTGATGCTGATGGCGCCGGTCGCCTTCGCCACGATGAACCAAGCCGCTCAGATCGTTGCCTAAGCAACCTCCACCCGAACCCAATCAACTCAGACAAAGCACAAACTCAAATGACCAAGTTTTTCGCCCTCATCGCTGCCTGCGCCGTGTTTGCTCCGGTCGCCCTCAGCGTGATGACCCAAGCCGCGCAGATCGTCGCTTAAGCTCCCAAGCAGCACGATTATTGGCCCCAATAGCGCGGCCTGGAAAATGGAACGGCGCCGAGGATTGCTCCCCCTCGGCGCCGTTCGCTTTTTTAGAACAGCACCGCCCCCGCGTAGGCGATCGCCGCCACCAGCGCCATCACCAGCGACATTCGATCGCTCACTGCATGCACGACAGGATCGTCTGGCATCTCACCGCGTCCGGTCAGCAGCCACACGCGGCACAACCAAAAGATCACCGCGCCCGGCAACAGCCACAGCCACATCGGCGAATTGTACGTGAACATCGCCACATCGCTCTGCACGTAAAGCGCCAGTACCAAGCTCGCCGCGAACGCCGAGCCCACGCCCATCGCCTTCAACACCGGCGCATCCTCGATCCGATACCCGCGCCGGATATTCTCCGGCGCGCCTTCGATTTCCGTCACGCGCTTCACCAGCGCCAAACTCAAGAAGAAGAAGCCGCAAAACGCCAGCATCCACGACGACGCCGGATGCCCCGAAGCCTCGCCTCCGAGCAACACGCGCAAGCCGTAAAGCGAAGCCAGGACGAAGATATCGACCACCACCAGCCGCTTCATCCACACCGTGTAAAGGCTCGACAGCGCCATGTAGCTCAACGTGAGCACCAGAACGTGCGCCGCCCAGCCGACCACCAGAGCCGCGCCCGCAAGCCCCACCGCGACAGCAATCCCACGCGCCGGCGAGAGCGCGCCTGTCGCAAACGGGCGGTTGCGCTTGCGCGGATGGCGCCGGTCCGCCGGAATGTCGAACGCGTCGTTGAAGAGATAGACACTGGACGCTGCACAGCAGAGCGCCACGAAAGCCATGAACGCGCTCTTCCAGCCATCGAGGTCGGCCCAGCCCTGCGCAGCGATCAGCGGGATGAACACCAGAATGTTTTTCACCCATTGGCGCGGCCGCAGCGCCTTCTGCAGCGCCGCCTGCGCATCGCGCTCATCCGGCAGCACACGCTCGACTGTCGTCAGCGCTGCCGCGCGGTGCTCCAGCGTTGCATCGGCGTTGACGACAACCGCGCCCTTCGCCTTCGCCCAAACTTCCAGATCTGCAATCTCATTGCCGGCATAAACGAAGCCACCAGGGTACGCTGCGCTCAGCGCCTCCGCTTTCCGTGCCGACTTCAAATTGATCACGCCATCCGACGCAAACACATCGTCGAACAAACCAACATGCGCCGCGATCTCGTCAGCGACCTTACGATCCGTCGCCGTCGCCAACGCCAAGCGACGCCCGCGTGCCTTCTCCTCGCGCAGCCAGCTCAGCAAGCGTTGATCGTACGGGACCTCATCGGCCTTCGGTGCATAGCCCGCGAGCTTCGCTTTCGTGAATGCGCGGCCCTTGGTGAACCACCCCGCCAGCGCAAACGCGCCCAGCGGATTGCTCCCCAGGTACGAGAGGATGGATTCAAAAAACGTGTCGCCATGGATGAGCGTGCCGTCGAGATCGACGGCCAGCGGCAAATCCGCTGTACCCGGTTCCGTAGCTTCAGATGACATTATCGGCCCAAAAACACGCTATCAGCGCGCCGCTTCATACAATCGCGCGCTCACCTGACGCGACAGTTAAGCTGTGAAACTCTCGCCCCAAGAGACTAATGCGTCGTTCCGGCGACACGCTCCTGGATCGCCCGCGCACGCGTGGCCCAGTCCTCCGGTCGTGATCGCAAGCCAGGGCCACGCAACAGCGCGGCAAGCTTGGCCGCTTCTTCCGCGTTGAGCGCAGCGCTCGGCTTATCGAAAATAAGCTGGGACGCTGCTTCAACGCCCTCGGCGTCGCGCCCGAAATACGCGTGCGCCAACCACAATCTCAGCAGCTGGCGATCATTGAAGCGTTGCTCCAATTGGCACGCAACGACGAGCCGTCCGATGTGCCAACGGATCGATCGTTCACGGCGCTCCGAAGGTAAATCCGTCGCGAGCCTTTGCGACACGGAGAAGCCGTCCGGCGGGTTCTGGTCAGTGAGATCGTACCACGCGAACGCCAACGTCCGGCAAGGCGCCGCATGCGTGAGCCACGTGTCACGAAACTGGTCCATCGCGACCGTGCGCTCAATCACAGTCAGCCGGTTACTTTCGGGCGTCCAAATCGCGCCGTCGCGCTCGGCTTCCGCCAAAACCGCCTGTCCATCCATCCACCAGCGCACGGCAAACCCGATCGGCACAGTCAGGCCGATCAACACGCAAATGACGATGAAGATGAACACCACCCGCATACGCCGAAAATACACCAGCGCCCGCAAAGCAGAAGATCACACGCGCAGTCCGCGAACCGCGACGTGGTTAAGCCGCCAAGCTTTCGCCGCGCAGAAGCTTCGGCAAATCGCCCGCTCCCCCGCCGGCGTATTTCATGAAGAAGCGCCGCGCTGGGCCAACAGCATTAACTGCAGCTAATCCAAGCGTCCGCGCCGCGCGCAGCGGCTTGATGTCATTGGAGAAGAGCTTGTCGAAGAACTCCATCCCCAGCGCCATCGTCACGTTGTCGAAGCGCCGCCAGCGCTGATAGCGCTCCAGGATCGACACATCGCCGGGATCCAAGCCCAGCGCCACACCATCGGCGATGCACTCCGCCAACGCCGCGCAATCTTTCAAACCAAGGTTCAGTCCCTGCCCAGCCAGCGGATGAATCCCGTGCGCGCTATCGCCAGCAAGGCACACGCGCTGATCGATCATCCGCTCCGCCATCTGCAGCGACAACGGATAGCCAAAGCGCGGTCCTTCCAACGAGAGCTCGCCCAAGAACGTGCCGAAGCGCTTCGTCAGCTCCGCCAGGAAATCCGGCTCATTCATTTTCAGCAGCGCGTCAGCGGCCGCGCGTGGCTCAGCCCACACGATATTCGAGCGATTGCCCCTCAGCGGCAAAATCGCGAACGGCCCGTTCGGCAAAAAGAATTCATGCGCCACCGCATCGTGCGGTTTCTCATGCGCAATCGTCGCGACGATTGCCGTCACCGGATAGTCCCAACCGATCGTGCGAATGCCGACAGCGCCGCGCACAAACGAACGCCGCCCATCCGTTCCCACCAGCAACGGCGCACGCAGTTTCTGCCCATCCGCGAGCGTCACCGTAGCGCCCGCCGGATCGCGCTCGATCGCGCTCACTGACATCGGCTGGATCATCTTGATGCTCGGCCGCGCCTTCACACCGCTATCCAGCGCCATCCGCACATGCCGCGCTTCAAGCATCAGCCCAAGCGGCTCATCGGTGTCGCGCATCTCAGCGCGATCAAAATGCAAATGCAGCAACGAAGGCCCACGCCCAAGCTTGCCGTCCGTCACCATGATCTGTTCGATCGGCTGCGCGACCTCGTCGAGGTGTCCGCCCAGCCCAAGCGCGCGCCACATCCGGTACGATGCAAACGCAATCGCAAACGCGCGCCCGTCAAACGTGGTCGCCAACGTGTCCGACGGCTTCGACGCATCGATCACGGCAACCGAGAGCCCCGCCTGATCCAACGCCAAAGCCAGCGTCTGCCCCACCAGGCCGCCGCCCGAGAGGATCACGTCAGCGTCGAAACCGCGTCCTGTGCTCATGCTGACGATGTAGCGCGCTGATCCAACACGGTCGATGTGCAGCGGGGACGCATCTCATCGCCTGCTAGGCGTAACAGCGGTGCGCTCAGCGTCTACGCGCCATTGCTTCCTCAAGTTGCGCGCGCGCGGCGGCAAGCGCGGCATTCCAGCCGTCGGGGTCGGTCGGGCGCGTGAAAGACCATGTAAGGTAGACGCCCGGAAACGTCGTCTCGATGAACTGCTTGTCGCCGTCTGATGGCTCCCACTCAGAATAAACGCGCCTCACGCGCCCGGCCGCCGCGCGTACGCCTGGAGGCGCATCCGCCCATATCCGACGCACGCAATCATCCGTGCGCGTCGGCCCTTCAGAATCCCATGGATCACGGCCCGCGATGTCGAAGACCACGATATTGCTCGTCGGATCGACGTTCTGTGCCATGGCCGCGGGAGCAGTCAGAACCCCACCCAAAAGAGCGATCTGGAACGCACGCCGGCTCAACATCGTATCGCCCCCACATTGGCCCTACGGCAGCATTGTTTCACCCACTCAGCCACGACGCGCAAGCTTGAGGCAGGGCGCCACTTTTTTGAGCGAACCTGCTGCAGTGCACAAAGACGCCGCCCCATTAACTTGCCGGATCGCCCGGCGCCTCGACCAATCGGCGCTTCGATCGTTTGAGGAGCGGGGCAATGACAAAAACCAAGGGGCTATGGCGCTCGCTGCGTCTAGCGGCGCTAGCGCTCGTAGGCGCGGCAGCGCTCGGCGCAATGACGCCAGAACTAGCATTCGCGCAGGAGACAAGCGCCGCCGTTGAAACGGTCGCCGCAGATGAAGGCACAGGCGAGGTCATCGCTGTTGCAGAAGCAGCGCCCGAGACGCCCGCGCTCACCGTCGATAAAGGTGACACCGGCTGGATGCTCGTCTCCACCGTTCTCGTACTGCTGATGATCATCCCAGGCCTTGCACTTTTCTACGGCGGCCTCGTGCGCGCCAAGAACATGGTGTCGATCCTCAGCCAAGTTTTCGTCGTCACCGCCATCGGCATGGTGATGTGGTTGTTCGTCGGCTACTCGCTCGCCTTCACCGACGGCGGCGGATTAAATCGCTTCGTTGGAGGATTGAGCAAAGCCTTCCTCACCGGCGTCGACACCACCGCGCTCGTCGAGACATTCTCCGTCGGCGTCGCCATTCCCGAACTCACGTTCGTGGCATTCCAAATGACGTTCGCCTGCATCACCGCAGCGCTCGTTCTTGGCGGCGTCGCCGAGCGCGTGAAGTTCAGCACGATCGTGATTTTCTCCATTCTGTGGCCAGTTTTGGTCTACTACCCGATGGCGCACATGGTCTGGTGGTGGGGCGGCCCGATCATGGCGTCCGATCCCGCGAACGCTGAAGCGCTTGCTTCAGGTGCAGGCCTCATCTGGAGCTTCGGCGCGCTCGACTTCGCCGGCGGCACTGTCGTTCACATCAACTCAGGCATCGCCGCACTTGTTGGCGCGCTGCTGCTCGGACCACGCACTGGCTATCGCAAAGAACCGATGCCGCCGCACAACCTCACCTTCACGATGATCGGCACCGGTCTGTTGTGGTTTGGCTGGGTTGGCTTCAACGCCGGTTCAAACCTTGAGTCGAACGCCTACGCCGCGCTCGCGCTGATCAACACCTTCGTTGCTCCTGCTGGCGCTGCACTTTCGTGGACGCTCACCGAGTGGGTCACCAAGGGCAAGCCGAGCCTCCTCGGTCTCGCTTCAGGCGCCGTCGCGGGTCTCGTCGCGGTCACGCCGGCTGCTGGTTTTGCGGGCCCAGTCGGCGCGCTTATCCTCGGCCTCGTCGTTGGCCCAATCTGCTTGTTCGCGTGCTCGGGGCTGAAGAGCTGGCTCAAGTACGATGACAGCCTCGATGTCTTCGGCATCCACGGCATTGGCGGCATCATTGGCGCCATCGGCACCGGCATTGTCGTCAACCCAGCCTTCGGCGGCGCGGGCATCGTCGACTACGCAGCGGGCGGCGCGGCCGTCTATCCTGGCCTCGTTCCGCAAGTGATCTCACAGCTCAAAGGCGTCGCGGTAACGATTGCCTGGTCGGGCGTCGGTTCGCTGATCGTTTGGGTGATCGCTCGAGGACTAACAGGCGGACGCGTCAGCAAAGAAGTTGAAGCAGAGGGCGTCGACTACGCCGAACACGGCGAGGTCGCCTACCACAACTAACGGCAACTCTCCTCCCTCGACCTTCAGAGCGCGGATCATTTCGATCCGCGCTCTTTCTTTTTTACCAATATTAATCGGAACTTCGCCGCGCAAAATGTATGCGCCGGTAACTCTGTTCGCACCCGAAAATTCATTCGTCATTTACCGGGAGAGCGAACATTCCACGCTCGATCTCAGCACCTTAGCGAGCGATCCAAGTTAATGACTGACGACGCCTACACCGAACGGGGAAGAATCCCCGCCGCGACCAGCTCCGCCGCAGCGCGCCTCGCCTTGAAGCGAGCTACGCTCGCCATCGGCTGCGGCGTCATTGGCGCTTACGGCTTAGGCGCCGTGCTGACCTATTCGCCGGAAGATCCCAGCCTCAACACCGCCGCGAGCGGCGTGCCGCACAATTTGTTCGGCGGCCCCGGCGCGATGCTCGCTGATCTTGCGGTGCAAGCGCTCGGCGCCGCTGCGCCATTGATGTTTGCAGCGATGCTTGCAGCTGGCGTGATGCGCGTCATGCGCCGCCAACTCGTCGCGCGCATCGACAAGCGCCGCATCGGCGCAGCTGCCGGCGGCA
The DNA here is from genome assembly GCA_026400735.1 of Alphaproteobacteria bacterium. Lineage (GTDB taxonomy): Bacteria > Pseudomonadota > Alphaproteobacteria > Caulobacterales > Aquidulcibacteraceae > Vitreimonas. Next base: position 11,637 of record JAPLOL010000098.1, on the reverse strand, counting down.
TCGTTCTGCTTGCTGCTGCTGCAACCACGATCCCAACACCAGAAGGCTGGCCGCTCGCGACCGGCTTCGGCGGCATGCTCGGCGATTCAATCGCCAGCATCATCAGCGGCCTTGCCTCCATGCCAGGCCTGCCGTTTCCGCAAGTGCTGACCGGCATTGTCTGCGCTGCTGCTGGACTTCTCTTCGTCGGCTGGTCCTTCCAAATCCGCCCTGAAGACGTGCGCAACGCTGGCCAAGTGATGCGCCGCACCGTGCAGGGCAGCGCCAACGCGACGCAACGCGCCATCGGTTACGTCTCGGAGAAGACGCGCCGTGAGCCCGAGCCTGAGGAAACGCCCTACCGCCGCGCCGCCAACGCCGCTGCTGCCGCACGCGACGACGAAGAAGCGCCACGTCCGCGCGCGCCGCGTCCCGCGCGCCCTGCGCCGCAAATGCGCGAGCCTTCCGAAGCGCGCCAACGCGCGCCCGAACAACAGCGTCCTAAGCCGCAAAAGCGCGAGAAGCAGCACGCTTCGATGGCGTTCGGCCGCGACTTCGATTTGCCGGACACCGATCTCCTCGCGGTGCCCAAGCAACGCGTGACGCAAACCGACGCGCAAACGCTGCACAACATGAGCCGTCAGCTCGAAGGCGTGCTTGCCGACTTCGGCGTGCAAGGCGAAGTGCTCAGCGCCCGCCCCGGCCCTGTCGTCACCTTGTTCGAGTTCGAACCTGCAGCCGGCGTGAAATCCTCACGCGTCATCGGCTTGTCCGACGACATCGCCCGCTCCATGTCCGCCACCGCTTGCCGTGTTGCTGTCATTCCTGGCCGCAACGCCATCGGTATCGAACTGCCAAACACCAAGCGCGAAACCGTTTTCCTGCGCTCGCTGCTCAATTCATCGAGCTTCGCCGGCACGCAAGGCGATCTGCCGCTCGCGCTCGGTGAGACCATCGAAGGCGATCCGTTCGCCGCCGACCTCACCAAGATGCCTCACCTCCTGATCGCCGGCACCACCGGCTCGGGCAAATCGGTCGGCATCAACGCGATGATCTTGTCGCTCCTCTACAAGCACACGCCCGACGAGTGCCGCTTCATCATGATCGATCCGAAAATGCTGGAGCTCAGCGTCTACGAAGGCATCCCGCACCTGCTGCACCCGGTCGTGACCGAGCCGAAGAAGGCCGTCACCGCACTGAAGTGGGTCGTGCGCGAGATGGAAGATCGCTACCGCCGCATGGCTAAGCTCGGCGTGCGTAACATCACCGGCTACAACGAGCGCGTCGCTGACGCTCTCGAGCGCGGTGAGCGTCTCGAACGCACCGTGCACGCCGGCTTCGATCCTTCTTCAGGCGAGCCAATCTACGAAACCCGCGAACTGCCGCTCGAGCCGATGCCGTACATCGTCGTCGTCATCGACGAGATGGCCGATCTCATGATCACGGCCGGCAAGGAAATCGAAGCCGCCGTCCAGCGTCTCGCGCAAATGGCGCGCGCCGCCGGCATCCACGTCATCATGGCGACGCAACGCCCGTCAGTCGACGTCATCACCGGCACGATCAAAGCCAACTTCCCGACCCGTATCTCCTACCAGGTCACGTCGAAGATCGACTCGCGCACTATCCTTGGTGAGCAAGGCGCCGAACAACTGCTCGGCCAAGGCGACTTGTTGTTCATGGCCGGCGGCGGCCGCATCCGCCGTCTGCACGGCCCGTTCGTCACCGACGCTGAAGTCGAGCGCGTTGTCGCCATGCTCAAGGAGCAAGGCGCGCCGCAATATCGCACCGACGTCACCGAAGAGCCGAACGCAGCTGGCGAAGAAGACAATCCCGAACTCTTCGCCGATGGCGAAGGCGGCGGCGACGAACTCTTCGACCGCGCCGTCGAGATCGTGCAACGCGACCGCAAGGCCAGCACGTCTTACCTGCAGCGCCGCTTGCAGATCGGCTACAACCGCGCCGCCACCCTCATCGAAAAGATGGAAAAGGCCGGCATCATCTCGGAAGCCAACGCCGCCGGCAAACGCGACATCCTCGTGGACGTCATCGACGAAGACTAAATCTCGGACCGCGGGTCTTCGGACCCCGCATCCAGACGCACAAACAAAAACGGCGGCGCCCCAAAAGAGCGCCGCCGTTTCGTTGAGATCAACCGAGCGTTCAGGCTTTCGTCGCTTTCGCCTCCGCGCGTTTGCGCGTGTTGACGCGGCGCGTTTCCACTTGCGTGGCCACCCGCTCGGCCCGGCGTTCCTCCAAGGCGGCGCTGAGCAGCGGCAGAAGCTCTTCAGCCTGCTGCTTTTGCGCCGTTGAACCTTCATCCTTCAAGCGAACGGCGTTCGCGATGAAGCTCTCCAGTTCCTTTTCCGAAAGCTCGGGTATGCGATCAACGATCGCCATCACCTACTCCGTCTTCAAATTGATCGCGGAATCGCGGCCCTGACGATCTTTCTCAAGATCGAACGTGACCTTCTGGCCATCCGCCAAACCTGAAAGGCCTGAGCGCTCAACGGCAGAAATGTGCACGAACACATCCTTGCCGCCGCCGTCCACGGCGATGAAACCAAAGCCTTTTTGGCCGTTGAAAAACTTTACGGTACCGACAGCCATTTGCCATCTCCTAGCTAAAATGGCCCGCGTGGATCTTCCACGGCGGGCAGCGACTTTCGAAGGAAAACAGCAAACATCCGGCGCGACAGCGTGGATCGAGGCGTGACGCGACGAGGATCGATAAAGCCTACATAGGCGCTTTTACTCACAAAGTCTATGAGCGCGCCCCGCGCCCTCTGGAACACCAGCAAAGACCGCCGAATTCACGCGGATTTTCGAGCCCAACGTGCTAGCCTCACGCATCATCCGCAGCATCAAGCTTCCAGCCGTTTAGCGCGCGACTTTGAGCCTGTTTCCAAAGGCCAAAGCCATGACCGCACCCCCAATCCACTGGCAGCTCGACATCATCGCGCACACTGACCGCATGATCGCCGCCGCCATGCATCAGCTCGGCGACGCCAACGAAGCACGCTGGTTCGTTCACCGCATCATGCACCGCGCCATGACCGACATGCGCACGCCCGCCAACCGCCGCGATCTCGACTCCGCCTTAGGCGCCGCGCTCCGCACAGCCAACGCCGCCTGACATGCTCAACCACAGCCGCATCCACGATTGCGTCTGCGGCCTGCGCTACACACGCAGCGTGATCGACCTCGATGTCACCGAATCCGCCAGCGCCTACTGCACCTGCGGCGCCCTGCTCGGCGAATGGAGCGGCATGCAACGGCTCGTGTTCGACGCAGAAGATCCACTGTTGCCGGCGGCGGTGGAGTAAGGTGAGACGCCGTCGTCCGCCGACGCTCGCGGAGCGAACGCGGATCATCGAAAAGATGGAAAAACCGGCATCACAGTAAAGCCAATGCCGCCCGCAAACGCGACATCCTCGTGGAGGTGATCGACGAGGATTAGGTGGGGACCGGTGACTAAGACACCGTTTTGCGGGCGGACTTCCTTTTTCGCGATCTCGCCGGCAATTGGGAGAGCATCGACCGAATGCTTTCGTCGAGGATCTCGCTTGAGGTCTCATTCAAGACATCTCGCAAGCGCTTGCGCAATTCGGCGTCATTCCAAGGCGCGCGCGCGTGGAACGCCACCGTCAGAAAGCCGACCTTCTCCCACTCCGTCCAGGGTATGCTGCTTTCCTCTCGTCCGATTTCACTTTGAATAATCTCTAGATGCACACCATCAAGCTTGGGCTTCCAAAAGTCACGCGGCAAACCAGCTCTTGTCGAAAATGCAAATGGGACAATCGTGCGATCATGACGCGCGGTGTCGGTTGGCAAAGCGCTAGAAGCTTATCTAGCGCCGTCGCAGACGTGAAGCGCTGGGGTTCGCCTCGGCCCATCAAAGCCCAAGCCCATACTGCTAGCGGCCACATGCGTTCTTGTCCGGTCAGAAATTGTTGCTCGACCAGCGGCCACAACTTGTCGCGCAAAGTTAGTTCGAAGCCCTGATTTTCCGAAAAATGATGTCCAACACAAACGCACAGCCCCTTAGCAACGTCTTCTTCGAGTTCACTGGCAAGGATTTTGCGCAGATGCTCCTCTCCTTCGGGCGACTGCCAATGTTGTGGCAGCAAGTCAGCCGCCAGCCGACCAAGCGAGAAGCGAAACCGTGCGTAGTCAGTGTCAGGCGCACTTCTGTAATGCTGCCACACGTTGTGGAACAGCTCATTTGCATAAGGTCCGCGCGCGAGCAGGCTCCACCGACCGGGATCAATATATGAATAGCCCGCGAAGAACGCGGTCAGAGATAAAATTTCAAGAAGCGTCTCTTGGGTGGCTTCGGCCTCCTCCGCCAGACACTGAACCAGCCGATCAATCGCCTCGGGCAACGGCCACCTCACATAAGCATCTTTGGCGGGGCCACTGGCCAAGACCTTTTCTCGCTGCTCCTTTCCAATTGTGACAAGCGCAGCGAGGAGGGGCTCTGCCTGCTTACCCGCCAGCACGGCGGCCATCGGGATCACCTCTTTCCATTTGGCATCAAGCAGAGTTTGCTCAACCGGCTGAAGCACGGTTTCATTCAGGTCGTATCCTAGATGCTGACCATCCGCGATCGCGACCGCGGCGAGGTACTCCTGAAACGTTAGGTGTCGGAACTGATAAAACGGAACGGCACTGCCCGCTTCGAGTTTGCGACCCGCTTCCATAAGCAGGCTCGAACGGAGCTCGACCCGCTTGAGAAAATCGTGAGGGCTGCCCTGAGCATATCGCCTGATTTGCGGTAATTTCTCGCGCGCATTTTCGAGAATATGAAGTAGTTCCTTCTCGGTCGCAGTTTGGCGGCCTGATGAGGTTAGCTCGAACGCAACGCAAGCCAGTTGTGGAACCGCCTCCTTCAAATTCAACGCGTCATGTCCCTTGATATTCCACGTATCCAAGAGAACTTCGACAGCTCGTCGATACAAGGAAACGCGATCTGGCGGCAGCTTGCCAGCGCCGTGCTTCACCACAAGGAGCATTGTCAAGAGCAGCGGATTTTCTGCCAGGTGCCGAAGAGATGGACTGGACAGAATAGCCTTGGCCACCTGCTTAGCCTCCGCTTCCGCCTCCGGCGCTCCGCCGCTCATAAGTTGATGCCAATGCTCGGTCAGCAACTCGATTGCGGAGCTGCCGAGTGGCGCTATGCGCCAACGGTCGCAAAATCGCGCGAGACAAGGCGCTACAAGATCAAAGCCAGCTTCACGGCTCGTTACAACAACATGTATTTTGGGGTAAGCCTCGAGAAAGCTCTCGAGATTGTCGGCGAAAGTGGCACGGTCCGCGTCACCGTGAAACTCGTCGAGGCCGTCGAACAACAGCAAAACCTTGCCGTCTTGCAACAGCGGTATGAAGGCGTCTCGAAGTCCTGCGAGCTCAGGTTGGCCTGTGAATGTGCCGATCTTGTCGATGATCGCGAGAATTGGGCGCCGAATCTCTTCCCGCCAATCACGGCATCGGATGAGCAAGGGCGTCAATTCCAGCTCGGGCAAATCGTCCTTACTTTTCAAACGGCGCTCCGGCAGAGCATACGCAACGGCCAATCTTTTGAGCAGTAGAGATTTTCCACCACCCGGTAGCGCCAACAGCGCCAGCTTCTTTGCCTTCGAGAACGCCGTTCCGAAAGTGACTGGCCGTTCGGTGATTTTCGACCTTGCCGCCACCTTTGGCTCACTCTCGTCAGACGAGGGGCGCGAAGGAGTTAGATTGAGAGGAACAAAAAGGCGCTCAATGTCGAAACGTCTTTGCGCAGTCTCCCAATCAGCGCGCATTCCCTCGATGGTCATCTGGCCACAGTCTCGCACGAGAAAACTGCGGTATGCCGCAAGCGCACGACTTTCCGAGGCAGCAGGCGCACGTGAAGATCGTTTGTTTGCTTTTCGCGCGCGCCCACGCGTCGGAAAAGCGTCGAGCAAAAAAGCTGGAATGTCAGAGAGACTGTCGCCGCATGAGACAGGCGACACGAAGCCGTGCCATGCGGCGTCGCTCTCTCTCATCGCCAATTCTGCTTGTGTCACTAGAGCGTAGTGTTGCGGCGCGGCGACACCGAGATTTTGCGCCATCCACGTAGTCAATGCCGCAAAGTTTGGATCTGAAAAAGTACCTCCACACCCCACGAACAAAAGTAGATTCAGCGTGCCAAGCGCTCGCTGAATGAGGTTGCGCACTTCGTCGCTGCGAGCAGATTCGTAGTCACGAATTCCCAAAATGCATGAGGATGGTTTATTCCAGACCCCGTGCAAATGCAGAATGGATTGTCTCTCCCGTCGCAGCCATTCGATCACTTTTTCTGTGTGACCGATGTCCAGTGCGTCCTGCGAAGTTACGTCCTCTGTGAGCGTGTCATAGTTGAGCGTGCAGATAGGAACGTCGTGCGACTTGAGTGCGCGAAGGGCATTCGCCATGCCGCAGTCGGTCTCAATCGCGATACCCGTAAACGCCTCTTCCAGCCACCGACCGTACAACTGGCCGTCTGGCGCTTGAAGTTTGCGGCTTACAAACTCAGCTGCACCCAACAGATCATCAATATCATCAGAGCGAACTTGCCCGCGCCACAAATTGTGTTGCTCGGATGAAATGCGCCCCTTTCGCGCGCCATAGTCAAATCCATGCTCGACGAGACCCCGCCACGATAGCGTTTTCGCGGCGGATTTTGTTAGGGCTAAGCTAACCCCAGTTCCGAGCACGACGACGAGGTTTCCCGCTGCCGCGGCATCCCTCAATCTCGCGATTGCCTCTTTCGACATTGTCTACCCCCTACATCTCGGTTCGTAATTGCACGAATTGTCGATGTCGCGCACGCATGCGACGTGACCGGAAGTAGGGTCTGTGATTTTGCGCACACGGCTCATCGCTCAAATAAATCTATCCGCCCCCTCCCAGACCGGCCGTATCATCGCGCCGGTCCCATGAACGCCACCGAGCCATCAGCCCCAATCCGAACAGCACCACGCGCCCTCTGGCGCGTGGCGCAGGCGTTCATGGCGACGCTGCTCATGCTCTTCGGCGATCCCACAGCGGTCGCGACGCGTCACACGCTCACGGGCAAGGCGCACGCGCACATGGCCTCGTGGCTCCGCTGCGCTGAGGCGATGCTGCGGCGTCTTATCCTGATTGAAGCCAGTGCGATCGCTAAACCCAACACGCGCGCCCTTCTGAAGCCGCGCCGGTCACGCACGCGCAAGCTGATGGTTTTCACGCCCGAAGAACCCGAAAAATGGCGCACCAGTTTCCGCATGTTTGCGCCCGCGCCGCGCACGCCCGCCCGCAAAACCCCAGGCGCCGCAGCCGCCGCGCGTCTCGAACAGCTGCGCAAACTCGGCGCATTGCCGGGCGAGCCGATTTTCATCTTCCGCGAGCGCTGCTCCTCTCGCGCAAAACCACCGCCCAAGGAGCGCTACATCCTGCCTCCTCGCGCGCGACCCGCCACGACGCGCGAGCGCATCCGCGCGCAGGATTGCTTCTGGGTGGATGAGCGCGATCTAAAACCGCTCGTCTTCCGCTCCGCGTGGCCGCTCGCCGAGCGCTACGAAGCCTTGCTGCGCGCCTTCCACGATCCCGCGCCCTACGCACGCCGCGCCGCGCGTCGCTTACACGCAACGCCGCATCGCATCGAAGAAGCACTGCGCGCGCCACCGGAAGCTGCGCACCTTGTTCAACGTTTCTCCCAAATGGGTGAGCGTGCCGCGCGAAGGTGGCGCGCGCATTTCAGTTCTGGATGAACCATCCCAAACGCCAGACATGAAAACGCCCGCGCAATCGAATGCGCGGGCGTCTCAAACCATGCCTTGAAGGCAGAGTGGCTTAGCCAGCCTTCAGGTTCGAAGCCGAGTCACGGCCTTGACGATCTTTTTCAAGATCGAAGCTGACCTTCTGGCCTTCGTTGAGGCCGGCCATGCCGGAACGCTCAACCGCAGAAATGTGCACGAACACATCCTTGCCGCCGCCGTCCGGAGCGATGAAGCCAAAGCCCTTGGTGGTGTTGAAAAACTTTACGGTGCCGGTAGCCATGTGGCTGCCTCCTACTCAAAATTGCCAGCGTGGACCTTCCACATCAGGCGCCGATTTCGAAGGAAACAACTATAAAGCGTGACGCGACGAGGATCAGTGCGGCGGTATATGGCCGCTTCTGAGCGCAAAGTCCAATTACAGCAAACGCAGCATTCACGATCCTTGACTACGAGTTTGCAAGAAATGACCGCCAGATTGATGGCGGGGGTACTTTTGACGTTAGCGGACTTGCGTCTTGTACTCAGCCCAAAGAGCCAAAAACCGCGCCCGGCGACGCGGAAAAAGCGCGCCCACGCTTGAGCTTTGCGCCGGCGATGTTGTCCACGAGGACATCGAAGCCCCGTTCGCGCCCCCGCCAGCCGACGACATTTTCGGCCTGAGCGAGTGCGAGGAAGAAACCGACTTCGTCGAAGAAGCGCCCTTCGATCCACCCGAATTTGAAGCGGAACCCGTCTTTAGCGCCCCAGCGAAAGTTGCCCCCGAACCCGCGCCAAAGCCTCAGCCGCAACCGATCTTGGAACCCCCGCCACGAAAAGATCGCCCGCTCCCCGCGATCTCGATCTTCGCCGCCTGGGATCGCCCCGAAACCGAAGTCCTGATGCGAACATTGTCGGTCGATCCGCGCTTAGCTCGCGCCGAAATGCAAATCGCCCGCGGCGGCCTCGATGCGGCCGTTGCCCAAGGCAGCGCCGATCTATTCCTGCTCGACACCACTCTCGATGGTGCAGCCATGCTCGCCGCCCTAGATCGCCTCCGCGAAACCGCGCCCCACGCCTGCATCGTCATCCTCGGCGCCGTCAACGATATCGCCTTGCTTCGCGATCTCGCGAGCCGGGGCGTCAGCGACTATATCGTCCCCCCAGCAAACCCCGAGACGATCGCTCGCTCTCTATGTGCCCTGTTCGCCAATGCCGAACCGGCCCAAACCATCGCCGTCATCGGCGCCCGAGGCGGCATTGGCGCTTCTACAATTGCAAGAAACATCGCCTGGTCGATCGCTGAACGTCAGCAAAAGAGAACGACCCTCGTCGACCTCGACCTGTCGTTCGGATCGACAGCAAGAAACTTTCGATGCGAGCCAAGCCAATCCGTGCTGGACGTTGTCGCTGCGGAGGAAAGCGAAGAAGCGCTCGCGGCAGCGCTGTTAAGTCCGACGCAGAGACTTCACCTGCTGGCCGCTCCAGCGGTTACAGCCGAGATGGAAATGCACGCGGACGCGTTCGACCAGCTCTTTGCCAACCTTCGCCGGACCGCCCCGTTCGTTGTGCTGGACCTCCCTCATGCGTGGGAGCCGTGGGTGCGCAACGCTTTGTGCGACGCCGATGAGGTCATCATCGTCGCAGGCCCCGATCTCGCGAGTCTGCGCAACGCGGACAATATTTTGAAACTTCTCCGCTCAGAGCGCGACAAGCCAAGCGCGCCGAATGTCGTGATCTCGATGAGCGGCCTGCCGAAACGTCCGGAGATCCCCGCCAAGGATTTCGCCGAAGCCATCCGCGTAAAACCGCTGCTGACGTTCGGATTTGAGCCCGAACTTTTCGCTTCGGCCGAGATGGACGGGCAGATGATCTACGAAGCAGCCCCCGACTCCAAGGTAGCGCTGCAGATCGATGTGCTGGCGACAATGCTGACTGGTCACGAACCAACCTCGCAACCTGCGCCGAAGGAACAGCCAAGTCCGTTGCCCGTATTGGATCTGGTAACGCCGGCCCCAGCTTCACGGCGCAAACAGCGCCCGGCGCGTACGGGGTTCGTTGCGTTACAGGATCCGCAATCGCGCAAGAAACGCTCAACCGGCGTTGTGCGAACCGTGGCCGCCGTCGCCGCGCTGACAGCGGTCGGGATCTGGTGTGTGGGGCAACACGATTTGCCGAATGCGGCGGCGATCGATGTCGTGAGTGCGTTCCGCGCGTAAGCGCTATTCGATTTCCCAATCGATTTCGCCGCGCACTTCTGGCGGGACTTGTTCGCATAAGGCCGCCGTGAGTTCGGCCTGCGATTTGTCGCGCGGGGCGCGGAGGACGAAGTTGATGCGGTTCTTGCTGAAGGAGCGATCTTCGCTGATCAACTTACAGCCAAGCCCAGCAAGCGTGCTGCGATAGGCGTCGGAAGCTTCCTTCACCTTGCCCTTCGGGACTTCGTTGACCTCGAGTTCACACACCGGGTGGCCGTCGAACACGTAGATTAGAATCCACGAGAACACCGTCGCCATTACGGCGAAGTGCGGCAGGTTCAATCCGGAGATGAGGCCGATCAGCGTCACCATGATGAGCCGGCCCGTATCGCGCGTCGAAGCAGCATCCGTGCGGAAGCGCATCAAGCCGCCGAGACCGAAGATAACGAAGCCGACGACCATGCCATACTCAAGCACGATCTCTCCAACCACAGCGCCGACGAGCGCGTACATGATCAGCACTTTGGGAAGCTCTGCTTCGGCGCGCGTGTCAACGGTGCGAGCCGTGGTTGGGTGGAACGCAATGACCGCGCCCAAAAACGTCGCGAGGATCAATGCCAAAAACGATTGCGTGAGCGCGTCAGTATCAAGAAAGCCGGCCCAGCCGATTGATGGCAGCTCCCGCGTCATATCGCCGAACATCTTAGCCGCCCCCGCGAATCGTTTGCGCGATCAAGCGCTTGCCTGACTTGGAAGCCAAGCCCGCTAGCCGTTTAGATGAACCCAAGCTGAAGCGAAAAGACCATTTCTAGCCCCCGCGTTCGCAGAACGCGGAGAATCTTCAATTGTGGCGGGCCCCGGGCTCGAAACCGCCTCACACTTTCGTTGGGCGCGCCACCGCGAACCCTTTTTTCCGCCATGCGTTTCCGGCACATGACCCACATGAACAGACGCTTCGCCCTTTTGGGCCTCTCCGCCCTTGTCCTTGCTCCAGCCGCGTACGCGCAGCAGGCGACTCCGACTGTGCTCGATGGCGCGGCGCGCGCCGAAGGCTTGGCGCTCGCCAATCGCTCGCTGAACGCGGTGCAGCGCCTCCAAGGACGCTTTGTGCAGCAATCTCCCGGAGGCGCGCGCGCAACCGGTACTCTGTATCTGCAGCGGCCAGGGCGCTTGCGCTTTCAGTACGATCCGCCGGCAACGTTGCTGATCGTTGCTGACGGAAACGTCGTTTCCATGCGTGACACCGAATTGCGCACAACCGAGCGGACTCCGATCCGTTCGACGCCGCTTAACCTCATTCTTGGCCAAACCATCAATCTTGAGCGCGATGCACGCGTGCTGCGCGTTTCGCGCGCCGGACCCTGGCTGTTGATCACGTCGCGCGATCGCTCAGGTCAAACGGACGGACAGATCACGCTGCAGTTCTTCGGACCGAATGCTGAGCTGCGCTCGTGGGATGTGATCGATGCGACGGGCGCCCGCACCCGCATCTCGCTTTCGGACATCACACAGCCGGCGAGCTTCGATCGCAGCCTCTTCCGCCTCGAAGATGTGCTTCCAAGCCGTCGCCGCCCGTAACAAGATTAAGGCAAACCAAGGCAAGGAATTTAACTAACAACACCTTGCTTTTTTTGTCCCTGTGGCGTATATGCAACGTGAGCCGCCGCTCATCCCCCTGGATGGCGTCGTCCCCCCGCTGACGGATCCAGCGCGGCGGCTTTGCC
>JAPLOL010000148.1 GCA_026400735.1 Alphaproteobacteria bacterium | reverse complement strand
CATTCCCGTCAGAAATGGGCGGGGCCATGGGCCAAGGGGGCTTGAACACATGGGCTGGTCAGAAGAGCGCGTTGCGCTGCTGCGTAAGCTGTGGGCCGAAGGGCTTTCAGCTAGCCAAATTGCGAAACAACTGGGCGGGGTTACCCGCAATGCCGTGATCGGTAAGGTCCACCGCCTCGGTTTGGCGGGCCGGGCCACTCCGTCACGGCCGGCCAAACGGCCGGTCCGGACGGCGCGTCCGCGGGTCATGAGCCCGTCGGCGCCGCGCCTGCGGATCCCGTCGAGCGAGCCGCGCGTGGTCATTCCTGACCTCGAGCCGGTGAGGCTGGACGACGGCCGCGCGGCCACTGTGCTGACTCTCAACGAGAGCATGTGCAAATACCCGATCGGCGACCCGACGGACGCGGACTTCGCGTTCTGCGGCCGGAGTTCCTTCGATAAACATCCGTATTGTCAGGACCACGCTCGTCTCGCCTATCAACCGAGCCAAGCGCGTAAGCGCCGCACGTCAGGCGAGCCGGATGAGCTTCGCCGCATGATGCGCCTGTCGGCTATGTAGGGTTCCGACCTTGTGAACTGAAACGCCGCTGTCGAAAGACGGCGGCGTTTTTGTGTGAGTTGATCAGTGCGGGTTATGCGCCAGTCTCCGCGTATGCTGTGGGCATCGCGGGTCCGGACTGTCGCTCTCCACAGAAATGGATCGCGCTACTCGCGCTCGATCACGAGCGACACGCTGCCGACCCGTAGCCCAAACCATCCGACGGTGGCGTTATTCAGAATGTCGCCGTCGGCGCGCAGCGCCAGCACATCTCTGAAACGAACTTTGCGACCGCGCCCGTTTTCGCTCGGCAAAATCACATCGTATTCGAGACGAAACACGTCGCCGTCTTGATAGCCCTGGGCTTCGCCGACAACGTCTTCGCGCGTGCCAGTGAAGCGGCCTGGACCGGTGCGGCGCAAATGCCAGGTTTTGCGATCGCGCTCGCCGTCGTCGTAAGCGAAATCCTCAACGAGCGTGAGCGTGGCGCCGTCCCATGCTCCGTTTAGTTGCGCGGTGAAGCCGCGGCGAACGCCGGTGATAGCGCGGAACTCGCCGCGCGCGACACTGGCGCCGACGAGGTCGCGCTCGGCGACAAACGGCGTCGTTGAAGCCGCAGACGGAACTGGTGGACGCGTCGCGCAGGCTTGAGCGGAGAGTGCAAGGGCTGCGATCGCAGCGACGCGGGTAAGGGTGTTCATGCGCTTGTTACGCACGAGCGCGCTTAATGGATTTCCTGGCTTAGGCTTCGCGATCAATCAGCACCGCTAGAAACAGCGCGGGGCCGTTGTGCGCGGTCCAGCCGTGGCTTGTGCCGCGCTGGATGACGATTTGGCCAGGTTTGATGCGGGTTTCGGTATTGTCGAGGACGAGCGAAGCGTCGCCGCTGATGAGGCAGATGATGTCAAGCGTTTGGGTTTGGTGCATCGCTGGGTGACGGGTCTGATCGCGGAGTTCGTGTTCGGCGCCGAATTCCGCAAAGCGTTGGCGCGCAGCGGCAGCGATCATTTCTGGCGGTGCGCCAGGTGGCGTCGGCTGGATCATGAACCAGCGTACCTTCACTTTGCCCTGCGCGGGGGAGAGCAGCGAAACGCTTTCGCCGAGATCGCTTGTCTCTTTCGGGTTAATCGCGCCGCTTGTGGCTTCGTGCCAAATTTCGGCCAGGCCGCCGAGCGCTGGGTCGCCGATGCCGCCTGAGGGCGGGCCGTCGATGATGATGGTGGATTTGCCATTCGCATCATCGCCGGTGACGATGCGGCGCATGGTGTCTTCGAAGCCTTGGAAGATCATTTAGTTCGCCAGTTTTGAAACGTGTGGTGAATCGAGCGCGAAGAGCGGGACTTTGATGTCGAACGCCTCGCCGTTCGCGCGTTGCATCGAGTAAGCGCCCATCATCATGCCTGAAGGTGCGGCGAGCGGCGCGGCGCTTGTGTACTTGAAGCTGTCGCCAGGCGCGATGACGGGCTGTTGGCCGATGACGCCTTCGCCGCGCACTTCTTGTGTCGCCCCGTTTTCATCCGTGATCCGCCAGAAGCGAGAGATGAGCTGAACCGCGTCGGGACGACGGTTTTCGATTTCGATGGTGTAAGCCCAGACGAAGCGGCCGTCCGCCGGGCGCGATTCCTCGGGCAGGAATTGCGGGGCCACGCGCACGATCATGCCGGCGGTTTCTTGTTCATACATAAGGGTATTGTATCGGCGCCGGAGCGCTGGACAAAGCCCCCCAAGCACGCCAGTCAGGGCAAATGAGCACTACGCACGGCGTTCTCTCAGATAGCGAAATCAAAAAGGCGATCAAGCAAGGCTGGATCGCCGCTGACGCCGCGTATTTGGATGACCAAATCCAGCCAGCGAGCTTGGATTTGCGCCTTGGCACGACGGCATATCGCTTGCGCGCGAGTTTCTTGCCTGGCGCGGGCGCAAAGGTAGCCGATCGCCTCGATGGCGAGATGGTGATGCACACCATCGATCTCACCAAAGGCGCGGTGTTGGAGACGGGTTGTGTCTATCTCGTGCAGGTGCAAGAGCGCTTGGCGCTGCCGCCGCACATGCACGGCGCGGCGAACCCGAAGAGTTCTACGGGGCGGGTCGATGTGTTCACGCGTTTGATCACCGACGGCGCGCAATCGTTCGATTACATCCCGATGGGATACGCTGGCCCAATGTGGGCGGAGATTTCTCCGTGCACATTCTCGGTGCTGGTGCGCACCGGAACGCGATTGAGTCAGGTGCGGTTGCGACGGGGACCGCCACATCCGAAGCGCGAGATAGATTTTACAATGGATCTTGCGATGAAAGGTCCGGTTGGGTTTCGGGCAAAGCGGCACTCGGGTGTCGTAGATGTTGATCGCGTCGGCGGCTACGATCCGCGTGATTTCTGGGAGCCGATGGAGGCGCGCAAAGGACGCGTCGTGTTGGAGCCAGGGCAGTTCTACATTTTTGCCTCCAAAGAAAATGTTGTGATCCCTGCGGATGAAGCGGCGGAGATGGCGCCGATCCGTCCGGAACTCGGCGAGTTTCGCGCGCACTATGCGGGCTTCTTCGATCCTGGCTTTGGCATTGCGCCGAACGAAGGCCGCGCAGTGCTGGAAGTACGCTCACGCGATGTGCCGTTTATCGTCGAAGACGGGCAACCGGTTGGCAAATTGGTGTTTGAGCCTTTGTCTGGCCCCGTTGATCGGCTCTATGGTGAGAGCGGATCAAATTATCAGGGGCAGGGCCTGAAGCTTTCGAAGCACTTCGCGCCCTGGAAGTAGCATGATCAAAAACTGGCTGTGCGCGGTATTGATCGCCGCGTCTGCGGGTGCGGCGCACGCGGACGTAAAGCCGCCGCCGACGGCGCCTCCCGTTGCAGAGCAGACGGCGCCGACGCCCGTGCGTCCTGCGTTGTTCGTGGCGCGTGACGAGGATTCCGCGATTTATCTCTTCGGCACCGTGCATGTTCGCCGGCCGGGCAGCGATTGGGGCGGTCCCGCAGCGCAAGCCGCACTCGCCGCGGCCGATGAAGTTTGGACGGAGATGGACGTCTCCGACGCCAGCCAGCAGCAAGTGCAAATGCTGATCTTCAATTACGGCATGGCGCCGCCCGATCGGCCGCTGTCGAGCTATTTGAACAAAGCCGAGCGCGAGCAATTGGCGGCGGCTATTGCGCGCTTCAACGGTTCGCCCGAGATGTTTGAGCGCATGCGGCCGTGGCTCGCTGGGATGATGTTGTCGGTGATGCCGATGATGCAGCAAGGCTATGAAGCCGACGCTGGTGTCGATCGCGCGGTGATAGCAGCGGCCGGCGACGCCCGGCAGCGCACTTTTGAAACCGCCGAGCAGCAGATCGGCTTCTTCGCCAACCTGAGTGACGAAGCGCAGCGCGAAATGCTGCTCGACGCCATCAGTGAGGCGAACGAAGACGCATCGCAGATGGATCAAATGTCTGAAGCATGGGCGCACGGCGACCTGGCTACGCTTGAGACGATGGCGCTGGACGACTTTCGGACCAACTACCCGGAATTGTTCGAAGTGCTGTTCACTCGTCGCAACAACGCCTGGGTCGATACCCTGACCGCGGAACTCGAAGGCTCCGGCAGTGATTTCGTCGCGGTTGGCGCCGCGCATTTGCTGGGCGACGGCGGTCTGGTTGAATTGCTGCGTGCACGGGGTGTGCGCGTTGAGCGCGTCGAATAGGTTGAACCGATGAAGTCAGTTGCAAGTATGTTTGCTGGACTGCTCGCGCTTTGTGTTGCGTCGTGCGCTCAAGCGCCGGCGCAAGAGGCGGGCGCGATCACGCCGCTGCTGTACGTGGTCCGCGATCGCGACTCGACGATGTATCTATATGGCACCGTGCACGTTCGTCCGCGCGGCGCCGATTGGGGCAATGCGCGCGTACGTGCAGCGATCGATGAATCGACCGAGATCTGGACCGAGCTGCTGATGAACCCGCAGGCCGATCAACAAATACAGGTGATGGCGCAGCAACTCGGAACAGCTGAATCAGGGCGTCCGCTATCGAGCTGGCTGACACCAGAAGAAAATGCGTCTCTCAACGCTGTGACCACGCGGCTAGGTTTTCCGCAAGGCGCGCTGGAGGGCTACAAGCCATGGCTCGCGGCGTTGACGCTCACGGTCGCGCCGCTGATCCGTGCAGGATACGATCCGAATTCTGGCGTTGATCGCTCGATTGACTCATATGCCGATGCAGCTGGAAAGACGATGCGCGCGCTGGAAACGGCGGAGCAGCAGCTGACATTCTTCGCGAACCTGAGCCCCGAAATTCAGCGCGAGATGTTGCAGGAAGCGATCGCCGAATCCGAAGACCTACCGGCGATGATTGCTGAGATGTCGACTGCGTGGGAACAGGGTGACGAGGCTGCTCTCTCGCGCACGGTCGTTGAAGAAACGCGCACCGACTATCCCGAGCTCTATCAGATGCTCTTCTTGGATCGCAACAACGCGTGGATGACGACGTTGACGCATGAGATGGAAGGCTCAGGCGTGGATTTCGTCGCCGTCGGGGCTGGCCACATCATCGGTCGCGATGGCTTGGTCGCGCAGTTTCGCGCGCGCGGCTATCGCGTTGAGCGCGTACGCTAGGCGGCTTGCGCAGTAGCGCTATTGGCTTGTGCCAGCGCTTCGCAGGCGCGCGCCAGGTGCGGCCAGCGAACAACGTCCGTGTAGATGCCGGCGCGCACGCGATCTTCGCCAAACACTTCGTAGAGCGGCGTTTGACGCGGCATTTGCAGCAGCTGCGCCAACGGCAGCGCATTGTGGAACGCCTCATACATGTGCGCATCGGCGCCTTCGGCGGTGTTGATGTCAGCGGTTTCGGTGGCAATGCCGGGTATGAGCCCGAGCGCTGCGATCTTGGCCGCCACAGCTGCGTGGGGAAGCCGCAAGTTTGCAGCGGCAGGCGCTAATGGTGCGCCCGGCGCCAGCGTCGGCGGGACGACCGGGTACGTGAGCAGGGTGATGTCGCGACCCAGCGCGTGGCGCGCGCGCTGAACGGCGAGCCTTGCGAGTGCGTAGGTGATGTCGTGCGCAACGTTGTAATGCTGCCAGCTGTCGGCGACGACAAGATCGACGGCGCGAGCGATGAAGTCGGCTGTAAGTTCATCGGCCCAATGCAACAGCGTCTCGTATTTGCCGTCGAGTAGCATGTCGTAGAGGTCGCGATCCCAAGCGCCACCCCATGTTTTTGCTATCGTGGCGCCTTGCGCCATGATCAGAAGTTCGCTTGCTTCACGGCGAGCGCTGTCAGCGCCGGAGCGCGAGCCTTGTGTGAGAATGTAAACATGCGGTCGAACGCTCGACAGCCAGTGGAGAACTCGGATTTCATGCGCGGGATGCGCGATCACGAGCGCTGCGCGCCGCGCTGGGTCGGTCAGCCAAGTCTCGAACTCTCTGGTCTTCTGTAAGAGCGGCGTGGTGACGGCATCTCTGTGCATTCTGATGACGACCCTGGAACTCGCGACTCGCCGCGGCGTGCAAAATGTTACACGCGATTTGGCGCGAGGGCTCTCGGAAGCAGGGCACAACGTTTGTGTCTATGCCCGAAATGGGGGGGTAGTTGCGGACGACCTGCGCGCCCAGGGTGTTCGGGTTGAGACCGAAATAGTCCGTCTTGCCGGTAGCAAGTTCGACGTAATCCACACCCACCACGCGGCGGCTTGTTCGCCCGTGCTCGCGCGTTTTCCGGAAACGCCGGCGGTTTTGGTTTGCCATGGCGATGCAAGCTGGTTCGACGCCGCGGTTCGTTTGCCGAACATCGTGAAGTACGCGGCGGTGAGTGAATCGATGGCTGA
The DNA here is from genome assembly GCA_026400735.1 of Alphaproteobacteria bacterium. GTDB lineage: Bacteria > Pseudomonadota > Alphaproteobacteria > Caulobacterales > Aquidulcibacteraceae > Vitreimonas. Next base: position 8,616 of record JAPLOL010000148.1, on the reverse strand, counting down.
GCGCGTGGCCGCCGATATCGGCATCGCGCGCGCCGACGTTGCGTTGCTGCTGAACGGTGTCGACACCAAGCGGTTTCGGCCCGGCCCTCCACCGCAAACGCCGCCGCGACGCGCGTTGGCGTTCGCGAAGAACTCAGAACACGTCGAGCTTCTGCGTGCGGTGTGCGCGCGGCGCCGTATCGCGGTGGATTTCATCGGCGCGGCGGTCGAGACGCAGTTGAATAATCCAGAAGAAGCCCTGCCAGGTTATGATCTGATCTTCGCTTCGGCTCTTTCCGCGATTGAGGCGATGGCGTGCTTGCGTCCTGTGATCGTGTGCGATGGGCGCGGCATGGCCGGCATGGTGGACATGGCGCGCTACGAGGCGTGGCGGCCAAAGAATTTCGGCGTTGCCGCATTGAACGGCCCGCTCAGTGTTGAGCGCGTGGCCGTTGAGCTTGATCGCTATGATCCAACGGAGGCAGTGCGTGTTGGTGAGCGCGTGCGCGCGGAAGCGGGGCTAGCTGCGTGGGTTGATCAATGCGTGGCGCTTTATCGCGAAGCAATCGCGGCGCCGAAGCCGGTGGCGAACGACGCTGCGCGCGTGTGGGCGGAGCACCTAGAATATTGGACGCCGCGTTTGGCCGACGAATGGGCGTTCGCGGAGGAGCGCCAGGTTCTCATCAATGAAGTGAGACGCTTGCGCGCCGGTCTCGACGAGTTGCCACTCCAAAATCGAATAACCTTTGGTGATGATCGCGCATCGGCGCGCTTCATAGAAACAATCGGATTCGAGCGCCGGCATGCCACTCTATGGACATCCTCGCCGTTCGCGAGCTTGCGGTTCCGACCTGGGGTCTTGAACGCGCCGCTCAATCTTGACCTCGAATTCGCAGTGCATTTGCCGGCGGCGGATTTCGCTATGGAGATGACGCTGCTGGCAAATGGCGTGCATATCGAGCGCTGGATTGAGACGGGATTTTCGGGTTGGTCCGAGCGAGTCCGAACGTTCGAGTTGCCGCGCGAGGCTTGCCATCCAATGGCGACGTGGCTCTCTTTTCAGCTCAAGCAAACGTCTGGCGTCCCGCCAGCAAGCGCACCCGGCTTTTGCATTCGCGCGACGACATTTCGTGCCTAGTTCGGCAGAACAAGCTTCGCGCTGAAGCCTTTGGGTGTGCGGTTTTCCAGCACCAAGCGGCCGCCGTGGCTATCGGCGATGGCTTGTGTGATCGCGAGACCGAGCCCGGCGCCTCTGGTTTGGCTGCGTGCTTCGTCGGCTCGGAAGAACGGCGCGGTTATGCGGGCAAGAAGATCGGGCGGCACGCCTGGGCCGTCGTCTAGGACTTCGACGACTGCTTCGTTGGCGTCGTTGCGATAGGCGCGCATGATTCCGCCGCCGCCGTACTTGGCGGCATTTTCTGCTAGGTTGCGCATGGCGCGCGCCATTTCGGTCGGCCGGCATTCGGCCATCAATGGTTCGTTGGCTTCGGCGCAGATGTTGACGCCCATGTCTTGAAGTTCGCCGCAGAGTGTGCGGGCGATTTCAGCAAGATCGACGTTGGAGCGCGCTTCTTCACTGGCGCCGGCGCGCGCCAGGGAGAGGGCTTGTTCAGTCAGCGTTTCCATTTCGGCGACGGAAGCGAGGAGGCGTTGGCGTTCTGCTTCGTCTTCGATGAGTTCAGCGCGCAAGCGGATCGCGGTGATCGGTGTGCGCAAATCATGCGACAAAGCCCACAGCATTTGACGCTGGCGACTGAGTTGGCGCCCAAGCCGTTCGGCCATGACGTTGAAGGCGGTAGACGCGCGGCGAACGTCTTCCGGGCCGCTGACCGGCGCGCTGACATTGGTTTGACCAGAACCAAGCGCGCGCGCGGCGTTTGCAAGATCCGAGAGTGGACGCCCGATTTGGCGTGAAACCAATGCGGCGCCGATGCCGACGATGACAATCGACACGAGCGCGCCAACGATGGCGCTGATTGGAGCTGGACGTGGACCGGGCAGGCGCGCGGTGGCGTTGAGCCAAGTTGCATCGTCGAGCCGCACCGAGATTGCAGCTTCGGTGACGCGCACGAGTGGGCCTTCGTGCTGGGCCAGGTGATCACCCGCCGGAGGATCGCTTGGCGGAGAGCCAGGAGGCGGGCCTTCGTCGTCGCGGTCTGGACCGCCGCGTCCGCGTCCGCGTCCGCGCCCGCGGTCGCCATGCTCGCCGCGCGAGCGCCAACGATGTGACGGCGCATCGACTGTGCGTGTGCGTGTACGCGCGTCGCCATCTGCGAGGCGTTCGTCAATAGCGTTGGAAATGCGTGTGGCCGCGCCGCCTAAAGAGGCATCGACATCCGGGGTCGCTGAAACGTCGAAACGCATCGAGAAATCGCGGATTGAATCCGCGACGATGTCGCGCCGTTCGACGGGGATTCCGCGCAGTCGCTCAGCGGTGAAGGCGACACGTTCGGCAACGCCGATCTCTGCTGCGCGCCGAAGGGCAGCGCCGCGTTCATTGGTGAAAATCGCGAACGCGACTGCGTAAGAAATAATAACCGCGACTATGGTGACGGCCACCATGCGTCCGGTGAGAGTGTTGAGCGGGTTCGTCACGCTTTCTCGACGGGCGCCGTAAACACGTAACCGCCGCCCCAAACAGTTTTGATCAGTTTCGGCGAACGCGCGTCCGCTTCGATCTTGCGGCGCAAGCGGCTGACTTGCGTGTCGACGGCGCGGTCGAAGACGTCCTTGCCGCCATCGAAGGCGAGATCGAGGAGCTGATCGCGTGAGAGCACGATCTTGGGCCGCTGCAAGAATGTCAGCAGTAGACGATATTCGCCCGTCGACATTTCGTGCGTTTGGCCCTCATCGTCGACAAGTTCGCGTTCGGCGAGTTTGAGTGTCCAGCGGTCGAAGCGCAGCACATCACCGGTGGGCGCTTCAACGTTCGGCGGCAGCGCGTGGGTGCGGCGCAGGACGGCATCGATGCGCGCAAGCAATTCGCGCGGGTTGAATGGCTTCACGACATAGTCGTCGGCGCCGACTTCAAGCCCGATGATGCGATCCACTTCCTCGGCGCGCGCCGAGAGCAGGATTACCGGAATGTGGTTGGTTTCACGGATGTGCCTGCACAACGAGAGGCCATCCTCCCCGGGCATCATTATATCCAAGACCACAGCGTCGATGCGGTTTTCCTTGATCGCGCGACGGGCGTTTTCGGCGCTGTCCACCGCTGTCGCGCGGCGGCCGTTCTTGCGGAGGAACTGCGCAAGCGACTCGCGGATCTCGCGATGGTCGTCAACGACCAGGATATGGGGGTCCTCTGGCGTCATGATGCTTGTGATGTGAGGCGCCCTTTGACAAAAATCTACGGGGAGGGCGTGCCTGAGGGATGCCAAACCTTGGCGCCAGCCGGGGAACGACACACTTTGGCAAGACCAAGGGCTGTTTCGCCTTATCCGCGCCCAGGTCGGGCGGTTGCTGGTTGGCGTTATTGAGGGGACTCGAGAATGAGCTTCAGAACTATCGCGGTTGTTGCCGGTGCAGCTCTTGCGCTCACGGCGTGCGGTGGTGGCCGCGCCGCGCACGACAGCACAGCGCCGATCCGCGCGCTGCTTTCTGCCGACGCGCTAATGCTGGTGAGTTTTGACGCCAATGGCGACTTGAGCGTGAGCCGCGACGAGGCGGAAGCGGGCTTCGCGCGCGAGTTCACGCGTGCGGATGCTGACGGCAATGGTTCGTTGTCGCCGATCGAGTTCACCAATTGGTCGAACCTAGTTCTCGGTGGTTCGCAAATCGGACCTTATCGGCTCGATTTCGATCGCAACGTCGACAACGTAATCACGCGCGAGGAATTCGATACGGAGATGCGGGCGCGTTTCTCTCAATATGATTCAGACGAAAACGGCTCGCTTTCGCGAACGGAATTTGTTCGCTTGGTTGGGCAGGCGAGACCGCCTGCGCCGCGCCGTGAACCGCCTCAGGATATCGGGCGGCAGCGCTGACATGTTTTGACGCAGTTGCGGCAAACGGTTGGCACACCACCTACATATCATCTGATCATACGGCGATACGTTCTCTCCCCCCCAACGTGTCCCGTCATGCAGGCCCAGCGCGACCCTCCCCCAGGCGCTGAGGCCAAATACAGCGGCCGGCGCTTTCCCAGCGCCGGCCGTTTTCTTTGCGCAGAACTTTCGCGCGACACACTTTGTCGCAACCGCGACCAACGCAGGAAAAGGCGGCGCTCTAAGCAGCGGCGTGAGAGGGAGCGGGCCGCCTCCTAGTCGCGGCCGGAAGGAGTAATCTCAAATGAGAAAGATTTTGCTTGTCGCCGCTGGTGCTGCGGTCTTGGCGACGGGCGCGTGCGGCTTTGCGCAAGCGCAGAACAACCCCGACGATCGAGCCGGCCATCACGGCCTTTTCGAAGCCGATTCAAACAATGACGGCGTGCTGACATCGGCTGAATTCAATACCGGCCGAGACGCACTCTTCGCGCGTCTCGATGCTGACCATAATGGCCAGCTTTCGCGTGAAGAAATGCACGCAGGACGCGGCGAGCATCGTGGCGGCAGGCGCGGCGGTCATCGCGGTGGACCGCCGGGTGGTGGTTTTGAAGGCGCTGACGCGAACAATGACGGCAACATCACGCGCGATGAGTTCCTGGCGCGTCCGATCCAAATGTTCGAGCGGCTCGATGCAAACCATGACGGTGTGATCTCAACAGCGGAACGTCCGCAACGTCCTGACCGTGGCGCCGAAGACGGCCCACATCATGGGCGCGGTTCAGACGATGGTGCGCATCGCGAACACGGCGATCATCCGAACCCGGATACCGATGGAAACGGCACGTTCTCGCGTGCTGAGTTCGCGGCGATGGGCGCGAGCATGTTCCAACGTCTCGACGCGAACAATGACGGACGCGTGACGCAAGAAGAAGCGCAAGCGCAGCGCGGCCATCATCGCGGTCGTGGCCGCGGTCGCGATTAAGAACGCGGAACGTGGCGCGGTCAGGCCGAGTTTAGCTTGGCCGCGCCATCATCGCGCGGTGTTTGCAATTGACTGGGGCGACGGGTGAGCGCGGTCTCTTGCCGAGACACGCGATCCTGCCATGTGAGGATGTGAGATGGAACTGACGGCTGTAAAGGAACGCGTGCAAAGCACGGCGTCCGGGCTCTGGGCAAAGCGCCCAGGGTTTTTGCGCGGCCGCGGCCTCCTGATCACCGGCGGCGCGGCGGCGGTGATCGTCGCTGGCTTTATGTTCTTCGGCCCGAAGGATGACTCCGATCCGTATCGTACGGCAGCGGTGGATCGCGGCGCGATTACGCGCGTGGTGAGCGCGACAGGTACGTTGCAGCCGCTAGTGTCGGCGAATGTCGGCTCGACGGTATCAGGGCCGGTGCAAAGCGTTTCGGTGGATTTCAATTCCCAAGTTCGCGCAGGGCAAGAACTAGCGCGGCTAGATCCGACGCCATTCCAGCAGCGTATCGTGCAGGCGCAAGCGCAATTGGCGCAGGCACAAGCGCAAGCGGCGGTCGCGAATGCCGACTACCAACGGTATCAGCTGTTGCAGCAACGTGGCTTCGCATCTGAGCAATTGATGACGCAGCAGCGCGCCGCGCGAGATACGGCGCGCGCGGCAGTGGCCTCGGCTTCTGCGCAGGTCGCATCCGCGCGCACGGATTTGGGGCGCAGCATCATCCGTTCGCCGATCGATGGCGTTGTCGTGGATCGGCAAGTGAACGTTGGTCAGCCGGTGGCGTCGAGCTTGCAGGCGGCGACGTTGTTCACGATCGCGCAGGATCTCTCGCGTTTGCAGGCCAACATCACTGTGGACGAAGCTGATATTGGCGAAGTGCAGGAGGGCCAAGCGGTGCAATTCACCGTCGATGCATTCCCTGATCGTCAGTTCGAAGGGCGCGTCAGCCAGGTGCGCCAACAGGGCGTCGCTGAGAGTGGTGTCGTGAGTTACACGGTTGTCGTCGAAGCTGATAATCCGGGGCGGTCTCTGCTTCCGGGTATGACGGCGAACGCCGAAATCGTACTGGAGCAACGTGAGAACGTGCTGCGGCTACCGAATACGGCGCTGCGGTTTCGCCCGGCAGATCCAGAACTTGTAGCGCAAGGCCAAGCTCTGATGGGCGGCGGCCAGCAACGCGGACGTTCGTCCGGCGAAGCGCAGGCGCAAACACGCGGTGAGCGCGGCGGACAGGGCGGCCAAGGTGGCGGTCAGCGCGGCGGTCGCGGTGTGACGCAGATTGCCGAAGCGCTGCAGCTTAATGAACAACAACGCGCCGCGGCGCAGACCGCGTTTGACAACGCAATGGCCGCGAACCCGCGCGGACAAGGCGGCAGCGGCGATCGTCGCGGTCAGTTTCGGCGCATCCGTGAGCAAGTCATCGCCGCGATTGAGCCGACGCTTAGCGCCGAGCAGCGCACGCTGCTTGAACAAATGCGTGCGGGCAATGGTCCACGCCAGGAAGTTCGCAACCAGGCCGTGGTCTGGGTGCTCCGCAACAACAAGCCGGCGCCCGTGTTGGTTGAAACGGGTGTTGCCGACAATGGCTTCACGCTGATTCACTCAGGCCTCAACGAAGGCGATGAGGTGATCATCGGCGGCGGTCCGCAAGCGGCGAACGCGAATCAGAACAGTCCGTTCGGCGGCGCTGGCCGTGGCGGCGGACCGGGCGGCGGCGCGCGCATTCGGGGCACGTGACGCAATGGCCCTGATTGAAGCCAACAATCTGACCAAGCTCTATCGAATGGGCGATGAGACTGTGCATGCGCTCGCGGGCGTGAGCTTCTCGATCCCGCAGCGCGACTATTGCGCGATCGTGGGAGCGTCTGGTTCGGGCAAGTCGACGCTGATGAACATTCTCGGCGGACTCGATACGCCGTCGAGCGGACGCATCACCATTGCCGGCAACGATATTGGTGAGATGAGCGACGATGATCTTGCCGTCTTCCGCAATCAGACGATCGGCTTCGTGTTTCAAAGCTTCAATCTGCTGCCGCGCTTGACGGCGTTGGAGAATGTCGAGCTACCGATGATCTACGGCGGCGTGTTGCCGAAGGAGCGCCACGAGCGCGCGGCGGCGTTGCTGCAACGCGTAGGTCTCGGCGAGCGAATGGGGCACCGGCCGACGCAGCTTTCCGGTGGCCAGCAGCAGCGTGTCGCGATTGCACGGGCATTGGCAGGGCAACCGGCGTTGATCCTGGCGGATGAACCGACGGGGGCGCTCGATACCAATACCGGCATCGAAATCCTTGGGCTGTTCAGTCAGCTCAACAAGGAAGGCGCGACGATCGTGATTGTCACGCACGACCACGACGTTGCGCGCGCGACCAAACGGACCATTGAGATGCGCGACGGGCACATTGTTTCGGATGAATTGAACGATCGGAGTGCGCGCCATGATGCGAACGTCTGATCTTGTCTCCAGCGCAGGGCGCGCGCTGCGCGCAAACCCGATGCGTTCGGCGTTGACGGCGCTCGGCGTGATTATCGGCGTCGCCTCAGTTGTGGCGATGGTGGCGCTTGGCTCTGGCGCGCAGGCGCAAGTCGAGCGCTCGATCGCGAGCTTGGGATCCAATCTGCTCATCGTTGTTCCGGGCGCGATGCGCGGTGGCGGCGGCGTACGCGGGCAGGCGGGCGCCGGCGGTGGATGGGACTCGCTCACGCTGGATGATGCTGCGGCGATTGCGCAGTTGGAGAACGTTGCAGTGGTTGCGCCGTCACAGCGGGCGCGCGCGCAAATCATCGCCAACGGCGCGAATTGGAATCCGGAAGTGAACGGCGTCACGCCGGACTTTCTGATCGCACGCGATTGGAACATCGCCCAGGGGCGGATGTTCGACGAAACTGAAGAGCGTCAGGCGCGGCGCGTGATCGTGCTTGGCAATACGGTTGCGGTGAACCTGTTTCCGAACATGGAGCCGGTCGGGCAAACGGTGCGGATGAATGGCGGCACGTACGAAGTGATTGGCGTTCTGGCGTCGAAAGGGCAGTCCGGGTTCCAGGATCAGGACGATGTCGTCCTCGCCCCGCTCTCAACTGTGAAGCGCCGCATCGCAGGCCGGCGTGGACGTGGCGACACAGTCAGTCAGATTTCGGTGAAGGCGCAGAGCGAAGATGTGCTCAGCCGTTTGCAGGAAGACGTCGAGAACACACTGCGTCAACGTCACCGTACGCGTGAAGGCGAAGACGACTTCACGGTTCAGAACTTGAGTTCGATCAGCGAGACGATGGCGCAAACAACAGGCGTATTCACTGCCCTTTTGGGGGGAATTTCCGCTGTTTCGCTGCTTGTCGGTGGTATCGGCATCATGAACATCATGCTGGTGAGTGTCACAGAACGGACACGCGAGATCGGTCTGCGCAAAGCCTTGGGCGCAAGGCAGTCAGACATTCTTCATCAGTTTGGCTTGGAGGCCGTGACGCTTTCCGTCGCGGGAGGGATTATCGGGTTAGTTATTGGCGTTGCTGGCGCCTGGGGCATGACAACACTATTTAACCTGCCATTGGTGGTGTCGCCTTTAAATGCTGGGTTGGCGATCGCCTTTTCTGGATTGGTCGGGGTCGTGTTCGGCGCGTACCCCGCATGGCGCGCAGCGAAACTCGATCCGATCGAGGCGCTGCGGCGGGAATGAGGAAGAAGT
>JAPLOL010000022.1 GCA_026400735.1 Alphaproteobacteria bacterium | reverse complement strand
TCAGTACCGCTTCACCGAGACTCCGACATGCACACGCATGTGTCGCGGTTTGCGCGCGTGCGGTGAGTTGCGCATCGTTTTTCCTTTACGACGCAAACGGTTGGAGAGTTATTCACAAGGTTGCTCGCGTTGCACGCGAACATGTGAATATCTTCGGCGTCATTTTTGCAGTGCGAAACGAAACTGCAGTTCGTCGTACGCGTTCGCCAGCCAACGTTGGAAACGCTAGTGTTTTCGCGCCCTGTGGATGAACAATTGACTGCCCGAAATGAGCCACTAAGGGTTCTGTCGGGAGCTAACGGAGGGGCGGCGTGGCCGACGACATGATCGGATACGAACAGCTGATGCAGGACGCGCTTCGCAGCGTCGTACGCGCAGCGTTGCAAGAAGCCGCTAGCCCACGTGGCCTGCCGGGCAAACATCATTTCTACATCACGTTCCGCACGCACGCGCCGGGTGTCACGATTCCGGACCATCTGAAGGCGCGCTATCCGGACGAGATGACGATCGTTCTCGAGCACCAGTTTTGGGATCTCGAAGTTTACACCGATCGCTTCCGCGTCATCCTGAAGTTCTCGGGCCAGCCGCAACCGATCACCATTCCGCTGAACGCGATCACGCGCTTCTTCGATCCGAGCGTGAAGTTCGGCCTGCAGTTCGAACAGCACCACAACGACGAAGCGCGCATGGCGTCTGGCGACGACGCTGGCCACCCATCGGCGCGCGAAACGCCGGTCGCATCTGAGGCGCAGGATGCGCCTGCAGCCGGTGGTGATAGCTCAGTCGTAAGCTTGGACGCATTCCGCAAAAAGTGAGCCCAAGTTCAAGTCTATGAATTTCGCGGCGGCGCTTTTCGAAGCGCCGCCGCTTTCATGTCTAGCCCGCGTAGACGGTGCCGGCTTCGACGAAGCAGAGCTGATTGCCCCAGGGATCATTCACGTAGAACGAGCGCTCGCCCCACGGCTTCACGCTGATGTCGCCGCCCGGTTCGCCGTGAACGTCTTCATCTGAGAGCGCGTTGAGTGAGACCGCGCGTGCGTGAATGGCGTCGAGATCCGCGACTGTGAAGTAGAGCGCTTTTGGCGCGGGTTGCGGCGACGGCGGCGCGACAACTTGGAGCGCCACTGGGCCTGGGTTGATGTAGAAGCGGCGCCCGACCTGGCACCTGCCTGCGATGGCAAACAGCGTTTCGTAGAAGCTCTGCGCAGCCGTGAGATCGCCGACTTCGAGATTCATGCGGAAGAATTGCGGTACGTCTGTCATTGGCGTTCACCCCGTGCTCTTGAAGAACCACGCGAGCCAATCGCGCGCGAGTCTGAGTCTTTTTCCGACCCGTATCACTCTGACGCAATGGCAGTCGGCGGACCGAGGAAGACGCTCGTCATGGATTTGCCGCCGCAGGCTTCGCATTTGAGCTTCACCGGCCCATCGCGCTCGATGAACGCTTGGCGAACTTCGGCGGCGCTGGTGGACATTCCTAGCCTTCAATAGGCGGCTTGCACGATGAGATGCGCGATGGAGCGCGACCTACGGACTATTTGAACTCATAAAAAAACTCACGGCGGCCGCGACGAGAACCGCAATCAATACGAGTGCAATCCTAAGCCGACGCTGAGATCGCATTTTGCCGTAGGCGTCTTGGTCAAGATAGTACGACGCTGACCCCGATTCCACGACGGCGCCATTTCGAATGAGAGACCGCAGCGCGCCGCCTCCCAATCCAGTCGTCGCGCCAAGTGGTACGGCACTCGATGGCGACAGCGCGCCGCGCTCAAGCAGCGTAGCTACGATCTCGCGCTCCTTGCGCATGCGAATGGCGACTATTGCGCCTCCTGCGTTCGACATCTCTGATCCCCTTGAATAGCGAGACGCTAGCACGCGTCGCCTGATTGCCAAGAACCCAAGCCGGGAAGCCTTAGCTCTTGCGCAGAAACCTGAGCGCGCGCGCGGCGCGACTGAATGTCGTGGCGATTGATCCAAACAGAATGAGCCACAGCGCGAAAGCGATGAAGACGCCTTTGCCCTCTGCATTGAACTGAGCCCAATCCAAAACGCGTGCAGCGGCGGGGCCAATCTGCGGATCGAAGACCGAGATAAGCGCGGCCATCGTGATCCAGAACATGCGATGGGGCTTGGCCATAGGGCCGGAGAAATCGGCGGGGGCGCCTGCGGCTTTGCCAACTTCGCGGACGTAGGCCGTCATCACCGCGGCGACGGCGGCGGCCCAGCCCAGTGTTGCGTCGAAATAACCAAGCGCGGCGACGCCGTAGCCTGCGCCGACGAGAATGAAGATGTCGGCGAAGCGGTCTGGGAGTTCGTTCCAAATCGGGCCGTCGGGACTGCCCTTCCCGGCTTCGACCGCAACCATGCCGTCGAGCATGTTAGCGAGCAGGCGCAGTTGGCAAAAGAGCGCGCCGCCAAGCAGCAGCATGATGCGATCACCGCCGCTTTGCGTGATGCCGCTAGCGAAGAGGCACGCGCCAGCGAGTGCTGCGAAGATGACGCTGGTGAACGAGATGAAGTTTGGCGTGACGCCAGACTTGGCGAGCACGCGCGTGAGATATGTGGCGTAGAAGCGGCTGCGCTGGCCGATAGGGCGGCGGTTTTGATCAACGGTCATGCGCGGCTCTCCAGAGTCGCAGATTGTAGAGGATCGCGTAGCTCGTCGACACTGTGAACGGAACGGCGATAGTGGCGAGCATTTCCGGCGTGCCAGCGAGCGTGTGGGCGGTGAACAGGATCGTGCCTATCGCCGTCGCGGTGATGAGCGGCGGGACGAGGAGCGCAGCGACATCGCGTCCGCCTTCGTGATTGCTCGCGCGGAAGAACATGGCGCTCATGCGCTCCAGGCCCTTCTTCAGGAAAAGCGTCAGCGTGCCGGAGATCGTCCCCTGCACGAACCCAGCGAGAAGCGCTTGCGGCAGAGGATGGGCGCGATTGGCAAAGACGGCCCAGGCGCCCATGGCGATGAAGCCGAAGGCGACGTGTACAAACGTGTTCGACGCCATCTGTTCGCGAAACGATTTGGCCTCACTCATTGACGCGCGCCTTGGCTGAGGGTTGATGAGCGCATGGAAATCACATTCGAGTGGTTCGGCTGGGAGCTTGTGACGACACCGTTGGTGCTCGGCTTCGCAGGCGTTTTGCTACTCCTGATCCTTGGAACGATCGCCGCCGTCATTCTGCCAGCAGTGCAGCCGGGAAAATGGACCGATCTTGGGCCGCGCATGCGCTCGTGGTGGGTGATCGTGGTGCTCGTTGGCGGCGCGCTGGTCGCGGGCTGGCAGGCTACGGCAGTGTTGTTCGCGTTCATCTCGTTCCTGGCCCTCAAGGAATATCTGACGCTAGCGCCGACGCGAAAAGAAGACCGGCTCATTGTATTGCTGGCGTATCTTGCCGTGTTTCTCAATTACGGACTGATCTTCGCCGATAGTTTGTTCGACGATAGCTATCAGATCTATCTCGTGTTCACGCCGGTGTACGTGTTCTTGATCGCGGCGGCGGCGATGGCGTGGATCGGGCGCACCGACGGCTATCTCGCGACGGTGGGGATCGTGCATTGGGGCACGGTCGTTTGCGTTTACAACATTGGCTACATCGCGTTCTTGATGCGCGTGCCCGATAGCGAAGCGCCGGCAGGCGCGGCTGGTTTGGTGTTCTTTCTGATTTTCATCACGCAACTGAATGACGTGGCGCAATATTGCTGGGGCAAGGCGTTCGGGAAGACGAAGATCACACCGAAGGTGTCGCCAAACAAAACCTGGGAGGGCGCGGTTGGCGGCTGGATGACAACGGCTGCGGTGTTCTACTGGCTCGCGCCCTACTTCACGCCGCTTGAACCGATACACGCGGCAATCATGGGCATCGTGCTGCCGATGTTCGGTTTCTTCGGCGACATCACTATGAGCGCGGTGAAGCGCGATATTGGCGTGAAAGACACCTCGAAACTCATTCCGGGGCATGGCGGCGTGTTGGATCGGCTGGATAGTTTGACGTTCACGGCGCCTGTGTACTTCCACCTCCTCGCCTATTTCGCGATCGAGCGCTTCTGATGCTGCAGACGATCCGGCGTTACGGGCTCATGCTGGTCGTGCGGCCGGTGGCGCAGATGCTGTTTGGACTGGATGTGATTGGTCGCGAGAAGCTGCCGACCAAGGGGCCGGCGATTATCGCGGCGAACCACAACTCACACGTCGATACAATTGTGCTGCTTTGCCTGCTTCCATCGAAGCTTTTGCCAATCACGCGCCCGGTTGCTGCGGCCGACCATTTCGACAAGGGCGGGTTCGGGTCTTGGTTCTCGCGCAACATCATCGGCATCATCCCGATCAAACGCGGCGGCGCGGCGCGGGGCGAAGACGTGTTGCTGGGCGCAAAGGAGGCGCTGAAGCGCGGCGAGATCTTGGTGGTGTTTCCGGAGGGGTCGCGGGGTGAGCCGGAGGAGATGACGCGGTTCAAGACGGGCGTGGCGCGGTTGGTGGAATTCGCGCCGGAGGTTGCGGTGACGCCGGTCTATCTGCAGGGAGCTGGGCGTTCGCTGCCGAAGGATGCGAAGCTGCTGGTGCCGTTTAACACGACAGCCGTTGTGGGCGATCCGCTCACGTGGAACGGCTCGCATCATAGCTTCGTCGACGAATTGCGGGCGCGGATTGAAGCGCTAAAGGCGCTGGCGCCGCCGCTTAAGTGGAACTAACGCGCCAGGGTTCGGAGCGAGCCCAATCACAGAGGCGCTGCGGCGGAGATTGTTGGGCGAAGGCGGTGAGCGCTGATACGTTGCCGGCCTTGAGCCAGCCAAAGAACGTTTCTTGGCTCGCGATCCAATCTCGCTTTGGTGCCGGCGCGCGATCGTTCCACACGATGGGCGCGAGGTTTTGATCGAGCGCGATGACGCTCAGTGTCGTGTTCATAATTTCTGAGGGGTGGCGATAAGCCTCGGGCTGCACGGCTTCTCCGCGTAGCTTCAGGCGATCGAGACGCGTGATCTCTGATGTGCCGACGTAGAACGGCAGAAAGCCAAGCTCAACCGTACGGCAGAGTTCGTTCGGGAAGCGCGTGTCGTCATTGAAGATGTCCGCGGCGGATTGCGCCTCGGCGTAGCGCACGAAGCTATCGACCCAGATGTCAGCGTAGCCGTGGCGTTCGCGCCAGAGCGTTGCGAGTTTGGATTGAAGCGCGGGATCGACGTCTGCACGGCCTTCCCTGCCCCAATCGGTGCCGATCGTTTTGAGGAGCGCGCGGTCGCTTGGGATCTTCTTGTCGACCGCGCGACCCAGCACGGCTTCGGTGAGGCGATACACGTCCTTTGCGAATGGCAGCACGACGCCGCCAGTCAGCGTTGCGGCTTCACGCGCGACGTAACTTTTGCCGGAGCCCAGCATGCCGAGGAAGACGAGTCGGAATGGCATCTAGGAAATCCTATACGCCATCCGCGCTATCACCCCAAAGGGCTGACCGACACGGATGCGGCCATTTGCTCGCGCCATGCGCGGATCTTTTCGCTCCCGCCCTGGCGCAACCAAGCGCGCGCTGCGCCGGCCAGGCTGATCGCGGCCCAGATCAGTTCTTGGCCTATGGTGCCGGCATCGCCCAGATCGAACTCTTGCGAGGCGCCCACCAGCACCAACACAGCGCCAACTGCGTTCACGATGAAGAATGCAGGCCGCTCGGCGCTGATCTTGCCGACGCTGACGGCGGCATACATGGCGACGCAGCAGACGGCGCCTAAGATGCCGGAAAGAGATAAGATGGTTTCCATGAGACGCCCCGTCGTGTTGGTGAAGACACTCAACACCCGGAGCGTGGCAATCGCCGTGACAGACGTCACACGCCGGGGGTGCTGCCGCGGCGGGTCGCTTTAACTGTGATGCGCTCACGTTCGCCCGCCATGCGCTCACACAGCAGCTTCGCGATCTGACTATCGTCGAAAAAGATGTGGCCCTTGAGGGAGTCGAGAAGCGCCTTGGCGAGGTTATCGAGATCGAGGCGCGGGACTTCACCGACATATTCCATAATCAGCTCGACTTCGAAGTCGCCGGCTTTGGGACGGATCGGGAATTCCTTGCGGAAGAACTCATAGACGAGCGGCTTGTAATAACGGGCCTGCGTGGTGATGCCGTCGATGGCGATTTCGGCGCCGCCGGCGATCTCGCGGGCGCGGACTTTGCCGCGGCCGGTCCAATCCGACGCCATCTCACGCACCTTCCGGCTTGATCGCCACCATCGGCGCCCATATCCCCTGCGGGACCAGATTCAGCAAGCGAGCACGCCCATGCCTACCCGCACCGAGACTGATACGTTTGGCCCGATCCAGGTCGAGAGCGACAAGTATTGGGGCGCACAGGCGCAACGTTCGCTGCAGAACTTCAAAATCGGCGAAGAGAAGATGCCGGCGCCGATCGTGCGGGCGCTGGGCATCGTCAAACGCGCCGCCGCTGAGGCCAACATGGATCTGGGCGTGCTGAAGCCCGAGATTGGCGCGACAGTCGTGAAAGCGGCTCAGGAAGTCATTGAGGGAAAGCTCAATGCGCACTTCCCGCTGGCGGTCTGGCAGACGGGCTCGGGCACGCAGTCGAATATGAACGCCAACGAAGTGATCTCGAACCGCGCGATCGAGATGCTGGGCGGCGAGATGGGCTCGAAGAAGCCGGTCCACCCGAACGATCACGTCAATATGAGCCAGTCGTCAAACGACACGTTCCCGACGGCGATGCATATTGCCTGCGCCGAAGAGATCGAGCATCGGCTCATCCCTGCTCTCTCGAAACTGCGCAACGCGCTGAACGATAAGGCACAAGCGTGGAAGGACATCATCAAGATCGGCCGCACACACACGCAGGACGCGACGCCGATCACCTTGGGTCAGGAATTCTCTGGCTACGCGACGCAGATTGAGAATGGCATCACGCGTATTCAGCAATCGATGCCGATGCTGATGCAACTTGCGCAGGGCGGCACGGCCGTCGGAACAGGGCTGAATGCGCCGGTTGGGTTTGCGGAGAAGGTGGCCGAGAAGATCGCTGCGATCACGCAGATGAAGTTCACCTCAGCGCCGAACAAGTTCGAAGCTTTGGCCGCGCACGACGCGATGGTGTTCAGCCACGGCGCTATCAACACGGTTGCGGCTTCGCTGTTCAAGATCGCGAACGATATTCGTTTCTTGGGTTCAGGCCCCCGCTCCGGCCTGGGCGAGCTGATGCTGCCGGAAAATGAGCCCGGTTCGTCAATCATGCCAGGCAAGGTGAACCCGACGCAGTGCGAGGCGCTGACCCAAGTTTGCGCTCAGGTATTCGGCAATCAGGCGGCGATTACCTTTGCGGGCGCGAGCGGGCACTTTGAGCTGAACGTGTTCAACCCTGTAATGGCGTACAATTTCTTACAGAGCGTACGTCTGCTGGCCGACAGTGCAGTGAGCTTCACTGACAATTGCGTCGTGGGCATCGAGCCGCGCTTGGACAATATTGCGAAGGGCCTCGGCAATTCGCTGATGCTGGTAACGGCGCTGGCGCCGAAATACGGCTACGACCGCGCCGCGAAGATTGCGAAGACGGCGCACAAGAACGGCACGACGCTGCGTGACGAAGCGGTCAAGGACGGCATCCCTGCTGATGATTTCGACGCAATCGTGCGGCCTGAAAAAATGATTGGCCCAGGCTGAGGCAGCGAACGCGAGTCGTTATCAATTCGAACAATTCGTCGTCGCACGTAACGAAACATAATTGCCGTTACGGCCAGTTCTGTGATGACACTTTGTTCCGACACACACTGACAAAGCTCTCACGCACGTGTGAGGCGAAGAAGCCATTACACTTCGCCTACGCCAGACTTACATCTCATTGACATTGCGATCACAGGAACAATTACGTTCCTGAGTGCGTATTGTGCGACTGCCTGTCGCTTGCGCAATCGCACCTCAAATCGTTTGCTAAAGACCGGTAGCGGCCTACATCGGTGTTCCCATGGCCGAGATCGTGAACTTGAGACGTGCGCGCAAACAGAAAGCGCGAGCGACAGCGGAAACCGAAGCCGCTGCAAATCGCTTAGTTCATGGAAGAACCAAGGCCGAGCGTTCCAAGACGAAGGCCGAGAAAGAGGGCGCCGAGCGAAAACTCGACGGACATAAACGTGGCGATGACAATGTTGCTGGACACCGGACCTCGCTCGCACTCGAGCAAGAGTTTTGGACGGCGCTTGAGAAGATCGCGCGTGATCGCTCGATGACGCTCCCCGTTCTGATTGCGTCGATCGATGAGCGGCGCGGCAAGACCACGCCTGAAGCGTCACTTGCCTCAGCGGTGCGCGTGTTCGTGTTGGAGAACCGTCTGAACTGAGGCGGCTACTGATGCGGACGCGCGTAGAGCGCGATGGCGTAGTAGCAAGGCGCAACCGTGCAGGCGTACATGTTCACCTGAATATTGAACGTGCCGCTGGTTGACGGAATAACCCCGACATTTGGCTGACTGCTCGTCGATGTGTCCTCGATGATGAGGCCGCCGTTACCGTCGAAGAGACGGATATCGAGATCGGAGCAGTCGCGGTCGCACACGCCGACGATCTGGTATTCGTAACCGACGTTCATCTGCGTTGGCAGATCCCAGGTTTGGCCAGGCTGTAGCCCGCCACTGAACGGTTGGCCGACTTGCTGGAAGCCCTGTTGCGCCAACGACGCCTGCGCTTGCTGCAACTGGGCGACGATGATTTGCTGCGGGTTCTGATCGCCGACCGGTTGTTGAGGTTGCGCCGGCGTTTGCACGGGCGGGACGCTGTAGGCGGTTTGCGCCGGTTGCTGCACCATCGCAGCGATGCCTGCGAGCACTGCAATCGCGCCAACGCCGCCGGCAACCCACATCCAGACCGGCACACTCTTTTTCTCGCCACCTTGCGGCTGCGCTGGCGTGCTCCAAGCCTGCTGCTGTTGCTGCGGCGGCGCGCTTTGCGGCTGGGGCGGTGGAGTCGGTGCGGGAGCTGGCTGCGGCGCGGGACGCGGTTCGCTCTGCGTTGCGTTCATCACCGCAGTCACGAAGCGCCGCCAACTCGGATGATCCGCTTCGCCATTCCAGCTTGTCAGGTTCGCAGCCTGCACTTCACCAAAACCAAAGGGCGGTTGTGATGCGTCGATCATCACCGGAATGAGCACGCCCTTGTCGCGGCCCATGCGCGCCTCTTCGCGCACCCATTGCGACTTGGTCGAGTGCTCGCTCCACGGCACAATCAGCGCTTTGCACTGCGTGAGCTTCTGCTCGATGTAATCGGCCCACGTGGTGCCGGGCGGAATTTCGTTGTCCCAGAAGACGTCGAGACCAGCGGCGGTTAAACCTTTGGCGACTTGATCGGCGCGCGCGGTATCTTCGCGTGCGTAAGACAAAAATACGTCAGCCATGTCCCCTCCTCGCGGACCCGCTTTCTAGCAGGCGCATACGCGGCGTTTCAAATGCGGCGATCACAATCCCTTGGGATTGGGCCCATATTGGTTCGCGCCGGGCTTAGAAGGCATCACCGTGATGACAAGCATGGCGATGCCAGCGACCATCATGAGGATCATGCCGAGCGGATTGAGCGCAAGCGTGAGCATTTGGCCGACCCCAAACGCCACGACAAAACCCGCAACGAGCCAACCGTTTAACCCAACATCGTGGAAGCGACGCGAAGCAACGCTGATCCCAGGCGCTGCGGCCGCGAGACTGAAGACCGTCGAGAGTATCTGATTGTTCGGCTGACCGTAAGCGTTGGCGCCAAAAAGCATGAGTTCGAGCAGGCTAATCACGATCGAGATGACGGCGATCGCCAAGGCCCACCACCAATATTCGGCGCGACGCGCGCGACCTTTCCCATCAACGAAGAGCCGCAAACATTTCTGAATGTAGCCGATCGGCGTCAGCGTCTCTGCGCCAGCGCCCGTCGCAGATGCGCCGCTTGTCCAGGCTTGCTGATGCGGAGGCGCAGGTGGCGTTTGCCAGCCGCCGCTGCTTTGATTTGATTGCGGCTGTTGCCAACCACCTGCCGGCGCCTGCGGTTGCGGCGATACGTGCGGCGCGGCCGCATCTTGAGGTGCTGCGCCACCGGGACGCGCTTTCGCAAGCAC